>NZ_CP020612.1:0-300000 GCF_002105555.1 Paracoccus contaminans
ATGCTTGGCCAGGATGTCGTTAGCAACGAAGGTGCCGCCTTCCATCCGGCCGGTGCCGATCATCCCGGCATTTTCCGCAAACAGATCGGGCAGCACGCCTTCGAACCGCACCGGCACGCTGGCCGCGCCATCCGTCACGGTAAAGCTGACGACATGCCCCTGCCCGCGATTGAGCGATCCCTGCTCGACAAGCCCGCCCAGGCGGAACACCTCACGCGGGTCGGGCGGGGCCTCGGCCACCTGCGAGGGCGAGCGATAGAGGTTGATCCCGTCCCGAAAGCCATAGCCGATCAGGACGGTGGCCAGGACAAGGGCGACGGCAGCCGCAGCCAGAACCTGAACGCGCCGTCTTTTCTTAAGCGATTTCATTATCCTGTCCTCCGCTTTTTATGCTGCTTCGAACTGGATCGGATGGCGCAGGAACTGCGTCGCCTTGGCCGAGACGCGGGCGGGATCGCCCGTCGTCAGAAAGCGGCAACGGGTGCCGGGGCCGGCGAATTCAGGCCGGCGGCGCAGATAATCCTGCAGGCTTTCGGCGACCAGCCCGGCCTGCGAGAACAGCTTGACGCCGGGGCCGAGCGCCTTCTGGAAGGCCTGTTCCATCAGCGGATAATGGGTGCAGCCCAGCACCGCCGCTTGCGGATAGGGCATCCGCCGCTTGAGCGCCTCGACATGCGAAGCGACCAGCGCCTCGGCCAGCATTTCATCGCCCTCCTCGATGGCATCGACGACGCCGCCGCAAGGCTGGGCCTCGACATCGACGCCGATGGCGCGAAAGGCCAATTCGCGCTGAAACGCGCGGCTGGACACGGTGGCAGGGGTGGCGAACAGGGCGACATGCTTGACCGCGACCTCGCGCGGCGGGCTGTTGTCGCCCCACTGGCGTTCGGTCAGCGCCTCGATCATGGGCACGAACACGCCCAGAACGCGCTTGTCCGCGGGCAGCCAGCTTTCCTGCATCCGCCTGAGCGCCGCGGCGCTGGCGGTGTTGCAGGCAAGAATCACCAGATCGCAGCCCTCGGCCCACAGCCGCTCGACACCCTTGCAGGTCAGATCGAAGATATCATCGGGCGTGCGCGTGCCATAGGGCGTGTGGGCATTGTCGCCCAGATAGACCAGCGGCAAATCCGGCATCCGGGCGGCAATGGCCTGGTGCACGGTCAGCCCGCCCAGTCCCGAATCGAATACCCCGACCGCCATCCGCACCCTCCTGCTGACAGGGCACATCTAGGCGCAGGGGCCGCGGAAATCCATGACCCGCGACAGGTACGACAATGCGCAGCAGGATGCGGGGGCCTTGCCCCCGCGCCCCCAGGATATTTCAGGACCGAAGATGGCCTATTCCGCAGCCATGCGCAGCTCGGGCCGGGCCGGCCAGCCGCCGGCCTGGAAGGCAGCCAGCAACTCGGCCCGGCGTGCCTGTGCCTTTTCCGCCGCCGCATCCTTGATGAAGCCGTAACCGCGGATGTCCATGGGCAGTGCGGCAAGTTCGCGCGCGATGTCGAGCGTTGCGGGCGTGACGGCGGGCAGCACGGCGCGCATGTCCTGTTCGTATTGCCGGGCCAGGGCGCGTTCGCGCCGCCTTTCGCCCTGCCAGCCGAAGGGGTCTGCAAAGGTGCCGCGCACCCCGCGCAGCGCCGAAAGCGCCCGGAACACCGGCAGTATCCATGGGCCGAAGTCGCGCTTTTTCGGGCGCCCGTCCGCGTCCTTGCCGCCCAGCACGGGGGGGGCGAGATGGAAGGTCAGCCTGGTGTCGCCCTCGAATACCCGCCCGACGCCTTGGGCGGTGGTCAGGTGCAGGCGGGCCACCTCGTATTCGTCCTTGACCGCCAGCAGGCGATAGAAGCCCTCGGCGACCGTCTCGCGCAGCTCGGGCGGGGCCAGATCGACCAGCCGCAGGAAGCGGCGCTTGAGCCCCTCGCCCTGGTATCCCACCAGCCGGCCAGCGCGATAGGCGACCGGATCAAGCCGTTCGGGATGAACCCCGGCATTCTCGGCCGGCACCGGGTTCAGCGCCGCCCAGCGGCCGATGCGGAAGGCGCGCTTGTTCTCCTCGGCCTTGGCGCCGTTCAGCTCGATCGCGCGCAGGATCGCTGCCTCGGAGAGGGGGATCAGCCCCTGCTGCCAGGCCGCGCCCGTCATCAGCATGTTGGAATAGATGGAATCGCCCAGGAACCGTTCGGCCAGCGTCGAGGCATTCAGGAAGGATACCCGATCGCGCAGCCGGGCCTCCAGCGACAGCTTCAGCCGCTCGGAGGGCACATGGAAATCGCGGTTGCGCGTGAACTCGCCGGTGATGATCTCGTGGTCGTTCACCACCGCGCCGGTGCGGCCCTGCGCCATCAGCCCGATGGTGCGCGCCCCGGCCGTCACGACCAGATCCCCGCCGATGATTGCATCGGCCTCGCCCACCGCGACGCGGATGGCGCTGATATCCTCGGGGCGGGTGGCCAGGCGCAAGTGGATGTGAACCGCCCCGCCCTTCTGCGCAAGGCCGGCCATTTCCATCATGCCCGCGCCCTTGCCGTCGATCTGGGCAGCCTGCGCCAGCACCGCGCCAATGGTGACGACGCCGGTGCCGCCGACGCCGGTGATGACGATGTTGTGGGTGCCATGGATGGCGGGCAGCGCGGGTTCGGGCAGGTCGGGCAAGTCCAGCGCCTGGGCCGCAGGCTTGCGCAGCTTGCCGCCCGCAACGCTGACAAAGCTGGGGCAGAAGCCTTTGACGCAGCTGTAATCCTTGTTGCAGGACGACTGGTCGATCGCCCGCTTGCGGCCCAGTTTCGTGTCGAATGGCACGACCGAGACGCAGTTCGACTGGACCGAGCAGTCGCCGCAGCCCTCGCAGACCTCGGGATTGATCCAGACGCGGCGGTCAGGGTCGGGGAAGGCGCCCTTTTTGCGGCGGCGGCGCTTTTCGGCGGCGCAGGTCTGGACATAGACGATGGCGCTGACGCCGGGCACCTGCGCCAGTTCGCGCTGCACGGCCATCAGGCTGGCGCGTTCCTCGAACCGCAGCCCGGCGGGGAACAGGTTGCGGTCGATGTCCTCTTTCTCGTCATAGACCAGAACGACGGGCACGTCGATCGCCTGCAATTCGCGCACGATCTGGGGGGCGGTCAGTTCGCCCTCGTTCGGCTGGCCGCCGGTCATGGCGACGGCGTCGTTGAACAGGATCTTGTAGGTGATGTTGGTCCCCGCCGCCCTGGCCGCGCGGATCGCCAGAGAACCCGAGTGGTTGTAGGTGCCGTCCCCGAGGTTCTGGAACACATGCGGGCGGGTGGAAAACGGCGCCTCGCCGATCCAGTTCGCGCCCTCGCCGCCCATCTGGGTGAAGCCGGTCGTTTCCCGGTCCATCCATTGCACCATGTAGTGGCAGCCGATCCCGGCATAGGCGCGGCTGCCCTCGGGCACCCTGGTCGAGCTGTTGTGCGGACAGCCCGAACAGAACCACGGCGTCCTGACCGCGATCTCGGGCGCGTTGTCGGCGCGGCGCGTCTCGGCGATGCGCGACAGGGCGGCGGACAGGCGATCGGTCTGGCGGCCTTCCTCGACCAGGATCTTGCCCAGCTTCTGCGCGATCATCACGGGGTCGAGGGCATAGCGCGTCGGGAACAGTTCCACCCGGCGGCCGTTTTCCCAGCTGTCGCCCTTGTGCCAGCCATAGACGCGGCGGCCGCGGCGGTCGTCGAAGATCGCCTCCTTGACCTGCACCTCGATCAGCTTGCGCTTTTCCTCGACCACCACGATCAGGTCGAGCCCCTCGGCCCATTCATGGAAGCTGACCATGTCCAGCGGCCAGGTCTGGCCGATCTTGTATGTGGTAAGGCCCAGCCGTTCCGCCTCGGCCTCGTCGATCCCCAGCAGGCCCAGCGCGTGCACCACGTCGAGCCAGTTCTTGCCGGCCGCGCAGATGCCGATTTTCGCCCCGGCCCTGCCCCAGACGCGCCGGTCGATGCGGTTCGCGCGGGCAAATGCCTCGGCGGCGAACCGCTTGTAGTCGATCATCCGCGCCTCTTGCGCGATGGGCGTGTCGCCCAGGCGGATGTTCAGCCCGCCCTGCGGCATCGAAAAATCCTCGGGCGTCACGAAGGACAGCCGGAAGGGGTTGCCGTCGACGACGCTGGTTGCCTCGACCGTGTCCTTCATCGTCTTGAGGCCGGTCCACACCCCGGCAAAGCGCGAAAGCGCCCAGCCGTACAGGCCGTAGTCCAGGATCTCCTGCACCCCTGCGGGCGACAGGACGGGGATATAGGCATCCACCATAGCCCAGTCCGACTGGTGCAGCACGGTTGACGATTCGCCCGTGTGATCATCGCCCATGGCCATGACGACACCGCCATGGCGCGAGCTGCCCGCCATGTTGGCATGGCGCATCACATCCCCGGTGCGGTCCACCCCCGGACCCTTGCCATACCACAGCGCAAAGACGCCGTCGTATTTACCCTCCCCGCGCAGCTCGGCCTGCTGGCTGCCCCAGATGGCGGTGGCGGCCAGATCCTCGTTCAGGCCCGGCTGGAACAGCACGTCCGCGCCCGACAGCAGCTTGCCCGATTTCATCATCTGCAGATCGACCCCGCCCAGGGGCGATCCGCGATAGCCCGTCACCAGACCGGCGGTGTTCAGCCCCGCGGCGCGGTCGCGCGCCTTCTGCATCAGCATCAGCCGGACCAGCGCCTGCGTGCCGTTCAGCAGCACATGACGCTTTTCCAGATCGAAACGATCAGCAAGGGCAATATCCTGAACGCTCATCGTGGCTCCTCCCAGCGCGGATGGCTATGGCCCTTTATAGGTCAGAAAAGCTGACCGACAAAGGGCTTTCTCATGCCCGGCGCCTTGGGCTATGGGTTGCGCACAAAGCATGGCTGCCATGCACTACAACGGGAATGGCGAGGATGATGGACTGGGACAAGCTGCGCATCTTTCACGCGGTCGCCGATGCGGGCAGCCTGACCCATGCCGGCGATGTCCTGCATCTGTCCCAGTCTGCCGTCAGCCGCCAGGTCCGCGCGCTTGAGGATGCGCTGGGCACCACGCTGTTTCACCGGCACGCCCGCGGACTGATCCTGACCGAGCAGGGCGAGATGCTGTTCGAGGCCACCAAGGCCATGAACCGCAAGCTGGACACCACCGCCGCCCGGATCCGGGACAGCGAGGAACATGTCTTCGGCGAACTGAAGGTCACCACCCCGGTCGGATTCGGCACGCTGTGGCTGGTGCCGCGCCTGTCCAAGCTTTACACCCGCTATCCCGATCTCAAGATCGACCTGCTGCTGGAAGAACGCGTCCTCGACCTGCCCATGCGCGAGGCGGATGTGGCGATCCGCATGAAGGAGCCGAGCCAGGCCGACCTGATTCGGCGCCGCCTGCTGAACATCCGCATGCGCCTTTATGCAACCCAGGATTATCTCGACCGCGTCGGCACGCCCCGGCAGCTGACCGATCTGGCACCGCACCGGCTTATCTGCCAAAATCCCCAGACCCCGCAGGTCAGCGCCGGCGCAGCCCTGACCCAGACGCTGCTGGGGCAGCCGGTCAGCTCGACCCTGATGGTGAACAACTATTTCGGCGTGCTTCAGGGCGTGCTCAACCATGTTGGGATAGGCGTGCTGCCCGATTATCTCACCACCGATTTTCCTCATCTCGTCAGGGTTCTGCCGCAGATTGAATCGAACGAGGTTCCGGTGTTCCTGGCCTTTCCCGAAGAACTGCGCAGCTCACGCCGCGTTGCGGCATTCCGTGATTTCGTGCTGGAGGAATTGCAGGAGCTGCGGCGCACGTCTGGCGAGTGATGGCCCACACTCTTTACAGCCTTGGACGGGGCCATGCGCCGCAAGCATGCCGGTCATGCCGCTCATGCAGCATGGTCGTGCTTGTAAACAGGGCAGTCTGACACGTATCTATGCATTGAAGCGATGGGTTTGCTCATCCTTCACCTCCCTGTTGGACTTGGGCCGGGCGCAAGCCCGGCTTTTTTTTATGCCCCAAGGTCATCTTTGCGGCCCTGCGGCCCCTTTTCTCGCCTGCCCCCTGCGCCTAGAAGCCCGGCAGCATCAGCAGAGGGGCGATCGTTCATGCAGGAACCGGACATCACGCCGGATGTGATCGCGGCACATGGTCTGAAACCCGATGAATACCAGCGCATCCTGGACCTGCTTGGCCGCGTGCCCTCGTTCACCGAACTGGGCATCTTCTCGGCGATGTGGAACGAGCATTGTTCCTACAAATCGTCAAAGAAATGGCTGCGGACGCTGCACACCACGGGCGAGCGCGTGATCTGCGGCCCGGGCGAGAATGCCGGGGTCGTGGATATCGGCGACGGCCAGGCGGTGGTGTTCAAGATGGAAAGCCACAACCACCCCAGCTATATCGAGCCGCATCAGGGCGCGGCGACCGGCGTGGGCGGCATCCTGCGCGATGTCTTCACCATGGGCGCGCGCCCCATCGCGGCGATGGACGCGCTGTCCTTCGGCCGGCCCGACCATCCGCGCACCCCGCATCTGGTCAAGGGCGTGGTCGAGGGGATCGGCGCCTATGGCAATGCCTTCGGCGTGCCCAATGTGGGCGGCGAGGTCCGCTTTCACCGCGCCTATGACGGCAACTGCCTGGTCAACGCCTTTGCAGCCGGGTTGGCCGACGCCGACCGCATCTTCTATTCCGCCGCGTCGGGCGTGGGGATGCCGGTCGTCTATCTGGGGGCCAAGACGGGCCGCGACGGCGTGGGCGGCGCCACCATGGCCAGCGCCGAGTTTGACGACACGATCGAGGACAAGCGCCCGACCGTGCAGGCGGGCGATCCGTTCACCGAGAAATGCCTGCTCGAGGCCTGCCTTGAACTGATGCAGACCGACGCGGTCATCTCGATCCAGGACATGGGCGCGGCGGGGCTGACCTGTTCGGCGGTCGAGATGGGCGACAAGGGCGGCCTCGGCATCCGGCTGAACCTCGACCATGTGCCGCAGCGTGAAACCGGCATGACGGCCTATGAGATGATGCTGTCGGAAAGCCAGGAACGGATGCTGATGGTCCTGCGCCCCGACAAGGAGGCCGAGGCGCGGGCGATCTTCGAGAAATGGGATCTCGACTTTGCCGTGATCGGCGAGACGATCGCCGAGGACCGCTTTCTCATCCTGCACGGCAACCGCGTGATGGCCGACCTGCCGCTGTCGAAACTGTCCTCCAGCGCGCCGGAATACGACCGCCCCTGGGTGGAAACCCCGCCCGCCGCCCCCATGCCCCCCCTGCCCGAGATCGCCCCGATCGCGGCGCTGCGGGCGCTGATCGGCTCGCCCAGCTATGCGCACAAGGGCTGGGTGTGGAAGCAATATGACACGCAGGTGGGCGCCGACACGATCCGCAAGCCAGGGCTGGGCGCGGGCGTCGTGCGCGTGCATGGCACGTCCAAGGCGCTGGCCTTCACCAGCGACGTGACCCCCCGCTATGTCCGCGCCAATCCGGTCGAGGGCGGCAAGCAGGCCGTGGCCGAGGCATGGCGCAACCTGATCGCCTGCGGCGCAACGCCCCTGGCCGCGACCGACAACCTGAATTTCGGCAATCCCGAAAAGCCCGAGATCATGGGCCAGTTCGTGGGCGCGATCCGCGGGATCGGCGAGGCGTGCCGGGCGCTCGACTTTCCCATCGTGTCGGGAAATGTCAGCCTTTACAATGAAACCGATGGGCAGGCGATCCTGCCCACCCCGACCATCGGGGGCGTCGGGCTGATCGCCGATCTGGACCAGATCATCGCCGGCCTTCCGGTGGCCGGGGACATGGCGGTCCTGATCGGGGGGGCGGGCAGCCATCTGGGCCAGTCGGCCCTGGCGGCCGAGGCATGGGGGATCGAGGCGGGCGACGCCCCGCCGGTCGATCTTGCGGCCGAGCGGCGCAATGGCGGCTTTGTGCTGGGCCACCGCCGGCATGTCCGCGGGGCGAGCGATCTGTCCGACGGCGGCCTTGCGCTTGCGGCCTTCGAGATGGCCGAGGCCGCGGGGTTGGGACTGACGCTGGATCCGGACGGGATCGCAGCCCTCTTTGGCGAGGATCAGGCCCGCTATCTGCTCGCCTGTCCCCCCGCGGACGCCGAAACCCTGATGCAGGCCGCATCAGAGGCAGGGATCGCCGCCAGCATCGTCGGCCGCTTTGGCGGGGACATGGTCAGTCTGGGCGGGGACAGCGCGCCCCTTGACACATTGTCGCGGCTTTACCGGACGGCGCTCGCATCGGCGATCCGCGCCGACCTGCCGGACGCCCCCTAGGTTGCGGGCGTCTGGCGCGGCTCGAGCCGGGCCGGGGTCGTCCTCTGCATGGCGGATCAGCCATGGGGGGCACCCGGCCCCTCAGGCGCGCTGTTGCCGGCTTTGACACATGCGCGTCGCCGGACGGCATCATCCGCCGCCCCCGCGCAGGGGGCCGCATCGCGGCAGGCAGACAGCTCCAGCCTTGACCGGCCCGCGCATGGCCGGGGTTACAGATGCTGCGCCTGCCTGCATGCGGGGGTCGGGCACGAGTTCCTCATAGTTCCTGCAAGGCAGGCAAGGCTATCGGGCTGTGCGTTGGTCAGGCCAAGGGGCGTGCCCTCTCCGCCCCTGCGGCCGTGCCCGCGCCCATCGACTGCGCCGCCGCTGCGGCCTTGCCCTGCGCCCCGACCGTGCCCCAGCAGACGAGCTGCCCGGCTTTGCTGCCCTTACGGAGGCGCGCCATGGTATGGAGTCAGCCGTCCGGCGCGTCGTCATATGCCTTAGGGCGGGACGGTCATGGCGCAAAAGGGGCGGGCCTCTGGCGGCTCAGGCGCTGGCGGCTGAATGGGAAGCAGGAGAATGCGGGCGGAGCATGCAAGCCATCATGGCGCCCGTCAGGCCGCTCAGCGGCGCGGCCGATCACCGCGGGATGCGCTGGCCTGCCATTCGGGCAGGATGATCGTGAACCGGCTGCCGACACCCCTTTCGCTTTCGATCTTCAGCCGTCCGCGGTGACGGGCCACGATATGCTTGACGATCGCCAGCCCCAGCCCCGTTCCCCCCTTCTCGCGCGAGCGGTGGCTGTCTATGCGATAGAACCGCTCGGTCAGGCGCGGCAGGTGGGTTTCCTCGATGCCCTCGCCATCATCCGCGACCTCGACGGCCCAGCCCGGCCCGCGCAGGACGGGTTCATGGGGCACATGGCTCAGCGTGACGCGGACCTCGCGTCCCTCCTCGGCGCCCGGACGGACACCGTATTTGACAGCATTCTCGATCAGATTGTGCAGCACCTGCTGGATCTGGTCGGGATCGCCAGCGACCTCGGCCCTCTCGGGGGTGCCGATCCGCACCAGGGCCGCCCCCGCGCCCCGCGCGGTGGGTGCAAGCGTGGCGCAGGCCAGCCGGATCAGCGCGGCCAGATCGACGCATTCCGAGGGGCGGCGCCGTTCCTCCTGCTCGACCCGGCTGAGCGAGAGCAGATCGCCGATCAGCCGGTTCATGCGGTTTCCCTCGCGCTGCATGATCGCCAGGAAACGGTCGCGCGCCGCGGCATCATTGCGGGCCGGCCCCTGCAGCGTCTCGATGAACCCCATCAGCGCCGTCAGCGGTGTGCGCAGCTCGTGGCTGACATTGGCCACGAAATCGCGCCGCAGCCGTTCGGCATGCTCAAGGCCCGAGCTGTCCTCGATCACCACCGCCGCCCCTGGCGCACCGCCGATGGTCACCGGCGTCACGGTCACGACGCAATTGTGATCATGCCCGCGCGCGGACAGCGACGCGGACAGCCGCTGCGGCGCGGCGTCGGCCAATGCCTGCTCGATCGCGCGGTTGACACGCGGCTGGCGCAGGACGGTGACAAAGGGCCGGTCAGTCAGCGCGGGGCCGAGCATCGTTCCGGCGGCCGGGTTGGCGACCACCACGCGGGCCGCGCCGTCCACGATCAGCATCGGCACCGGCACCGCGCCGCAGAACTGTTCAAGATCCGTCCAATCCACCCTGCCGCCCCTTCAGCCCGCCGGGCGCAGACCAGCGCGGAACCACGCCGCATTGGCACGATAGCGCACGGCCGAGGTCCGCAGCATCGCGATCCGTTCATCGTCAAGCATGCGCACCACCCGTCCCGGCGCGCCCATCACCAGCGAGCCGGGGGGAATCTCGCGCCCCTCGGGGATCAGCGCCCCCGCCCCGATCAGCGATCCGGCGCCGATGACGGCGCGGTTCAGGACGATCGCCCCCATGCCGATCAGCGCCCCTTCCCCAACCGTGCAGCCGTGCAGGACCGCCTTGTGCCCCACCGTCACATCGCTGCCCACGACCAGCGGGCAGCCCGGATCGGTATGCAGCACGCAGCCGTCCTGCACGTTCGCGCCGGCCTTGATGCGGATTTCCTCGTTGTCGCCGCGCAGGACCGCGCCCCACCAGACGCTTGCCCCCTCCTCGATCACCACGCGCCCCATCACCTGGGCATCGGGGGCAATCCATGCGTCAGGGGCGATCCGGGGGGCGATGCCGTCGAGCTCCCAGATCATCGCGCCTCCTCCATCAGGGTGCGGACAAAGCGGCCCAGCGCGGGGCGGCGGTCGCGGCGCAGCCGTTCGGCCGCCAGGATGGCGCGCAGATCGGCCTCAGTCGCGTCAAGGTCATCATTGACCAGCACATAATCGTATTCCGCCCAGTGGCTGATCTCGTCGCGGCTTTTCTGCATCCGGCCGGCGATCACCTCGTCGCTGTCCTGGTCGCGGGTGCGCAGCCGGCGCTCCAGTTCGGTCAGGCTGGGCGGAAGGATGAAGATGGACACGACATGGCCCGACAGGTCCGAGGCGCGGATCTGCTGGCCGCCCTGCCAGTCCACGTCGAAGATCGTGTCGCGCCCCTCGGCCATGGCCAGCTCGACCGGGGCGCGCGGGGTGCCGTAGCGGTTGCCGAACACCTCGGCATGTTCCAGCATCTCGCCCGCCTCGACCATGGCCTGAAAACCGGCATGGTCGGTAAAGAAATAGTCGCGTCCGTCCACCTCGCCGCTGCGGGGCGTCCGCGTCGTTGCCGAGACGGAAAACCGCAAGCTGGGATCGCGGTCCATCAGGCGCCGCGCCAGCGTCGATTTCCCCGCGCCCGAAGGCGAGGACAGGATGATCAGCAATCCGCTGCGGCTCTGCTGCATGATGTCTCCGGCTTGAATCCTGGGCGCGGGGATGCGCGCGGACAGTTGCCGCAGGGCCGTTGCCAAGGTCAAGCAGCCCGGCACGGTGGACAGCCCGGCCCGCAGGCATTAACCCTGCGGGCATGGATGCAAAGCCCCCCCTGATGCTGTATCTGGCCGCGCCGCGCGGCTTTTGCGCGGGCGTGGACCGCGCGGTGCAGATCGTCGAACTGGCCCTGCAGAAATGGGGGCAGCCGGTCTATGTCCGGCACGAGATCGTCCACAACCGCTTTGTCGTGGACGGGCTGCGCGCCAAGGGCGCGGTGTTCGTCGAGGAACTGGACGAGGTTCCCGCCGACCGCCCGGTGATCTTTTCGGCGCATGGCGTGCCCAAATCCGTTCCCGCCGAAGCGCAGCGGCGCAACATGATCTATGTGGACGCAACCTGCCCGCTGGTCAGCAAGGTCCATGTCGAGGCCGAGCGCCACCACGAGGCGGGATTGCAGATGGTGATGATCGGCCATGCGGGCCATCCTGAGGTGCTGGGCACCATGGGCCAGCTGCCCGAGGGCGAGGTGATCCTGGTCGAGACGGCCGAGGATGTCGCCCGCATCGCCCCGCGCGATCCGGCCCGCCTTGCCTGGATCACCCAGACGACCCTGTCCGTGGACGACACGGCCCAGATCGTCGCGGCGTTGCAGGCGCGCTTTCCCGCCATTGTGGGGCCGGCCAAGGACGATATCTGCTATGCCACCACGAACCGGCAGACCTCGGTCAAGGCGATCGCGCCGCTGATCGACGCGCTGCTGGTGATCGGGGCGCCCAACAGCTCGAACTCGCGCCGGCTGGTCGAGGTGGGGCGGTCCGCCGGCTGCGCCTATGCACAGTTGATCATGCGCGCCGCCGACATCGACTGGCGGGCGCTGGACGGCATCCGTTCCGTCGGGGTGACGGCCGGGGCCAGCGCCCCCGAAGTGCTGGTGGACGAGGTCATCGCCGCCTTCGCCGACCGCTTTGACCTGACTGTCGAGATCGTCGAGACGGCGCGCGAGCGGGTCGAGTTCAAGGTGCCGCGCATCTTGCGCGAGCCGGCCGCAGGTTGAGACGCTGGACCGGGACGCTGCCCCGGACCCTGGGATATTTTGGTGCAGAAGAATGAGACTATTTTCGATGCCCTCGTCAGGGAACAGCTACAAGGTGCGGCTGTTGCTGTCGCTTTTGGGCCGGGACTGCGCGGTGGTCGATGTCGAGGATGGGTCGGACGCGATCGAGGCGGCCAGGGTGGCGGGGCGGCTGCCATTCGGCAAGGCGCCGGTGCTGGAACTGGACGACGGCACGCTGTTGCCCGAATCGAACGCGATCCTGCTGTATCTGGCCGAGGGGAGCGCGTGGATACCGGGCGATCCCGTCGCGCGGGCGCAGGCGCTTGGCTGGATGTTCTGGGAACAGAACCAGCACGAAGGCACGGTCGCCCTGCGCGGCGCGCTGCGGTTCTATCCGCACCGCCGGCATCTGGCGACCGAGGCCCGGATGGCCGAATTGCTGGACGCCGGGCACCGCAACCTGGCGATCATGGAACACCGGCTGGCCGGCCATGACTGGCTGGCGGGGCCTGCGCCCAGCGTCGCCGACATCTGCCTATATGCCTATACCCACACGGCCGGAACGCGCGGCGGGTTTGACATGGACCGCTGTCCCGCCATTGATCGGTGGCTGAGGCGTATTGCCGCCTTGCCGGGTTATCGGGGGCTGGATGGCTGAGGATTTGCCTGACGAGCGGCCGCCGAGCGCCCCCAAGGCGGGCGATGGGGGGCGCGTGACCGTCCTGCGCGCCTGGACCGACGGCGCGTGCAGCGGCAATCCCGGCCCCGGCGGCTGGGGTGTCCTGATGCGCGCCATGGACGGAGCTGCCGTTCTGAAAGAACGCGAACTGTCAGGGGGCGAGCCGGACACCACCAACAACCGGATGGAACTGATGGCCGCGATCTCGGCGCTCGAGGCGCTGACGCGGCCGGCGGCGATCACCATCACCACCGATTCGGCCTATGTGAAGAACGGCGTGACCGCCTGGATCCACGGCTGGAAAAAGAACGGCTGGAAGACCGCCGACCGCAAGCCGGTCAAGAACGCCGACCTGTGGCAGCGTCTGGACGCCGCGCGCGATCGTCACCGCGTCACCTGGGCCTGGATCAAGGGCCATGCCGGGCACCCTGAAAACGAACGCGCGGACGCGCTTGCCCGCGCCGGCATGGCGCCGTTCAAGTGACGGGGGCGGTCATGGGCGCCAACCTGCCGCTGCTGGTATGGTTGCTCGACTATGGGGCGGCGGCGATCTTTGCGCTGACAGGCGCGCTGGTGGCCAGCCGCCAGCAGCTCGATCCCGTCGGCTTCATCTTCATGGCGGTGCTGACGGCGGTCGGGGGCGGCACGCTGCGCGATCTGATCCTGAACCGAACGGCGGTGTTCTGGGTGGACCGTCCATCGCTGATCCTGCTGGCCGCGGCGGCGGCGATGCTGGTGTTCTGGACGGCGCATCTGCTGGAAAGCCGCTATCGCTGGCTGCTCTGGCTGGATGCCTTTGCCCTGTCGGTGGCGGTGCCGGCGGGCATCGGCGTGGCGCTGGCCGCCGGCGCCCCGCCGGTCGTGGTCGTCATCATGGGGGTGATCACGGGCACCTTCGGCGGGCTGATGCGCGACGTGGTCGGCAATGAGGTTCCGCTGGTGCTCAAGCAGGGCGAACTGTACGTCACGGCTGCGTTCGGCGGCGCGCTGGCGGGGACGGCGCTGGTCTGGCTGGGCGCGGATCGCGGCGCGGCGGTGCTGGCCTGCGCCGCTGTCACGCTGGTGCTGAGGATCGGCAGCATGGCCTTTGGCTGGCGGCTGCCCGTCTATCGTCCGAGGCCCCCGCGCAGCTGAGGGGCGGCGCGCGCCCCCTCAGACCGGCGGGATGTCGCCTTCGGCCCGCAGGGCATGGAAATCGGCCACCCAGGCATCCAGCCCGCCTGCCGCGATGGCATCACGCATGCCCTGCATGATCTGCTGATAGTAATGCAGGTTGTGCCAGGTCAGCAGCATGCCGGAAATCATCTCTCCGGCCCGGAAGACGTGGTGCAGATAGGCGCGGGAATAGCCGGTGCAGGCCGGGCAGCTGCAAGCCTCGTCCAGCGGGCGTGGATCGTCGGCATGGCGGGCGTTCTTGATGTTGACCTGCCCGCGCCGCGTCCAGGCCTGCCCGGTGCGGCCGGACCGCGAGGGCAGGACGCAATCCATCATGTCCACGCCCCGCTGGACGGCGCCCACGATGTCGTCGGGCTTGCCCACCCCCATCAGATAGCGCGGCTGACCTGCGGGCAACAGGTCGGTGGCATAATCAAGCACCCCGAACATCGCCGCCTGCCCCTCGCCCACGGCCAGCCCGCCGATGGCATAGCCGTCAAAGCCGATGGCGCGCAGCGCGGCGGCCGATTCCTCGCGCAGGTCGCGCTCGACGCCGCCCTGCATGATGCCGAACAGCGCATGGCCCGGCCGGTCGCCGAAGGCATCGCGCGACCGCTGCGCCCAGCGCATCGACAGGCGCATCGCTTCGGCCTGCCGTTCATGCGTGGCGGGCAGCGCGGGGCATTCGTCGAATGCCATCACGATGTCCGACCCCAGCAGGCGCTGAATCTCCATGCTGGTTTCGGGGGACAGGACATGGCGGCTGCCATCGACATGGCTTGCGAAGGTGACGCCCGCCTCGGTCAGCTTGCGCAGATCGGCCAGGCTCATCACCTGAAAGCCCCCCGAATCGGTCAGGATCGGCCGGTCCCAGTTCATGAAGCGGTGCAGCCCGCCCAGCCGCGCGATCCGCTCGGCACCCGGCCGCAGCATCAGGTGATAGGTGTTGCCAAGCAGGATGTCGGCGCCCGTCGCGCGCACGCTTTCGGGCAGCATGGCCTTGACGGTCGCGGCCGTGCCCACGGGCATGAAGGCCGGGGTGCGGATCTCGCCGCGCGGGGTTCTGATGACACCGGTGCGGGCACGGCCGTCAGTGGCGGCAAGGGTAAAGGAAAAGCCGCTCATCGCCTGGCCTTCTCGTGAGGGATTGCAGCGAATCGGGATCGCCTGTCGCAAGGGTCTAGCGCCCGCGCCGCCCAAGCGCAAAGCCGCCCGCCCAAGCCCCCCGCGCGCTAAGGCGCGCCGCCCCGCAGCCCCGTCACGAGGCAAGCGCCCGCAGGGCGCGGGCGCGAACCGGCGGGATCGCCTTGATCTCAAGCCCCGTGAAGACATGCATCGTGCCAAGCTCGCGGTCCATGACCGCGTGATCGCTTACCCATCCGCCCATCAGCAGATAGGTGCGCAAAAGCGGCGGCATCGCGGCCATGGCGCGCCTCGGGTCGGGGCGGCGCAGCAGCCGGGCAAAGCGGAAGACCTCGGGCGCCTTGACACGCGGCAGCCAGCGGCGCGGGGCAATGTGGCGTTCGCGCAGCATGGCAAAGGCATCCTCGTGCTGGGCCGCGTCGGTGCCCAGAAAGGACGAACAGCCGAACAGCAGCTCGGCCCCCGCGGCATCGACGTGATCGGCCAGCGCCGCCCAGGCCGCCCGAAGGATGTCGGGATCGGAATGGGCCGGATGGACGCAGAACCGGCCCAGTTCGACCATCCGCCCCGGAAAGCGGCGCAGCCCCGCCAGGTTGTAATGCTGAGCCGAATAGCTGCGGTCGATCTCGGCCCCGCTGCCCAGGTCGAGCAGCCGGAAGCAGCCGACAAGATGACCGCTGCGCCCGTCCTCGATCAGCACGTGACGGCAGACCGCGTCCATGCCGTCCGCATCCAGCGCATCGGCCAAGGCAGCCTCGGCACCCGGCCGGGTGAAGCACAGCCAGCGCAGCCGCTGCGCCCGGCGCAGGTCGTCCTCGGTTTCGGCAGGGCGGACCACCCAGCGCCCCTTACGCATCATCCGCATCGCGCCCCTGCCCCCTTGCCCTTGCCTCTGGCCGATCCTGCAATCCGCAGCTTTCCGATTCAGAACCCCGGACGGGGCCTGCGGGTTGCCGCGCGCCATTCTCGCCCTACCTTATGATCGTATTGCAACGATCGGGGGCTGGAATGGCCGAAAAGATCACCCGCAGCGATGCGGAATGGCGCCAGCGGCTGGATGCCGAAACCTACCGCGTCACCCGCCAGGCGGGAACCGAGCGGCCCTTTTCCCATCCCGGCTTTCCGAAGGGGCCGGGGCATTATGTCTGCGCCTGCTGCGGCGCGCGGCTGTTCGACGGCGATCAGAAGTTCGAGAGCTTCTGCGGCTGGCCCAGCTTTTCCCGCGCCGGCGGCGCCATCGCGGAACATGAGGACCGCAGCCACGGCATGATCCGCACCGAAGTCACCTGCGAAGGCTGCGACGCCCATCTGGGCCATGTCTTTCCCGACGGGCCGCCGCCGACCGGCCTGCGCTACTGCATCAATGGTGTGGCCCTGCGCTTTGTCCCCGAGGCGGGCTGAAGCGCGGCGAATCATTCCTTGTTGAGGATCTGACCGGCGTTGAAGTTGCCCACATTGGCAAAGATCCGACGCAAAACGCTGGCGCCGGATACGCCTGCATCGGTCACGCGCTGCGACAGCACCACGACGCGCCCCTGGTCAAGGCCGAAGCGGCGGACATTGGTGACGGTGCCGCCCTGGTCAAAGCTGATGGCGACGACCTGGCGATCCACCTCGCGCGGGGGGGCCATGCCGTAATATTCCCAGCGCGAGCCGACGTAATACCAGTCCGATCCGGTCAGCACGCCCTGCGATCCGGGCCGGCCCAGCAATTCCTCAAGCTGGGCCTGGTTCGTCTGCCCGACCGTCACGGCGGCAAGTTCGTCGTCGCTGGGCACATAGCCGTGGTTGCGATACATGCGGGTGCAGCCGGCCGCGGCGATCAGCGGCATCGCAACGGTCGCGGCGATCAGCCACCGGCGGGTCATGGACATCGGGACACCTTCCGCCCTGAGAGTTGTGCCGGCCACTCCCGCTGCAAGCCAGGGCGGTTGACGACTGGCCGATGGCTTAGCAAACTCCGTCCCAGCGCTCAAGAATGTCGATGCGCCCCTGGCGCCGGACGTCACCGGGGGCTGTCATCGGGAACCGGCGCGCAGCGGCCGGGGCGGCCCGGGCCGGTCGCAGCATAACAGAATAAAAGGCATCCCTCATGTCCCCTGTCCCGTTTTCCCATCCGGTCCGTGTGGCCCACCTCAACCCGCGCAAGCCGGCCGATCTGACGCTGGCCCCGGACGCGCAGGCCCGCGCGCGCATCGCGCAGGCGCTCGACCTGACCGACCTGCCCGCCGTCACGCTGGATGCGCGCATCACGGCCGCCCCGCACGGGGCCTGGGTGCTGACCGGCCGGCTTGCCGCGCGCGTGGTCCAGCCCTGCGTGGTGACGCTCGCTCCGGTCGAGAGCGTGATCGACGAGCCGGTGCGCCGCCTGTATTCCCCCCACGCCCTTGATCCGCACCCGGACAGTGCGGGGGCCGAAATCGAGATGCCCGACGAGGAGACCGAACCCTTGGGTTCCTTCATCGACGCAGGCGCGGTGCTGGTCGAGGCGCTGTCGCTGGCGCTGCCCCTTTACCCGCGCGCACCGGGGGCCGAGGCGCCTGCACCGGACGGGGGCGAAGGCATGCCTGCAGCGACCGATGATGCGGACGGCCAGCGCCCCTTCGCCGGGCTTGCGGCGATGCTGGCGCGCCGGAACGATCCCTGATGGGGCGCATGGCCCTTGCGCCGGGGCCGAAGGGGCGCGGCCGCTTTGCCCTTGCAGCGCGCGGGTTTGTGCCTTATCCCGCCGGTTCGATCCGAAACATGCGCGGGCCTGCGGTCTGTTCGCCCTGCCTGCCCCTAACCGTTGCCACGAAGGTTGTCCCATGGCCGTCCCTCAGAACCGAGTCACCCGGTCCCGCCGCAACATGCGCCGTTCGCATGATGCGCTGGTTGCCGGGAACCCGAATGATTGTCCCAACTGCGGCGAGCTGAAGCGCCCGCACCATGTCTGCCCGTCCTGCGGCCATTATGCCGACCGCGAGGTCGTGGCCCAGGCCAGTGACACCGACCTGGACGACGACGCGGCCTGACCAGGGCTGACGGCGATCCCGCGATGCCCACGGCGTTTGCACAGGCGGACATGGCGCATGACGCTGGCAGGACCGGCGGATCATTCGTCATTTCCGTTGACGCGATGGGCGGCGACCGCGGCCCCGCGGCCGTCATTGCCGGGATAGAGAAAAGC
The DNA here is from genome assembly GCF_002105555.1 of Paracoccus contaminans. Classification (NCBI taxonomy): domain Bacteria; kingdom Pseudomonadati; phylum Pseudomonadota; class Alphaproteobacteria; order Rhodobacterales; family Paracoccaceae; genus Paracoccus; species Paracoccus contaminans. Next base: position 18,347 of record NZ_CP020612.1, read on the forward strand.
GCCGACAAGAACCCCGACATCCGCTTTATCGTTCACGGCCCGCAGGCCGAGCTGCGCCGCCTGATCGAGCGTCGGCGCGGGCTGGCCGACCGTTGCGACATCCGGCATGCCGACGGCATCGTGACGATGCACGACAAGCCCAGCCAGGTGATCCGCTCGGCGCAAGGCACCTCGATGTGGTCCACCCTTGAATCGGTGCGCCAGGGAGAGGCGACCGTGGCGGTCAGCTGCGGCAATACGGGCGCGCTGATGGCCCTGTCGGTGCTGCGCCTGCGCAAGCTGCCCGGCGTGGCGCGGCCGGCGATCGCGATCCTGTGGCCCTCGCACAACCCTTCGGGTTTCAACGTCGTGCTGGATGTCGGCGCCGATATCCGCGCCGACCGGACCGACCTGCTGCAATATGCCATGATGGGCGCGTCCTATGCGCGCAACGGGCTTGGCCTTGAGCGCCCGCGCGTCGGGCTGCTGAATGTCGGGACCGAGGAACACAAGGGCCGCGTCGAGCTGAAGGAAGCGCAGGAACTGATCGCCGCCGCGGCCGGGCCTGCCGGCTTTGACTATGTCGGTTTCGTCGAGGGCGGCGATTTCGTCGGCAGCAGGGTGGACGTGATCGTGACGGACGGCTTCACCGGGAACATCGCACTCAAGACTGGCGAGGGGACGGCCAGGCTGGTGGGCGACTTCCTCAAGGAAGCCTTTGCCAATTCGATCATGTCGCGCTTTGCCGCGCTGCTGGCGGTAACCTCTCTCAAGCGGCTGCAAAAGCGCATTGATCCGCGCCGGGTCAATGGCGGGGTTTTCCTGGGCCTGAATGGCACGGTCGTCAAATCGCATGGCTCTGCCGATGCGACGGGGGTATCGGCGGCGATCAAGCTGGCGTTCCAGCTGGCGCAATCGGGCTTTCACGACCGCCTTGCCGCGCGCCTTGCGCAGGCGGCCGAGCAGGCGGCAGACCGGGCAAAGGACGCCCCGGACGAGGGCGCGTCGTCGTGACGCGCCGTTCCATCATCAGGGCGACGGGCCATTATCTGCCCGACCGCGTGGTCGAGAACAGCTTCTTCGAACAGTCGCTCGACACCACGGACGAATGGATTCGCGATCGCACCGGGATCGAGCGGCGCCATTTCGCCGCCGAGGGAGAGTTCACCTCGGACCTGGCCATCGCGGCGGGACGGGCTGCGCTTGACCGCGCAGGGATGCAGCCTGATGAAATCGACGCCATCGTCGTCGCCACATCCACCCCCGACCTGACCTTTCCCGCCGTAGCCACGATGGTGCAGGCGGGTCTGGGCATGACGCGCGGCTTTGCCTATGACCTGCAGGCGGTCTGCGCGGGGTTCGTCTTTGCGCTGGCCAATGCCGACGGCCTGATCCGCACCGGCCAGGCGGACAGGGTGCTGGTGATCGGGGCCGAGACGTTCAGCCGCATCATGGACTGGACCGACCGCGGCACCTGCGTGCTGTTCGGGGACGGGGCCGGCGCGGTCATCCTCGAGGCGGCCGAGGGCGCGGGAACCAGCGATGACCGCGGGGTGCTGGCCACCGACCTGAACAGCGACGGCAGGCTGCGCGAGCTGCTGTATGTCGATGGCGGGGTCAGCCGCACCGGAACGACCGGCTTTCTGCGGATGCAAGGCAACCTGGTCTTTCGCCACGCGGTCGAAAAGCTGGCCGCGACTGCGCACCGGGCGCTGGACAAGGCCGGCCTGACCCCTGCCGATGTGGACTGGCTGGTGCCGCACCAGGCCAACAGGCGAATCATCGCAGCCACGGCGCAGAAGATGCAGCTGCCGATGGACCGGGTGGTGCTGACGGTGGCCGACCACGGCAACACCTCGGCCGCCTCGATTCCGCTGGCGCTGTCGGTTGCCGACGAGGCGGGCACCTTCGCAGCCGGCGATGTGATCGTGATCGAGGCGATCGGCGGCGGGATGAGCTGGGGCAGCGTCGTCCTGCGCTGGTAAGGGCCTTTTCCCCCTGTCGGGGCGGCCCCTCTTTTCCCCCGCCTCGGCGCGCGCTAAGCAGGGGCCATGCTGAAAACCCGCATCATTCCCTGTCTGGACGTTGCAGACGGCCGCGTCGTCAAGGGCGTCAACTTCACCAGTCTGGTGGATGCGGGCGATCCGGTGGCGGCGGCGGCCGCCTATGACGCGGCGGGCGCGGACGAGCTGTGTTTCCTTGACATCCACGCCACCCATGAAAACCGCGGCACCATGTTCGAGCTGGTGACGCGGACGGCCGAACAGTGTTTCATCCCCCTGACGGTGGGGGGCGGGGTGCGCAGCCACCGCGATGTGCGCGACCTGCTGCTGGCCGGCGCGGACAAGGTGTCGTTCAATTCGGCTGCGGTGGCCAACCCCGACGTGATCGCCGAGGCGGCGGACCGTTTCGGCAGCCAGTGCATCGTCTGCGCCATCGACGCCAAGACCGTCGCGCCCGGCCGGTGGGAGATCTTCACCCATGGCGGGCGCAGGCCGACGGGCATCGACGCCGTGGCATTCGCCCGCACCGTCGCCGCGCGCGGTGCGGGCGAAATCCTGCTGACCAGCATGGACCGCGACGGCACGCGCGCAGGCTTCAACATCCCGCTGACCCGCGCCGTCGCCGATGCGGTGCCGGTCCCGGTGATCGCCTCGGGCGGGGTCGGCACGCTGGACCACCTCGTTCAGGGGGTGACGCAGGGCGGGGCCAGCGCGGTGCTGGCCGCCTCGATCTTTCATTTCGGCAGCTTCACCATTGCCGAGGCCAAGGCGCACATGGCCGCTGCCGGCATTCCCGTGCGCATGGACCAGGGCACGCCATGACCGACATCCTGTCCCGCCTGAGCGCGACGATCGCGGCGCGCAAGACCGCCGATCCGGCAACGAGCTGGACGGCGCAACTGCTGGCCCGTGGGCCGGAGAAATGCGCCGAGAAGTTCGGCGAGGAGGCCGTCGAGGCGATCATCGAGGCGGTGCGCGGCGACCGCGCGCGCCTGACCGCCGAGGCGGCGGACGTGATCTATCACCTGCTGGTCATGCTGGCGGCGCGCGATGTGCCGCTGGCGGACGTGCTGGCGGAACTGGACCGCCGCGAGGGCGTCTCGGGCGTCGCCGAGAAGGCGGCGCGTTGACCGGGCGGGAATTCGGGCGCCCTGTTCAAGGGCAAGGCTGGCGCGGCTAACGGCCGCGCGACCCAGTTCATCATCCGCGCGCCCGTGAGGGCAAAGCCGTTCCGCCGCAGCAGAGCGCAAGGGATGCCGGGTTGCCGGCAAAGACCTCGGCCGACAGGATCGGGGGACGGGTATTCCGGTCGATCGCCACCGGGAACCCGGCCAGCATCTCGCCCCCAAGCGCCTGCGAGGTCGGTGCAAGCAAATAACAGACCGGCACCACGCTGCCTCCGCCTATGCTGGCCGAGCCGATGATCTTCTCGCCGCACAGACCGGACAGCCCGCACGGCGGCCGAACCGCGCCCAGGGCGCAAGGCGCGGCAAAGCGGTCCCTCGCCAGTCCTGGATGGACAGGAACAGCATCGGGGCGAGCGCAGGGTCGATCACGGTCCTGTAGAGCCTGTCGAGAACGGCAGCCGCCACGGGTCGCAACACCAGCCGCCGCGTGGCGATCAGGCCGCCTTGCGCCCTTACGGCACCGGCACGACCTTGATCGCACCGCCCGAGGCCGACAGCGCGATCCGCCCCTGCGCCAGCCGCAGGGCGTCGTCGCCAAACACCTCGGCGCGCCATCCGGACAGCGCCGGCACATCCCTCGCCCCGGCCGCGATCGCGTCCAGTTCGGCCGCCGATGCGATCAGCCGCGGGGCCACGTCGGCCGCATCGGCCTTGGCCCGCAGCAGCACGCGCAGCAGTTCAGCCAGCGCGCCGTTGCCGGGCCGGCCCGGATCGGGCGGTTCGGCCTTGGGCAGGTCCGTCGTCTCAAGCCCCGCCTTGACCGCGGCGAGGATTCCCTGCGCGATCTCGCCCCGCCGCGCCTCGCGCAGCAGCAGCCGCGACTTGGACAGCTCTTCCTCGGTCAACGGGCGGGTCGAGGCCAGCTCGATCAGCGCATCGTCCTTGAACACGCGCGAGCGGGGCACGTCGTTCGACTGGGCGTAAGTCTCGCGGAACCGTGCCAGTTCGCGCACGATGGCCAGGAACCGCGGCGATCCCGACCGGGTCCGCACCCGTTCCCAGGCATCATCGGGATGGGTGGTGTAGGTCGCGGGATCGACCAGCACCGCCGCCTCCTCGGCGACCCAGGGGCCGCGGCCGGTGCGGGCGAGCTCGGCGCTCAGATGTTCATAGATCGCCCGCAGATGGGTCACGTCCGCCAGCGCGTAATCGGCCTGCGCCGGCGTCAGCGGGCGGCGCGACCAGTCGGTGAAGCGCGAGGACTTGTCGAGCGGCTGACGCGCGATCTTGCGCACCAGCGTTTCATAACCCGCCTGCTCGCCAAAGCCGCAGACCATCGCCGCGATCTGGGTGTCGAACAGCGGCGTGGGAAAGATCCCCGCGTCGTGAAAGAAGATCTCTAGATCCTGGCGCGCGGCGTGGAACACCTTGACCGTCGCCTCGTGGCGGAACAGGTCATACAGCGGCTCGAGCGACAGTCCTTCGGCCATGGGGTCGATCAGCGCGGCGGGGCCGCCGGCAAGCTTGGGGCCGGATGCCGGCGGCAGCGCCATCTGGATCAGGCAAAGCCTGGAATAATAGGTCCGCTCGCGCAGGAATTCGGTGTCGAGCGTGACATAGGGCTGGGCCTTGGCCAGCTCGCAAAAGGCGGACAGTTCATCGGTGGTGGCAATGATGCGCGGCTCGGCGGTCATTTGCAGTCCTTCGGTTGGCGGGTCGTCCGCCGGGGGGCAGGGATAACAGGGCCGGCGCCGGGTCACGCAAGCATCCCTGGCGTGACCGTGGCAAGGATGAAGGGCAGCCAGCGCCGGAAGGCCCCGCGCCTTTCGTCCCGCGGCACCCGGCCATTGCAGAGAGTTGAAAAAAGATCGTAATTTCCCGACGCCAAGCGTTGTGGCCCAACTGGGTCAAGGGGTTATACGCGCTTTGCAGGGCGGCTGACAGAGGAAATGCGCCCCCTCGCCCTGGTTGCGCACAAGGCCCCAAGCCCGGCTTGTGCCCCCGCCCGCCAAGCGGCCCGCGCGCGATGGCCGCATCAGTGCCGGCCGGCCGAAGACCGCACCGCCCCATGTCTTCCGCGCAGTGGAAAGCCGGTTGCTGCCGCGTGACAAGGGCCGTAGGTCTGCCACGGTTTCGTCTTGCATGTCCGCGCCTTGCCCGAAACGCTTCCTGTCGCCAGACGCCCCCTGTCACCCGAAGAACCCGAGGATTCCCGCATGAGCTTTACCCCCCACGGCAAACATCTGATCGCCGGGTCCTGGATCGGCACGGATGCGCAGTTCCAGAACGAACCCGTCCGCGGCGCCGCCCACAGCTTCAGCGTCGGCACGGTCGATCTGGTGGACAGGGCCTGCGCGGCTGCCGAAGATGCCTTCTGGTCCTATAGCGCCCTGCCCCGCGGCGCGCGGGCCGACTTCCTGGATGCCATCGCGGACGAGATCGAATCGCGCGCCGAGGCGATCACCGAAATCGGCAGCGCCGAGACCGGCCTGCCCGAGGCGCGGCTGGAGGGTGAGCGGGGCCGGACGACCGGCCAGCTGCGCCTCTTCGCCGATCACATCCGCAAGGGCGACTATCTGGATCGCCGCGTCGATGCCGCCCTGCCCGACCGCAAGCCCGCACCCCGCCCCGAGATCCGCATGATCCAGCGCCCGATCGGCCCGGTGGCGGTGTTCGGGGCCTCGAACTTCCCGCTCGCCTTCTCGACCGCCGGGGGCGACACCGCCGCGGCCCTGGCGGCAGGCTGCCCTGTCGTTGTCAAGGGGCACAGCGCCCATCCCGGCACCGCCGAGATCGTGGCCGAGGCGGTTCATGCGGCCATCGGGCGGTGCGGCATCCATCCCGGCACCTTCAGCCTGATCCAGGGCGGGCGGCGCGATGTCGGCGCCGCGCTGGTCCAGCATCCGCTGATCAAGGCGGTCGGCTTCACCGGCAGCCTGGCCGGGGGGCGGGCCCTGTTCGACCTGTGCGCCGCCCGGCCCGAGCCGATCCCCTTCTTCGGCGAGCTGGGCTCGGTCAACCCGATGTTCCTGCTGCCCCATGCCATGGCGGCGCGGGCCGATGAGCTGGGGCGCGGCTGGGCGGGTAGCCTGACCATGGGCGCGGGCCAGTTCTGCACCAATCCCGGCATCGCGGTGGTCACCGAAGGGGCGGATGCGGACCGCTTTGTCGCCGCGACGCGCGCGGCGCTGGAACAGGTCGGCCCGCAGGCCATGCTGACCGAGGGCATCGCCAGCGCCTATCGCGCCGGCCAGCAGCGGTTCGAATCGCGCAACGCCGTCACCCCGGTCATGTCCACCCACAGCGAGGGCCGCACCGCCAGTCCCAACCTCTATCAGACGACCGCCGACGCCTATCTGCAGGACCATGCCCTGGGCGAGGAGGTCTTCGGGCCGCTCGGCCTTGTCGTGCGCGTGCGGGACTTTTCCGAGATGGAACGGCTCGCCCGCGGCTTCGAGGGGCAGCTGACCGCGACGATGCATCTGGACGACGCGGACATCGAGGATGCGCGCAGGCTGCTGCCGATCCTGGAACGCAAGGCGGGGCGGGTTCTGGTCAACGGCTTTCCGACCGGCGTCGAGGTCGTGGACAGCATGGTCCATGGCGGCCCCTATCCGGCATCGACCAATTTCGGCGCGACCTCGGTCGGCACGCTGTCGATCCGCCGCTTCCTGCGCCCGGTCGCCTACCAGAATCTGCCCGAGGCGCTGCTGGCGGGGCTGGGGGACTGACGGGCGATGCAAGGCTCGCGCAATCGGGTATACCAGATTGCCGGCCCTAGGCTTTGTCCCTAACATTCCGGCAGGTATCATCAATGAAGGATATGCGATGAAGCTGGTGCGTCATGGGCCTGCGGGGGCCGAAAAGCCTGGTCTGCTGGATGGCCGGGGCCGGGTGCGCGATCTGTCGGGCCATGTGGCGGACATTGCCGGGGACGTGCTGCTGCCCGAAGGGCTGGCCCGGCTTGCCGCGCTTGACCCAGAGGCGCTGCCCCTTGTCGAGGGGCGCCCGCAGCAGGATCTGCGCCTTGGTCCCTGCGTAAGCCTGGTGCGCAAGTTCATCGCCATCGGCCTGAACTATGCCGATCATGCCGCCGAATCCGGCATGGCCGTTCCTGCCGAGCCGGTGGTCTTCAACAAATGGACCAGCTGCATCATCGGCCCCGATGACGACATCCGCATCCCCCAGGGCTCGACCAAGACCGATTGGGAGGTCGAGCTGGGCGTAGTCATCGGCAAGCCCGCTGCCGGCGTCAGCAAGGCCGAGGCGATGGCCCATGTGGCCGGTTACTGCGTCGTCAACGATGTCAGCGAACGCGAATGGCAGCTGGAACGGGGCGCAACCTGGGACAAGGGCAAGGGCTTTGACACCTTCGGGCCGATCGGCCCCTGGCTGGTGACGGCGGACGAGGTGCCCGATCCCCAGAACCTGTCGATGTGGCTCGAGGTGGACGGACGGCGCTATCAGGACGGCTCGACCCGGACGATGGTCTTCGGCGTGGCCGAGCTGGTCGCCTATTGCTCGACCTTCATGACGCTGCTGCCGGGCGATGTCATCACGACCGGCACACCGCCCGGCGTCGGCATGGGCCAGAACCCCAAGGTGTTCCTGAAGGGGGGCGAGGTCATGCGCCTGGGGATCGAAGGCCTGGGCGAGCAGACCCAGAAAGTCGTCGCCTGACCGAAAAAAACAGGGCGCTTTCATGGAAGGCGCCCTGCAGGCGGGCAGCCCCGCGCTGTCGCCAGCCTTACAGCGGCAATGACCGGCCGGCGCGATCCGGTGCGCCCGGCGTGCTGCTGATTTCCGCAGGGCCTGTTCTGGTTCCAGCAGGCTGCCCTACCTACCCATCACGGCGCGATGGCGCACCGGCCCTATGGGCCAGAACGGCACAGGATCACCCCGGCGCAGCCCGCCGCGTGTATACATTGGGCCGTGCAGCATCGCCGGGCGCGGCTTTGCAAGGGGCACAACAAACTTCTTGCGTCCCTGCCGCCTCGCTGCATAGCATCCTTTCAAGGCCCGCATTTGATAGGAGCTGTGCATGGCTTCAGTGACCATCGACGATGTCCGCAAATCCTACGGGTCCGTCGAGGTCCTGCACGGCATCAATGTCGACATAGACGAGGGCGAGTTCGTCGTGCTGGTCGGGCCATCGGGATGCGGCAAGTCAACCTTGCTGCGCATGCTGGCGGGGCTGGAGCACATCACCTCGGGGCGGCTGCTGATCGGGGATCGGGTGGTGAACGACCTGCCGCCGAAGGAACGCGACATCGCGATGGTGTTCCAGAACTATGCGCTTTACCCCCACCTGACCGTGGCCGAGAACATGGGCTTCTCGCTCAAGCTGGCGGGGGCGACGCGCGCGGCCATCGCGGAAAAGGTCCGCCCTGCGGCGGAGATCCTGGGCCTTGCGCATCTTCTGGACCGCTATCCCCGGATGTTGTCGGGCGGCCAGCGCCAGCGCGTCGCCATGGGCCGGGCCATCGTCCGCGACCCCCAGGTGTTCCTGTTCGACGAGCCGCTGTCCAACCTTGACGCAAAGCTGCGCGTGACCATGCGCACCGAGATCAAGAACCTGCACCAGAGGCTGAAGACGACCACCGTCTATGTCACCCACGACCAGATCGAGGCGATGACCATGGCCGACAAGATCGTCGTCATGCATGACGGCCGGGTCGAACAGATCGGCGCCCCGCTGGATTTGTATGACCGCCCGGCGAACCTGTTCGTCGCCGGCTTCATCGGCAGCCCGGCGATGAGCATGGTCAAGGGCCGCCTGGCCGATGACGGCCAGTTCCAGGCGGCGGATGGCACCCGCCTGCCCGTGGGCAACCCCGGCGCAGCCCGCGCGGGCCAGCCGCTCGTCTATGGCGTGCGCCCCGAGGCCATGCGGCTTGGCGGCGCCATTCCGCTGAGGGTCGAGGTGACCGAGCCGACCGGGGCCGAAACCTATGTCGTCGGCACGCTGGGCGGGACCGGGATCACCGGCGTCTTCCGTGAACGCGTGCAGGCCGCGCCGGGCGGCACGCTGAACATCGGCATCGACCCGTCGGCCGTGCATCTGTTCGATGAGGGCAGCGGACAGCGCCTGACGGCCTGAGCGACACCCCCGGCGCCTTGGGAGAGAGGGGCGCACGGGGGAAAAGGCGGCTCGCGCCGCCACCAGCAACGGAGGAGAGAATGACCATCGACCGCAGGACACTGCTGAAGGGCTCGGCCGCGATGGCCGCCGCAGGGGCGCTGATCGGCCCCTTCGGCGCGCGCGGCGCCGCGGCGCAGGCGGCCGCGCCCGCTGCCGCGACCTTCACCCCCGAGGCCGGCGCCAGCCTGCGCCTGCTGCGCTGGGTGCCCTTCGTCAAGGGCGAGGAAGAGGCGTGGAACGCCAACACCAGGGCCTTCACCGACGCGACCGGCGTTCAGGTGACCATCGACCAGGAAAGCTGGGAGGATGTGCGCCCCAAGGCCGCCGTCGCCGCCAATGTGGGCAGCGGCCCCGACATGGTGATGAGCTGGTTCGACGACCCCTTCCAGTATCCCGACAAGCTGGTCGAGGTGACGGACCTGTGCGAGGCGCTGGGGGCGGCCCATGGCGGCTGGTATGACGGCCTCAAGGCTTATGGCGTGCAGGACGGCAAGTGGATCTCCACCCCGCTCTGCGCGATCGGCAACGCGGTCTGCTATCGCGACAGCCACGTCAAGGCCGCCGGCTTCACCGAGTTCCCGAAGGACACTGACGGCTTTCTCAAGCTGTGCGAGGCGCTGAAGGCCAAGGGCACCCCGGCCGGTTTCCCGCACGGCAAGGCGGTGGGCGACGGCAACAACTATGCCCATTGGCTGCTGTGGAGCCACGGCGGGCAGGCGGTGGACGAGGCCGGCAAGGTCACGATCAACAGCCCCGAGACGGCCGCCGCGATCGAATACGCGAAAAAGCTGTATGCCACCTTCATCCCGGGCACCGAAAGCTGGCTGGACATCAACAACAACCGCGCCTTTCTGGCCGGCGAGGTGTCGCTGACGGCGAACGGCGTTTCGCTGTATTACGCGGCGCTGAAAGACCCGGCGATGAAGGCGATCGCGGATGACATCCGCACCGTCAACCTGCCCATCGGCCCGGTCGGCAAGCCGGTCGAGCTGGCGCAGACCTCGACCATCTCGATCTTCAAGCACTGCAAGTTCCCGAATGCCGCCAAGGCCTATCTGGAATTCATGTATCGGTCCGACAACATGAACCGCTGGATCGAGGCGGCCAGCGCCTATTGCTGCCAGGCGCTCAAGGAGTTCGCGGCGAACCCGGTCTGGACCTCGAACCCGATCCACGCGCCCTATGCGAAGGCATCGGAATCGCTGCGCGTGAACGGCTATGCCGGGCCGCTGGGGCCGGCCTCGGCGGGCGCAATGGCCGATTACGTCCTGGTGGACATGTTCGCCGAAGCCGTCACCGGCCAGAGGACCGCCGAGCAGGCGATCGCCAACGCCGAACGGCGCCTGCAGCGCTATTACCGCTGAGCGCAGCCGAAGGCCGGGGGCCGGCGGGCTGACCGCCGGCCCCGCTCTCGTTCAGGAACGCGACCGCGAAGGATTGCCCATGCCCCCACCGCCCGCCCCGGCCGCGCAGGCCCCTCGCAAAGGGGTGCTGGCGCGTATCGCCGAAAGCCGCAACGCGCTGGGCCTGCTGTTCATGCTGCCCGCGGCGGCCTTCCTGATCTTCTTCCTGACCTATCCGCTGGGTCTGGGTGTCTGGCTGGGCTTCACCGACACCAAGATCGGCCGCACCGGCGTCTTTATCGGCATCGAGAATTACCGCTGGCTGTTCGACGATCCGGTGTTCTGGCTGACGGTGTTCAACACGCTGTTCTACACCGTCTTTGCCTCGATCGCGAAATTCGCGCTGGGGCTGTGGCTGGCGCTGCTGCTGAACCGGCACCTGCCGTTCAAGAATGTCTTTCGCGCGATCATCCTGCTGCCCTGGGTGGTGCCGACGGTGCTGTCAGCCATGGCCTTCTGGTGGATCTTCGATTCGCAGTTTTCCATCATCTCGTGGGTGCTGATGAAGCTGGGCGTGATCGCGGCGCCGATCAACTTCCTGGGCGATCCGTGGAACGCGCGCTGGTCGGTCATCGCCGCGAACATCTGGCGCGGCATCCCCTTTGTCGCGATCAGCCTGCTGGCCGGGCTGCAGACCATTCCGCAGTCCCTGAACGAGGCCGCGGCCATCGACGGCGCGACCCCGTGGCAGCGGTTCCGCTTGGTCACGCTGCCGCTGCTGACGCCGATCATCGCGGTGGTGATGACCTTCTCGGTGCTGTTCACCTTTACCGATTTCCAGCTGATCTATGTGCTGACCCGCGGCGGGCCGGTGAACGCCACGCATCTGATGGCCACGCTGTCCTTCCAGCGCGCCATCCCGGGCGGCCAGCTGGGAGAGGGCGCGGCGATCGCGGTCGCCATGATCCCGTTCCTGCTGGCGGCGATCCTGTTCAGCTTCTTCGGCCTTCAGCGCCGCAAATGGCAGCAAGGGAACGACTGACATGGCACGCGCGACCGAGGACAATATCGGCGGCATCGAGCAGTTCGAATCGCTGCCCCGCCGCATCCTGACCGTCTGGCTGCCGCTGGCGGTGTTCGTGTTCGTCCTGCTGTTCCCGTTCTACTGGATGGCGATCACGGCGGTAAAGCCGGACAACCAGCTGACCGACTATAACAACTACAGCCCGTTCTGGGTGGTCGGGCCGACGCTGGAACACATGAAATACCTGCTGTTCGAAACGACCTATCCGCGCTGGATGTGGAACACGGTGATCGTGTCCGTCGCCTCGACGGCGATCTCGCTGTTCGCATCGGTCCTGGCCGCCTATGCGATCGAACGGCTGCGATTCCGCGGCAGCCGCGTCACGGGGCTGCTGATCTTCCTGGCCTATCTGGTGCCGCCGTCGATCCTGTTCATCCCGCTGGCCTTCATCGTCTTTCAGGTCGGCATCTTCGACAGCCGGCTGGCGCTGATCCTGACCTATCCGACCTTCCTGATCCCGTTCTGCACCTGGCTGCTGATGGGCTATTTCCGGTCCATCCCCTATGAGCTTGAGGAATCGGCCCTGGTCGATGGCGCCAGCCGCTGGCAGATCCTGACGCGGGTCGTGCTGCCGCTGGCCGTGCCGGGGCTGATCTCGGCCGGGATCTTTGCCTTCACCCTGTCGTGGAACGAATTCATCTATGCGCTGACCTTCATCTCGTCGTCGGAAAACAAGACGGTGCCCGTCGGGGTGCTGACTGAACTGGTGCGCGGCGACATCTATGAATGGGGCGCGCTGATGAGCGGGGCGCTGCTGGGTTCCCTGCCTGTGGTGATCCTCTATTCCTTCTTCGTGGATTACTACGTGTCCTCGATGACCGGGGCGGTGAAGGAGTGAGGCTGGATCTTCTTTCCGTCGGCGAGGCCATGGTCGAGCTGTCGGCCAGCCCCGACCCTGCGCTGTGGCATCTCGGCTTTGCCGGCGACACGCTGAACACGGCCTGGTATCTGCGCCGGCTGCTGCCTGCGGGGCGGGCGGTGGGATACCTGACCCGCATCGGCACGGGCGGATTTTCGCGGCGGCTGCGGGATTTCATCGCCGATGCCGGGATCGTCACCGACCATATCAGCGCCGATCCGGTGCGCGAGGCCGGGCTTTACGCGATCGAGCTGTCTCAGGGCGAGCGCAGCTTTACCTATTGGCGCAGCGATTCCGCGGCACGCGGGCTGGCGGACGATCCGGCGGCCCTGGCCGCGGCTTTTGCCCAAGCGGACATGATCTATCTGTCCGGGATCACTGCCGCGATCCTGCCCCCTGCCGACCGCGACAACCTTGCCGCCGCGCTGGACGCGGCCCGCGCGCGGGGTGCACGGGTGGTGTTCGACACAAACATCCGCCCCCGCCTGTGGGAGGATGGGGCGACCCTGCGCACGCAGATCACCCGCTTTGCCGGGCTGGCCGATCTGGTCCTGCCCAGCCTTGACGAGGAAACGGCCCATTTCGGCGACGGCGCGCCGCAGGACTGCATTGCCCGCTATCTGGCCGCCGGGGCGCGGCAGGTGGTCGTCAAGAACGGCGGCGGGCCGGTCCATTACGGCGGGGTGGACGGCGCGGGCCGTGTCGATGACCTGCCGCGCGTCCGGCCGGTGGATACCACTGCCGCGGGCGACAGCTTCAACGCCGGATACCTTGCCGCGCGGCTGGGCGGGGCCGGCATCCCTGACGCGATCCGGGCCGGGCACGACATTGCCGCAAAGGTCATCGCCGCGCGCGGCGCGCTGGTGCCGGTCTAGGGCTCCTGGCCGGCAAAATGCGCCTCGAGATTGCGCACAAGGCCGTCCAGATGCGTCTCCATATGGCTGCGCATCGCCGGCCAGTCGCGGGCGGCCAGCGCCCCGGTCATGCCGCGATGGGCCGCCAGCACCTGCGCCGCGTCCGAGCGCAGCCGCGCCGACAGGAAGCGGATGCGCCACAGGCGGGACAGGTATTCATCATAGCTGCGGCTCAGCGCCCCATTGTGCCCGGCCGCGACGATGGCGCGGTGCATCGCCATGTCGAGGTCAAACACCTCGACCTTGTCGCCGGTGGCGTGGCTATCCTCGACCTGCCGGGCCAGCGCGGCGATGCCGGCGATCTCGGCCTCTGTCGCATGCAGGCAGGCCAGCTCGCCCCCGGCCAGTTCCAGCAGGCGCAAGACAGCCACCTCATCCATCGCCTCGGCGCGCGACATGTCGGTGACGAGCGGGCTGCGCAGCGGGCGCAACGTGACCAGCCCCTCCTGCGCCAGAATGCGGACAGCCTCGCGCAGGGGGGTGCGGCTGACACCCAGCCGCTCGGCATGGTCGCGTTCCTTGATCGGGCTGCCGGGGAGAATGGCGCCGGTCAGGATCTCGCGCCGCAGCTGATCGGCGATGGCGGCGGGGATCGTCGTCCCCCCCTCGGCGGGCGCCTGGCCGCCCGCTTCGGGAGCGTCGCTCATCTCGGCCAAGGTCCCGCCCCTCAGTTGACCGGCGTTTCGGCCGGCCGTCCGTCCAGCACCGCGGCCAGGTTGCGCCGCTGCAGATCGCCCATCGCCGCGCGGGTTTCCACCGTGGCCGATCCGATATGGGGCAGCGCCAGCAGGTTGGGCAGCGCCAGCAGCCGCAGATCGACCTGCGGCTCGCCCCGGAACACGTCCAGCGCCGCGCCGCGCAGCCGCCCATCCGCCAGCCGCTCGATCAGCGCCGCCTCATCCACCACCGAGCCGCGCGCAACATTGACGAGCACCCCGTCAGGCCCCAGCGCGTCCAGCAGCGCGGCCGAAACCAGCCCCTCGGTATCCGGGCCGCCGACGATGATGACGATCAGATCATCCACGGCGCGGGCCAGCGCCGTGGGATCGGCGTGATGGGTCCAGGGCACGTCCTTGGCGCCGCGCGACCAATAGTGGATCTCGCACTTGAAGGCCGCCAGCCGGTCCGCGATCTCGCGCCCGATGCGGCCAAGGCCGAGGATGCCGACCCGCCGCCCCGATGCCTTGCGCCCCAGCGCCAGCCCCTCGCCCCGCGCCCAGCCGCCCATGCGGACATGGGCGATGGCCGGCTCGAACCCGCGGTTCAGGGCGATCCACATGGCGACGGCCAGATCGGCCACGTCATCGTTCAGCACAGCGGGCGTGTTGGTCACGGTGATCCCGCGCGCGGTGGCGGCAGGCACGTCGATCGCGTCATGGCCGACGCCGAAATTGGCGATCACGCGCAGCGCCGGCAGCAGATCCATCTGCGCCGCGCCGAACGGGTGGCCCCCCTTATAGGCCACGCCCTTGATCCCTGCGCGCTGGTCCTGCGGCAGGGCTGCGAGGCCCTGGAGCGAGGCGAGATGCGCCGCCCCCATCGCATCAAGCGCGGTGCGGTCCTCCTGCGAATAGCTGCCGATGGCCAGGATCATGCGCGTTTCCTTACAGCGAGGCGGTGATGCCGCCGTCCACATAGACGACCGTTCCGTTGACAAAGCTGGCGGCGTCCGAGGACAGGAAGATCGCCGCGCCGACCAGTTCCTCGACCCGGCCCCAGCGGCCGGCCGGGGTGCGTTTCGCCAGCCAGGCGCCAAACGCCGGATCGCCCTTCAGTGCGGCGTTCAGCGGCGTGTCGAAATAGCCCGGCGCGATGCCGTTGCAGTTCAGACCGTGCCGCGCCCAGTCGGTCGCCATGCCCCTGGTCAGGTTGGCGACCGCGCCCTTGGTCGCGGTATAGGGCGCGATGCCGGGCCGGGCCAGCGCCGACTGGACCGAACAGATGTTGACGACATGCCCCCGTCCCCGCGCGATCATGTGCCGCGCGCAGGCCTGCGCCACGTTGAAGACGCTGGCGACATTGACCTGCAACAGCCGCTGGAATGCGTCCTCGGGGAAATCCTCCAGCGGGGCGCGATGCTGCTGGCCGGCGTTGTTGATGAGGATGTCGATCGGGCCGACCGAGACTTCAAAGCCGTCCACGGCGGCGCGGGCGGCGGCGTGATCGGTGACGTCGAAGGGCAGCGTCCGGGCGGCGAACCCGTCCGCCCGCAGCGCCTCGGCAGCGCCGTCCAGTCGCACGGCGTCGCGGCCGTTCAGCACGATCTCGGCCCCCGCCCCGGCAAGGCCGCGCGCCAGTGCAAGGCCGATCCCCTGCGACGAGCCAGTGACCAGCGCCCTGCGTCCGGTCAGGTCGAACAGCGACAGCCCCGCAGGCAGGCCCATCAGCCCCGCCCGATGAACGGCATGTTCGTCGCCATCACAGTCACGAACTGCACGTTTGCCCCGTCGGGCAGGGATGCCATGTGCATCACCGTGTCCGCCACGGCCTGCGCGTCCATCACCGGCTCGACCTTCATCGACCCGTCAGCCTGCGGCACGCCCTTGGTCATCGCCACCGCCATGTCGGTCAGCGCGTTGCCGATGTCGATCTGCCCGCAGGCGATGTTGAAGGGGCGCCCGTCGAGGCTGATCGAGCGCGTGATCCCGGTGACGGCATGCTTGGACGTGGTATAGCCGATCGAGCCAGGCCGCGGCGCGTGGGCCGAAACCGAGCCGTTGTTGATGATGCGCCCGCCCTGCGGCGATTGCGCGCGCATGACGCGGAAGGCCGCGCGGGCGCAGATGAAGACGCCGTTGACGTTCACGTCGATGACGCGGCGGAATTCGTCCGGTTCCACCAAGTCCGGGGTCTGGGGGACCAGCCCGGTTCCGGCGTTGTTGAACAGAACGTCAAGCCGGCCCCACTCGGCGGCGGCCCGGTCAAAGGCCGCATCGACCGCGCCCGCGTCGCAGACATCGCAAGGCAGGACCAGCGCGTCCGACCCGGCGGCCGTCTCGCGCAGCGCATCCTCGCGCCGGCCGATCAGCCCGACCCGCCAGCCCTTGTCCAGAAAGGTTTGCGCCGTCACGCGGCCGATGCCGCTGCCCGCGCCGGTGATGATGATGGTCCGGGTCATCGCATCCTCAGTGGTTGTCGCGCGGCAGGCTTTCGCGCACGCGGCGATAGGCCGTCGCCAGTTCCAGGCAGCCGCCCTGCGCCAGCTGGCCGACATGCTGGCGATAGATCTCCTGCCAGGGGGTCTGGTTGACCAGCTCGGGCGGGCTCCAGGCATCGCGGCGCGCCTGCCATTCGGCATCGTCCACCAGCGCGTTCAGCGTCCGGGCGTTCAGGTCCAGCCGCACCCGGTCCCCTGTCTTCAGCAGCGCAAGACCGCCGCCCACGACCGATTCCGGCGAGGCGTTCAGGATCGAGGGGCTTTCCGATGTGCCCGACTGGCGACCGTCGCCCACAGTCGGCAGGTGGTTGATCCCGGCCTTCAGCACCGCATCGGGGGGCTGCATGTTCACCACCTCGGCGCTGCCGGGATAGCCGACGCAGCCGACGTTGCGGATGAACAGGATGCAGCGGTCGTCGATGCCAAGGGCAGGGTCGTTGATGCGGTCGTGATAGTCCTCGGGGCCTTCGAACACGATGGCGCGCGCCTCGTGGATGCCCTCGCGCCCGGCATCGGACAGGAAGCGGTCGTGAAAATCCTTTGAAATCACGCTGGTCTTCATCAGCGCGCTGTCGAACAAATTGCCCGACAGGACAAGGAACCCCGCCTTTTCCCGCAGCGGATCGGACAGCGGGCGGATGACGTCATGATCGGTGGACCGCCAGGCGGCGACGTTCTGACCCGCCGTCTGGCCGGTCACGGTCATCGCATCCTCGTGCAGCAGGCCCGCCTCCTGCAACTCGCCCATCACCGCGGCAACGCCCCCGGCGCGGAAAAAGCTTTCGCCCAGATATTCGCCGGCCGGCTGCATGTTGACGATCAGCGGCAGGTCAAAGCCGATGGTTTCCCAATCCTTCACGTCCAGCTCGACCCCGGCATGGCGGGCTATGGCCTGAAGATGCGGCGGGGCATTGGTCGATCCGCCGATTAGCGTGTTGACGCGGATCGCATTCTCAAAGGCCGCCCGCGTCAGGATGTCGCTGGGTTTGAGATCGTCCAGCACCATCTGCACGATGCGCCGGCCGGTCTGATAGGCCATGCTCATCCGTTCGCGGAACGGCGCGGGGATGGCCGAACAGCCCGGCAGGCTCATCCCCAGCGCCTCGGCCATGGCGTTCATGGTGCTGGCGGTGCCCATGGTGTTGCAGTGGCCAAGGCTGGGGGCGGATGCGCAGACACGCTCGATGAATTCGGGATAGTCGATCCTGCCCTCGGCCAGCAGGCGGCGGCTTTCCCAGACGATGGTGCCCGACCCAGCCCGCCTGCCCTGCCACCAGCCGTCCAGCATAGGCCCGCCGTTCAGCGTGATGGCGGGGATGTCCACCGTCGCCGCGCCCATCAGCATGGCAGGGGTGGTCTTGTCGCAGCCGGTGGTCAGCACCACCCCGTCCAGAGGGTAGCCGTGCAGCACCTCGACCAGCCCCAGATAGGCAAGGTTGCGGTCCAGCGCGGCGGTGGGGCGCTTGCCGGTTTCCTGGATCGGGTGGACCGGGAATTCCATGGGGATACCGCCCGCGTCGCGGATGCCGGCCTTGATGCGGTCCATCAGAAAGACGTGGATCTTGTTGCAGGGGGCCAGATCGCTGCCGGTCTGGGCGATGCCGATGATCGGCTTTTCGGCCGTCAGCTCCTCACGCGTGAAGGTGCTGTTCTGGTAACGCTCAAGATACAGCGCGGTCATGCCGGGATTGTTGGGATTGTCGAACCATTCCTGGCTGCGGAACCGCTTGCCTGCGCGCGTATCGGACATCAGAACCCCTCTCCCCGGTGCTTCACATCTGGTATACCAGCGCGGCTCAGGCTGTAAAGCGGCGCAAAGGGTCATTGGCGACCCTGATAACGTGGAGCTGCACGATGTCGCGGTGCGTTCGGCCCTGCTGCCAGGCAAAGCCAAGGACAACAACCCTCGGCCGCGAACGGCCCTCCCTTCGGTTGCTCGACGCGGGCTGGTGCACCTGTCCACATGATGCCCGGCCTGGCAGTTTGCCGCAGGAGCCTTGATGCAAAGCCTTGGTGAACAGGCGAACGCTGCGCTGACTGCTTGAACCCCGGCGAGGCCGCCGTAATGTATACATCGGCAAAAGGGGGGCAGCGATGAAGGTTCTGATTCTGGGCGGCGCGGGCATGGTGGGCCGCAACCTGGCGATAAGGCTGGCCAGCGATGGAACGCTGGGCGGCCAGCCTATCGAGGCGCTGACACTATTCGACGTGGTGGCCGCCGATGTGCAGGGCAGCGCCCATATGCGGGTCAGCGCCGTGACGGGCGATATCAGCGACCGGGCCACGGTCGATCGGCTGGTTGCGGACCGGCCGGACGCGATTTTCCACCTTGCCGCCATCGTCTCGGGCGAGGCCGAGGCCGATTTCGACAAGGGCTATCGTATCAACCTGGACGGCACGCGCAATCTGTTCGAGGCGATCCGCGCGCAGGACGGCTATCATCCGCGTGTCGTGTATACGTCTTCGATCGCGGTGTTCGGCGCCCCCTTCCCCGAGGCGATCGGGGACGAATTCATCACCGCGCCGATGACCAGCTATGGCACGCAGAAGATGATCGGCGAGCTGCTGCTGAACGATTATTCGCGCCGGGGCATCTTTGACGGCATCGGCATCCGCCTGCCGACCATCGCCGTGCGGCCGGGCAAGCCGAACAAGGCGGCATCGGGCTTTTTTTCGGGGATCATCCGCGAACCCTTGGCGGGGCAGGATGCCGTGCTGCCGGTCGATGACGACGTGCGCCACTGGGTCGCCAGCCCCGCCTCGGCCACCGGATTCCTGCTGCATGCCGCCACGATGGATACCGCCCCCCTGGGCGCACGGCGCTGCCTGACCATGCCGGGCCTGTCCGTCACGGTAGGCGAGATGATCGCCGCCCTCGGCGAAGTCGCCGGCCCCGAGGCGGTCGCGCGCATCCGGCGCCAGCCCGACCCGGTGATCAGGGGCATCGTGGCCGGCTGGCCGCGCAACTTCGATGCCGCGCGGGCGGCGGGCTTCGGCTTTGCCGCGGATGCCAGCTTTCAGGACATCATCCGCGCCCATATCCGCGACAGCGAAGCGGCGCAATGACGCCCCAATCCGTCATGCGGGCGGCCCGGCCGCGTCCGGCGCCTTCGGGCAGCAGCGCGCCGAACGCACGCGAGCGGGCCTATGCCGATCTGCGCTATCGCATCCTGACCGGGCGTCTTGCCCCCGGCACGACCCTGCTGGAAACCGAGATCGCTGGCATGCTGGGGCTGTCGCGCACCCCGGTGCGCGAGGCGGTGATACGGCTGGCCGAAGAAGGGCTGGTCCTTGTCAGGCCGCGCCACGGGGTTACCGTCATCGACCTGACGCTGGCCGATTTCCGTGACATCCTCGACGTCTTTTCGGCGCTTGAGGTGAGGGCCGTGGCGCTGACCGCCGCGCAGCCCCTGCGCCCCGCGGATCGCGACGCCCTCGCCCAGCTGACGCAGAGGATGGAGCGCGCCACCGCCGAAGGCGATATCGCCCGCTGGTCGGATCTTGACGATGATTTCCACGCGATGCTGGTCGGCCTGTGCGGCAATGCCCGCCTGCAGCGGACCATCGGCGAATACTGGGGACAGCAATACCGGGCGCGCCAGCTGATCCTGCCGCATCGGCCGCTGCCTTTGGCGTCCAACCGGGAACATGCGCTTGTCCTTGCGGCCGTTCTGGCAGGCGATGCGCAGGCCGCCCATGCCGCGCATCTGGCCCATCGCGCCCGCGCCGACCGTGACCAGCTGGCCCTGCTGCACCGTGCGACCGCGCCGGGCGAGATGCCCGCCCCCTTCCCTGCATTCAACGAGGAAGAGCCGAGATGAACCGCATCGACCTGGACGGCCGCCGCGCCGTCGTGACCGGCGGCGCGCAGGGCCTTGGCCGCGCCATCGCCGAACGCCTGATCGCCAGCGGGGCCGCGGTCGAGATATGGGACATGCAGGACGCCCCCACCCGCGCCGCCGCCGCGGCGATGGGGGCGTGCGCGCGCGTGCTGGACCTGACCGACGACGCCGCCGTAGCCGGGGCGGCTGAGGCGGCGGGCGCGGTGGACATCCTGGTGAACAACGCCGGCATCGCCGGCGGCAATGCCCCCACCTGGCAGCTGGACCCGGCCATCTGGCGGCAGGTGGTCGAGGTGAACCTGACCGCCCCCTTCGTCGTCTGCCGGGCGCTGGTTCCGGGGATGATCGCGCGGGGCTATGGGCGCATCGTCAACATCGCCTCGGTGGCGGGCAAGGAAGGCAATCCGAATGCGGCGCATTATTCCGCCTCGAAGGCCGGGGTCATCGCGCTGACCAAGTCGCTGGGCAAGGAGCTGGCCGAAACGGGCGTTCTGGTCAACTGCGTCACCCCCGCCGCCGCCCGCACCCCGATCTTTGACCAGATGAGCGGGCAGCATATCGACTATATGCTGTCCAAGATCCCGATGAAGCGGTTCCTGGAACCTGACGAGGCCGCCGCGATGGTTGCCTGGCTTGCATCACGGGACTGCGCCTTTTCGACCGGGGCGGTGTTCGACCTCTCGGGCGGACGGGCGACCTATTGACCGCAAGGGATGTCGAAAAGGATGCGCCGGGGCGGTGGATTTTCCCGCAGCGCCGGTAGGGCGGGCTTTGACGGCCGATATCCGGCAGACCGGGCAGGCTCATCCGCAGGAGGCGGCCGCCCTGTCGATCGGCGCCCGCTCATCCGCCGCGATCAGGAAAGGCCGATAGGGGCCAGCCGCTCTTGCCCCGCGGCACGGGCCGCGCGGCGTTCCAGCGACTGGAACACCGCGTTAAGCAGCACCGCCAGCACCCCCACGACCATCCCGCCCTGGACCACGAAGGCCGTGTTCGAGGACAGCAGCCCCGCGATCACGACCTCGCCCAGCGTCCGGGCGGCCACCGTCGATCCGATCGTCGCGGTTCCCAGCGAGATCACTGCCGACAGGCGGATGCCCGTCAGGATCAGCGGCAGGGCGAGCGGCAGCTCGACCCGGATCAGTCGCTGCCGCGGCGTCATCCCCGTCCCACGGGCCGCCTCGGCCACCGGCGGGGGCAGGCTGCCAAGGGCCGTCAGCGTGTTTTCGAAAATCGGCAGCAGCCCGTAAAGGAACAGGGCCGTCAGGGTCGGCCAGCGCCCGAACCCCATCAGCGGCACCGCCAGCGCCAGCACCGCGACAGGCGGAAAGGTCTGCCCGATATTGGCCAGCGTGCGCGCCAGCGGCAGAAAGGCCCGCCCCGCGGGACGGGTGACAAGGATGCCCAGCCCGACAGCGGTGACAGATGCCGCGCCCACCGCCGCGGCGACCAGCGCCAGATGCGACAGCGTCAGGGCAAGAAGGCTCGTCTGGGTATAAATGGGGGGCGCGCCGTTGCGCGTCAGCGGCTGGAAGAGCCCGGCAAAGGCATGCGGCCAGAGCAGAAAGACCAGCAGCGCCGCCGCCAGGATGCTCAGGACCGGCCGGTTCATCCGGCCCTCCCCCCGGCTGCATGTGCACGCAGCGCCTCCAGCGTCACGATGCCGCCCCCGGCGACCGGCAGGGCACTGCGGCCTGACCACAGGCATTGCGCCAGCGCCTCGCGCAGGCTGGCCTGCGGCGACAGGACCGGGCCTTCGGTAAAGCCCGGCTCGCGCAGATCGGCCACGCGGGAGAGCGCCAGCAGGCGGAAGGGACGCTCTGCCGTGCCGACCAGCGCCTGCACGAAAGGCGTGGCAGGGGCGGTCAGGATTTCGGCCGGGGTACCGAATTGCAGCAGGCGCCCGCGGTCCATCACGGCGATGCGGTTGCTCAGCGTGACTGCTTCCTCCATGTCATGGGTCACCAGGATCACGGTCGTGCCAAGCTGCCGCTGGATCAGGCGCAGATCCTCCTGCGCGGCGGCGCGGATCACCGGGTCCAGCGCGCCGAACGGCTCGTCCATCAGCAGCAGCTCGGGCCGGGCGGCCAGCGCGCGGGCCACCCCCACGCGCTGCTGCTGCCCGCCCGACAGCTCATGCGGCAGCCGGTCGCGGAAGGCGGCGGGATCAAGCTGGAAAAGGGCCAGCAATTCATCAATCCGTGCCCTGATCTGCGCGCTCGGCCAGCCCAGCAGGCGCGGAACTGTGGCGATATTGGCCGCAACGGTGCGATGGGGAAACAGCCCGTAACCCTGGATCGCATAGCCGATGCGCCGGCGCAGCAGATGGGGCGGGCCTTGGGCTATATCCACCCCATCGATCAGCACCTGCCCGGCGGTCGGCTCGATCAGGCGGTTGATGATCCGCAGCAAGGTCGTCTTGCCCGAACCCGAGGTGCCGACCACCGCCGCAATAAGGCCGCTGCCGAGTGTCAGCGACACATCGTCCACGACGGTCGCGGCGCCATAGCGTTTGGTCAGGTGCCTCAGCTCGATCATGGGGCACCCCCGGGCGCGGGGCGCTTGTCCAGCCATTCGACGACAAGCCCCAGCGCGATGCCCGCCGACAGCGCCATGGCGATGGTGGGCAGCGCGCCCAGCAGGATCAGATCCATAGCCGTCTGGTTCAGCCCCTGAAAGACAAAGGTTCCATAGCCTCCGCCGCCGATCAGCCCGGCGATCACCGCAAGGCCGATATTCTGCACCAGAACGATCCGCACGCCCGCAAGGATCGCGGGCACAGCCAGCGGGATCGACACCTGGGCCAGAACCTGGCCGCGGGTCATCCCCAGCCCCCGCGCCGCGTCCCGCGCGTCGGGCGAGACGCCGCCCAGCCCGGCCGCAGTGTTCGACACTACCGGCAGCAGCGAATACAGGAACAGGGCGACCAGCGCGGGGAACGCCCCGATCCCCGCGATCCCCGCAGCCGCGGCAGCCGGCAGCTTTGCCGCGACCCAGCCCAGGATCGGAATCATCAGCCCGAACAGCGCCAGCGACGGGATCGTTTGGACGATGTTCAGCACCCCCATCACCCCCCGCCCCGTCCTTGGCCTTTGATGCACCATCACGCCCAGCGGCAGGCCGACAGCAAGCGCCCCGCCCAGCGATCCGAAGACAAGCAGCAGGTGGCGCAGCGTCTCGCGCTGGAAAGGAGCCGCGCGGGCAGCGAATTCACGCATGATCGACACCTCGTCCAAGGCGCCCGACCACAGCAGCGCCGCCAGGCCCGCCGACACCCCAGCCAGCAGCAGCCAGCGTTGCCCCAAGGGCGGGCGCAGCCGCGCGATCACATCGGTCGCGGCAAGCGAAAAGCTCAGCAGCAGCAGCCAGAACCCTGATCCCGGCGCCACACGGGCCAAGGTATTGCCATCAGGCACATGCTGGCGCGCCGCCGCCCCCAGCACAAGCAGGCTGCCCGCAGCACCGGCAAGGCCGGCCGCGATCCCCCACCAGGATGCGCGCGGCCTCAGGGCCGCAAGCAGCAGGGCTGCCGCCGCAAGGCACAGCGGCCCGCCCGCCGCGCCCAGCGCCGCATGCAGCGCCGCGCCCTGCCCCGGCACGATGCGGTTGGGCTTGATCTGCACAAAGGGCATCGCAAGCGATGCCAGCCCCATCGCCACGAACAGAATGCCGGTCGGGCTCAGCGCCGGCCAAGGCGGGGCCAAAGTCGCCGCCGCGCCCGCCACGCCGGCAGGCCCGCCCTGGGGCTGCGGGCTCGGGGCTCCCCTCACCTCGCCCTGCCCGTCACGGCGCCGGCCCCCTCATGCGGGCAGACCTGTCATTTCAGCGCGCCCGCGCGGGTCAGATAATCGCGGGCGACCTCGGCGGCAGGCTCTCCGCCGACCTGGATGCGCCCGTTCAGTTCCTGAAGGGTGGTCAGTTGCAGCCCGGCAAAGATCGGCTCGAGAACCGCGGCGATCTGCGGGTATTCGGACAGCACCTCCTCGCGCACCACGGGGGCGGGCTGATAGACGGGCTGCACGGCCTTGTCATCGGCCATCACCGTCAGGCCCGCAGGGGCGATGCCCCCGTCGGTGCCATAGACCATCGCAGCATTCACCCCCGAGGTCTGGCCTGCCCCCGCCGCGATCGTCGCCGCGGTATCCCCGCCCGACAGCTGCACCAGCTGGTCGGGTTTCAGGGCAAAGCCATAGGTCGCCTGAAAGGCGGGCAGCGCGGCGGGCGAGGTGACGAACTCGGTCGAGGCCGCCAGCTTGATCGCCCCGCCGCCTGCGATGTATCGGCCGAGATCCGACATGGTGCGCAGCCCGTTCGCATCGGCGACATCCTTGCGCACCGCGATGGCCCAGGTGTTGTTCGCAGGCGCAGGGGTCAGCCAGACGATGCGGTTCTGCGCCCGGTCGAGTTCGGCCGCGCGGGCATAGCCCTTGGCCGCATCCTTCCACACGCCGCTATCGGCCTGGTTGAAGAAGAAGGCGGCGTTGCCCGTATACTCGGGATAGATGTCGATCTGCCCCGCCGTGATCGCATCTCGAACAATGGGGGTGCCGCCCAGTTGCAGCTTGTCCCTGACGGGCAATCCTGCATCCTGCAGCGCCAGCAGGATCATGTTGCCCAACAGCCCGCCTTCGGTGTCGATCTTCGAGGATACCACGATGTCGCGGGCGGACGCGCCTGTCGCCGCAAGCCCCAGCGAAAGCGCAACCAGCGCGGATCTGATCGTCTTCATGTCCGTTCACTCCACCAGACTGGGCACCGCCCGCATGTCATGACGAACGCAGCCCGCGGCCGGATGGTTCGCCGCGCAAGGCGCGGCGGCCATCGGGCGCCGACGGGCGGTCAGCGCCGGTCCAGTTCGATGACGGCGCGAGCGATCGCCTCGGCCCCGTCGGCGATCTGGTCGATCTCGGTCCACTCCTCGGGGCAATGGCTGCGCCCGCCGCGCGAGGGCACGAAAACCATCGCCGCCGGGCCAAGCCGCGCGACATGGGCCGCATCATGGCCCGCGCCCGAGGTCAGGGGGCGGTGGCTGACCCCGGCGGCGTCGGCGGCCTCGGCCAGCACCGCCAGCAGGTCGGCATCCATCGGCACCGGGGGATTGTCCGAAATGACCCGCGCCGATGCGCCGGGCACGCCTGCGGCCAACGCTTTAGCCCAGGCGATGAACGCCTCCATGTCGGAACGCCGCTCGGCGCGGGCGTCGATCAGCAGGCGCACCCGGCCGGGGATGACGTTGGCGGCGTTGGGAAAAACCTCGAATTCACCGACCGTGCCGGTGAAGTGGCGCCCCTCGCGCGGGCGGGCGGCCTCGTGCCGGACCGCTTCAACCAGTGGCGCGGCAGATACCAGTGCATCATTGCGCCCGTCCATCGGCGTGGTTCCGGCATGATCGGGGCGCCCCTCGACGATGATCTCGATCCGGGTGATGCCGGCGATGGCACGCACCAGCCCGATCGCCGTTCCTTCGCTTTCGAGGATGGTGCCCTGTTCGATATGCAGTTCCAGAAACGCCCGCAGCGGCCCGGCGAGCGGCGCGGAAAGCGGGCGCCCCAGCGCCTCGGGCATGCCGCCGACGGCGGCGATCGCCTCGGCCAGGCTGCGGTCCTGCCAGCGGCGTTCCAGCCAGTCGGCCGGCATGATCCCGGCCATCGCGCGCGAGCCGATGCAGGACACGCCGAAACCCGACACCTCTTCGGCAAGGAAATCGACCACGGCAAGATCATGCCGCAGCACCACCCCCGCCCGGTCGAGCGCACGCACCACCTCAAGCGCGGCGGCAACGCCCGCGACCCCGTCAAAGCGCCCCCCGTCCGGGACGGTATCGGTATGACTGCCCAGCAGGATCGTGCCGCAGCCCGCCCCCGACCCGGCACGCCGGCCGATCAGGTTGCCTGCCGCATCAATGCCCGTCGTCAGCCCGGCACCCGCAAAGGCCGCGCGCAGCCAGTCCCTGCCCCGGTCGAACATCGGGGTAAAGCTGCGCCTTGTCCACGGCCGGTCCGGCTCGGTCAAAGCGGCCAGCGCGGCGATGTCGACGCCGATCGCCTCGGCGCTGACAAGATGGTTGTGATCGGGCGAAGCGGTCATCAGGACTGTCCCTTGTGTCGTTGGTGTCGGTGTCCGGCGCGGCCCGACAATGGCCAGCGCCGCCCCTCGCCGCAAGTGCCGTGCCGCCCAAGGTTGCCCTCGGTCCCCGCGGCGCCTATCTAAGCCGCGGCCCGGCGGCAGACGCGGCGTCTGCACCCCCGGCATCCCGCGCACAGGAAAGGAACAGGCATGGAGATCTTTACCGGGGGGGGGTTGACGGCGCTGTTGCAAGTCATCGCCATCGATCTTGTGCTGGCAGGGGACAACGCCATCGTCATCGGCATGGCGGCTGCGGGATTGCCCAGGGATCTGCGCAACCGCGCGATCCTGGTCGGGATCATCGCCGCGACAGTCATGCGGATCGGCTTTGCCCTGATCACCACCGAACTTCTGGGGATCACGGGGCTGCTGCTGGCGGGTGGGCTGCTGCTGCTGTGGGTGTGCTACAAGATGTGGCGCGAACTCAGCAGCCCGCATCAGGAAATGGACGCGCATGAGGCGCTTCAGGATGCTGACCTGAACAGCGACGGGCAGATCGCCGGCGCGCCCCGCAAGACCTTCCGGCAGGCGGCCACACAGATCGTCATCGCCGATGTGTCGATGTCGCTCGACAACGTGCTGGCCGTGGCGGGCGCCGCGCGGCATCATTTCGAGGTGCTGATCATCGGGCTGGTGCTGTCGATCGCGCTGATGGGGCTGGCCTCCAGCTTTATCGCCCGGATCATCGGCCGCTACCGCTGGATCGCCTGGATCGGCCTCGTCATCATCCTCTTCGTGGCGCTCAAGATGATCTATGAGGGCTGGCACGACATATCGGCCCATATCGCGGTCTGACGCTAGGCCATCACCTTGGGGCAAGGGCTGCCGCCCATGCCCCGAGGATCAAAGCAGGATGCCCGGATCGGGACCGAGATCGAGACCGGGGAAGATCATCCCTTCGATGCGCGCCCTGTCGGTGCCGAACAGGCCCCGCATCGCCCAGCCGGCATAGGCGCGGACATCGCGCGTCGGCAAAAGATCGCGCTGCTGGTAAAGCTGCCCATCGCCCAGGCCCGGCCAGTCGCCATAGACGCGGCCCCCGCGCACCGCCCCGCCCGCCATCAGCATGGCCCCGCCGGTGCCATGGTCCGTCCCGCCCGAGCCGTTCTCGCGCGCAGTGCGGCCGAACTCGGTCATGGCCAGAACGGTCGTCCTGTCCCAGTTCGCGCCCAGCTGGTCGCGCAGCGTCAGGATCGCGGTCGAAAGCTGGCGCAGCTGACGCCCGATCACCTGCGGCTGGCGCGCATGGCTGTCCCATCCGGCGAGCGAGAACGCCGCGATGCGCGTTGCCCCGTTCAGACGGTTTGCCGTAAAGGCGGCCAGCTTGGCCGCATCCCCGTTCGGGCCCTTGCCGTCGATGTCCAGCGGCGACAGCGAGCCGCCGATCGCCTCGGCATCGGCCGCCGCGGCGCGGAACAGCGCGTCATCGTGATAGACATCCGACAGCAGCAGCTTGGCCTGCGCCGAAAGGGCCAGCCGCGCGTCGGGGGCCCAGCTCAGCGCATGGGCCTTGCCTGACAGGATCAGCATTTCCTCGGTGCCGACTGTATAAGCCGTCTCGCCCGTCGCGCCCGGCAGATCCTGAAGCAGCCGATTGAGCCAGCCGCCCTTCTGCTGGTCGATGGGCAGATCGTTGCCCGTCCCGGCCTCAAGCAGATCCTGCCCGTCGAAATGGCTGCGCTTGTCACGATAGGGCGTGGCGACGGCATGGGCAAAGGCCAGTTGCCCCGCCTGCCACAGCGGCATCAGTTCGGCCAGTTCCGGGTGCAGGGAATAGAACCCGTCCAGATCCGGCGCGCCCTTGTCGGGGCCGGCGGACAGTTCGGCCCGCAGCGCGCGCAGGTTTGCATCGCCATAGGGCTGGACGACATCCAGCCCGTCCATCGCCCCGCGCAGCACGATGACGACCAGCCGGTTGTCACCGGGCGCGGCGGCGAATGTCATCGTGTTCAGCCAGGGATGCGCCGCGGCCGAGCATGCGGCGAGCGCCCCGGATTTCAGCAGCAGGCGTCTGGATATCATGGTCGCGCCCCTTTTCTAGCGGCGGATGAAATCGGTCGAGGCAAGGACGATGGCCACGCCCTCGCGCGCGTTCTCGGCCCGCGGGACGGCGGCGGCCAAGGGCGGCGAGGCCGTGTTCCCCAGCGCGGCCGACAAAAGGGCGCGCGGATCGGGCAGCGGATCGACCAGCTTGGACGGGATGCGCAGCGCCCAGGCGATTCGCGCCGACAGCATCTGCGGGGTGATCCAGGCCTCTGCCGGCTCGGGCCAGCCGTCAGGGCCGCGGGCACGGTTGAAGGGTTGGCCCATCAACTGCAGCGGGCCGGACAGGATCTGGTTGGTCGCCGGCGTGTCGAAGGCGCGCACCTGATCGCCGCTGACCCCAAGCGCCCGCAGCGCCGCAACCAGATAGTCCAGCGGCTGGCGCACCTTGGCGCGAAAGGTTTGCGCAAGGGCCGGATGGCCCGCCAGCACGGCGTTCACCTGGGCCAGATCGCCGCCGCTGGCGCGCCAGGTGGCGGCCAGATCGGCCACCAGCGCCGCCGGTGGATCGTCGGCGGCGAAATGCACCGCCAGCTTGCGGGCAATGTGATCGGCGGTGGCCGGAGCGGCGGCAAGATCGCCCAGCGCGCGGGCGATCTCGGCCATGCCGTCGGTGCCCCGCCCGCCATATGTCCGGCCCAGCACCCGGTCCGCGCCCGGCTCGGCGATCTGCGGGCGAAAGCGCACCGGATCGCGCGGGCTGTAGGTGAGGCCGGTCAGCAGTTCGGCCAGTTCACGCACATCGGCCTGCGAATAGGATGCGCCCACCCCTAAGGTGTGCAGCTCCATGATCTCGCGACCAAGATTTTCGTTCAGGCCGAGGTTCCGCCCCGGCCGGCGCCTGACAAAGGGCGAATTCGGCCCATAGCTGCTGTTCTGGTTGAGATAGACCAGCATCATCGGGTGGGTGGAACTGGCGACCAGCATGTCGGCAAAGCGGCCGTTCAGATGCGGGCGGATCGCTTCGTCCACGAAGGCGCCGGCCATGATCTGCTGCGGCGGGTTCTGGGCAACAGTGGTGAAATGGTCGGCCCAGAACTGCACCAGCCGTTCGCCGAAACCCGCCGGCGCGTCCAAGGCCCGCGCGATGCGCCCGCGCAGCACCTCAAGCCGCTGCCCGTTCAGGCGCTGGTTCAGGGCCCGGTATTCCTCCATCGACACGGTCTGTTCCTTGACGCCCTTGCGCGCGGCGTCAAGCTCGCTCTGCGCGCGGCTGGCCTGTTCCGCTGTCCAGCCCTCGGGCACGGTGGACGCCTGCACCGATTCGAGAACAAGCGCGGCATGGTCGGGCGCGCCATGGCGCGGCGACAATCCATAGCCAAGCCTGATCGCGGCAAGTTCGGGATAAGCTGGAGTCACCTCAACCCCGTCACGGCTGCCGGGCGCAGAAACGCGCCCGGCGCCCTTATGGCACAGGCGAGGCGCGGGCGCACCTCACCTCACGCAGTCCTGACCGCGCCTTGCGCGCAGGACCGATCAGGCGTCCTTGGGCAGCGGCCGCAGGCGCAGATCGCGCAGCTGTTCGTTCGTCGGCTCGCTGGGCGCGCCCATCATCAGATCCTCGGCGCGCTGGTTCATCGGGAACATGATCACCTCGCGAATGTTGCTTTCATCCGCCAGCAGCATCACGATCCGGTCGATGCCCGCCGCGCAGCCGCCATGGGGGGGCGCGCCATAGCGGAACGCCTTGACCATGCCGCCGAACCGCTTTTCCACCTCGGCCGCGGGATAGCCGGCCAGCTCGAACGCCTTGAACATGATCTCGGGCGTGTGGTTGCGAATCCCGCCCGAGATCAGCTCATAGCCGTTGCAGGCCAGGTCATACTGATAGGCATGGACCTTCAGCGGATCGCCGTTCAGCGCCTCCATCCCGCCCTGCGGCATCGAGAACGGATTGTGGCTGAAGTCGATCCTGCCGTCGTCGGTTTTCTCATACATCGGGAAATCGACGATCCAGGCGAACTTGAACTGGTTCTCGTCGATCAGGCCAAGCTCGCGGCCGATCTCGGTCCGCGCGCGGCCGGCGACTGCCTCGAAGTCGGACGGCTTGCCGCCGAGGAAAAAGACGGCGTCGCCCTCGGTAAGGTTCAGCGCGGCGCGGATCGCCTCGGTCGGCTCGGGGCCGAGGGCCTTGGCAACAGGGCCTGCGGCCTCGGTGCTGCCGTCCTCGGCCTTGCGCCAGAAGATATACCCCATGCCCGGCAGCCCCTGCGCCTGGGCAAAGGCGTTCATCCGGTCGGCGAACTTCCTCGACCCGCCGCCCGGCGCGGGGATGGCGCGGACCTCGGTCCCCTCCTGCTCCAGCAGCTTGGCAAAGATGCCAAAGCCGCTGCCGCGGAAATGGTCCGACACGTCCACCATCTCGATCGGGTTGCGCAGGTCGGGCTTGTCGGTGCCGTATTTGCGCAAGCTCTCGACATAGGGGATCAGCGGCCAATCGGCATCGACGCGGCGCCCGCCCCCGAATTCTTCGAACAGGCCCTGGATGACCGGCTGGACAGCGGCGAAGACATCCTTCTGCTCGACGAAGGACATCTCGATATCAAGCTGGTAAAAGTCGGTCGGGCTGCGATCGGCGCGCGGGTCTTCATCGCGGAAGCAGGGCGCGATCTGGAAATAGCGGTCAAAGCCCGCGACCATGATCAGCTGCTTGAACTGCTGGGGCGCCTGCGGCAGCGCATAGAACTTGCCCGGATGCAGGCGCGATGGCACCAGGAAGTCGCGCGCGCCCTCGGGCGAGGAGGCGGTGATGATCGGCGTCTGGAATTCGGTGAAGCCGGCGTTCCACATCGCGTCGCGCAGCCATTTGATGACCCGGCTGCGCAGCATGATGTTGCCATGCAGCGACTCGCGGCGCAGGTCGAGGAAGCGATAGGCGAGGCGCGTCTCCTCGGGGTAGTCCTGATCGCCGAACACCGGCAGCGGCAGCTCGTCCGCCGGGCCCAGCACCTCGGCGCCGGTGGCATAGACCTCGATCTCGCCGGTGGGCAGCTTGGGGTTGATGAGGCTCGCATCGCGCAGCTTCACCTTGCCATCGATGCGGATGACGGTCTCCGCCCGCAGCCTTTCCAGCAGGCCAAAGGCAGGGCTGTCGCTGTCGGCGATCACCTGGGTGATGCCGTAATGATCGCGCAAGTCGATGAACAGCACGCCCCCATGGTCGCGGACCCGATGGACCCAGCCCGACAGGCGCACGGCTTGCCCGGCGTCGTTGGCGGTCAGCTGGCCGCAGTTATGGCTGCGATAGGCGTTCATGGCGCGTCCCCTTTGTTCCGGGACCGCATCAACGCCGCGCCGCCCGCGCTGTCAAGCGCGCCGCGCCCCTAGAACGGCCGCACGACATTGCCGGACCAGAAATAGGCGCCCATCCCGACCGTGAACAGCACGTTCCCCGCCAGCGCATGCGCCGCCCAGGCGGCAGGGAAACCCTTGGCCTGATAAAGACGGGCGAAAAGCCAGCCGCCCAGGAAGGTCAGCACCGCCACCACGACCGACCAGTACATCAGATGCGCCAGCGAAAAGATCGCCGCATTCACCAGCCGCGCGCGCCGCTCGCCCCCCATCATGGGGGCATAGCGGTGGAAATACAGCGCCCGGAAGATCAGTTCCTGCGGCAGCGCCGACAGCAGCGGATAAAGCAGCCACAGAACGGCCAGAAAGCTCAGCCGCTCCGGGCTCACATTGGGCAGGAAGCCGGGCCGGGTCGCCCGCATGACCATCAGCCCGATGACCGCCACCAGCAGCGCAAAGAGGATCATGCGCCCCCAGTTGACCCTGCCCCAGCCATGGACCAGCTGCGACCAGTCGAAATCGCCCGTCGCGCGGATCAGCGCCAGCCCGGCCAGGGTAAAGGCGAAGAGCGCCGGAAACAGCGCATTCGGCGGCAGGAACACCGCCATGACCACCGGCACGCCCACGAACAGCGCCAGGAACTCGGCCCATCGCGCTGCCTGCGCCATCGCTCAGCGCTGCATCCGGCTGGCAAGCCAGCGGTTCCACTGCGCCCGGTTGCCGGCAAAGGTGTTCAGATCGACATTGCCGCGAAAGCCGGGCGCGGTGCCCGTTCCGGTGTATTGCCAGAAGCTCCACCGCTGGCCGGGATAGGTGCCGCGGGGATGGTCGGCGACCGAGCGCAGCCAGAACTCGGCATTCATGCGGCCAAGCTGGGCGTCGCGGTAGAAATCGACGGTGGTATAGACGATCGGGCGCTGGCCGTAATACTGCGTCAGGATCGCCATGAAGGTGCCGACCTCCTGATGGATTTCAGCCGGGCTGGGCTGATAGCGGCAGGTCCGCGAATTATGGACCCATTCCAGATCGACGACCGGCGGCAACGCGCCCCGTTCACGCGGGACATTGGCGATGAACCAGGCCGCCTGCTCGGCCCCCGAGCGGCAGAAATAGTAGAAGTGATAGGCCCCGCGCGGAATGCCCGCCGCTCGCGTCTGCGCCCAGTAGGCCGGGAAGGCCGGGTCCGAATGATCGCCCCCTTCCGTCGCCTTGAGAAAGGCGAAGCTGATCCCGGCTGCCCGCGCCGTCGCCCAGTCCACGCTGCCCTGATAGCGCGACACGTCCACCCCGTGGACCTGGTTGTTGTAGGGGTGGCCCGAGGTCCAGACATGGGGGGCGCTGTCGCCCAGCGCCGGCACCGCGCCGCCGACATAGCTGCCGCTCACCGGCTGGCCCGACCCGATGCTCGCATCGGTCACGACGCGCCGGCTTGCCCCCCCGCCGCAACCCGCCAGTGCCGCAATCGCCACGAGGGCTGCCGCCCTGATCCACATCTTCATCGTCCTGCCCGGCCCGTCTTGTGTTCTGGTTGCCGGGACTATCCACAAGGCACCGCGGAAAGTCACGCCGGCCCCTTATCGCACGCAGCCGGCGCGTATCACGAAATCGTGTGCCCGTCAGTTCAGGTCGGGCACCAGCTTGCCGGGGTTCATGATGTTGTTGGGATCAAGCGCCCGCTTGATCGACCCCATCACTCCCCAAGCCGCGCCGTGCTGGGCATCCATCAGGCCCCGCTTGCCCACGCCGATGCCGTGCTCGCCGCTGATCGTGCCCCCGACCGCGAGGGCGCGGTGCGCCATCCGCTCGGCCACGCCCTTGGCGATGGCGATCTCGTCCTGGTTGCCGGGTTCAAGCAGCATCAGCACATGAAAGTTGCCGTCGCCCACATGGCCCACCACGTCGCCCATCAGGCCCGACCGGTGCATGTCCTCGGACGCGGCCGCGACCGCCGCAGGCAGTTCGGACATCGGCACGCAGATGTCGGTGCTGATCCCCGTCGCGCCCGGCCGCAGCTTGAGCGCCGCGTAATAGGACGCATGGCGCGCCGCCCACAGGCGGTTTCGCTCGTCCAGGCTGGTGGCCCAGGCGAACCCCTGCCCATGGTTTTCGGCCGCGATCGCACCGAAGCTTTCCGCATCGGCCTTGACCGACTGCGGCGAGCCGTTGAACTCGACCATCAGATGCGGCTGTTCGGGATAGGCCGATCCCATGTGCATGTTGACCGCGCGCATGGCCATCGCGTCCATGAACTCGATCCGCGCCATCGGGATGCCCATCTGCATCGTCTGCGCCACGCAGGTGACTGCATCCTCGAGCGTCGGAAAGGCGCAGACGGCGGCGGCGACATCTTCGGGCTGGGGGTGCAGGCGCAGCGTCAGTTCGGTGATGATCGCCAGCGTGCCCTCGGACCCGACCAGCAGCGCGGTCAGGTCATAGCCGGCGCTGGACTTGGCCGCGCGGCTGCCGGTGCGGATCACGGTGCCGTCCGCCAGCACAGCCTCGAGCGCGAGGACGTTCTGGCGCATGGTGCCATAGCGGACCGCCGTGGTCCCGCTGGCGCGGGTCGATGCCATGCCGCCAAGGCTGGCATTCGCGCCCGGATCGACGGGAAACATCAGGCCCGTCGCGCGCAGCTCCGTGTTCAGCGTCTCGCGCGTGACGCCCGGCTGGACGACGGCCAGCATGTCCTCGGGCCGGATATCCAGCACCTTGTCCATCCGCATCATGTCCAGCACCAGACCGCCCCGGACGGCCAGCGCATGCCCTTCCAGCGAGGTGCCCGTCCCCCATCCGATCACCGGCACCCGGTGCGCATTGCAGATCGCCAGCACGCGCGACACCTCGGCCGTGTCCAGCGGAAAGCCCACCGCATCGGGGGGCGGGGCGCGGTGGAACGTTTCGGATGCGGCGTGCAGGGCCAGGTCGGATTCGCCGGTGGACAGCCGGTCGCCCAGCACGTTGCGCAGTTCGGACAGGACGGATGGGGCGATCGGCACGGGGCGACTCCTCTGCTTGTGGCGGCTGGACAGTGCATCCGGCGGGCGCGGCTCTCAACCCCGCGCGGCCGGGTTTCTTCTGCAGTCAAATATCCCGGGGTGAGCCGCCGGCAGGCGGCGAGGGGCAGCGCCCCTTGTCAGCCCGCGCCCAGGGGCGCCGTCGCCTGCGCCAGCCAGCCCTGCGCATCGGCCGGAACCAGAGGGCCGATCTCGGCCAGAACGCGGGCGTGATAGGCGTCAAGCCAGGCGATCTCGGCCCGGCCCAGCATCCCCGGCTCGACAAGCCGGGTGTCGATCGGCACCAGCGTCAGCGTCTCGAACCCCAGCATGTCGCGCCCGTCCGGGCTGGGCGCAGGCTCGACGGCGATCAGGTTCTCGATCCGGATGCCCCATTCGCCCTCGCGGTAATAGCCCGGCTCGTTCGACAGGATCATCCCCGGCTCAAGCGGGATGGTCGAGCGGCGCGCGATGCGGACCGGGCCTTCATGGACGCACAGCGCCGCCCCCACCCCGTGCCCGGTGCCATGGTCATAGTCCAGCCCGGCCTGCCAAAGCGGCGCACGCGCCACCGCATCGATGTCGCGCCCCGCAACGCCGCGGGGAAAGCGCAGCCGCGACAGCGCGATCATGCCCTGCAGCACCCGCGTATAGGCATCGCGCGCGCCGGAGGGCGCGGGGCCGATGGGAACCGTGCGGGTGATGTCGGTGGTGCCGTCCGCATACTGCCCCCCCGAATCAAGCAGCAGCAGATCGCCGGCCCGGACTGTACGGTCGGTGGCCTGCGTCACGCGGTAATGCACGATCGCCCCGTTGGGGCCGGACCCGCAGATCGTGTCAAAGCTGATATCGGTGGCCCCTGCCGCGCGCCGGTATTGTTCCAGCATGCGCACCACGTCGATTTCCGTAAAGGCGCCGGGCGGCTGGGCATCGATCCAGGCCAGCGCGCGGATCACCGCCACCGCGTCGCGGCGGTGGGCGGCGCGCATCCCGGCCAGCTCGGCCGCCGTCTTGCGCGCCTTGGGCAGCGATACGGGATCGTCCTGCAGCGCGACCTCGACCCCCGCCCCTGCCAGCGCGGTCGTGACGGCGACGGGCACGCTGGCGGGATCGGCGCGCACCGGGCCGGCCAGCGCGGCCAGCGCCGCCGCGAACCGGCCCGGCGGCTGGATCGACACATGGTTTCCCAGATGCGCGGCAACCTCGGGGCCGAACTTGGCCGGGTCGGCGAAAAGCTGCACCCCGCCTGCGTCATCCAGGATGGCGAAAGACTGCACCACCGGATTGCGGGGCAGGTCAGCGCCGCGGATGTTCAGCAGCCAGCAGATCGAATCGGGCATTGTCAGCACCGCAGCCCGGTGCCCCGCCGCGCGCAGATCGGCCGCGATCATCGCGCGCCGTTCGGCCGCGCCGGCCCCGGCATGGCGGCTGTCGTGAACACGCACCGCGCCCTGCGGCGGGTCCGGGCGATCGGTCCAGATCGCATCGACGGGGTTCGCGATCGCCCGCAGCGCGATGCCCGACCCCTGAAGCGCCTTGTCCAGCGCGGCGATTTCATCCTGCGTATGCAGCCAGGGATCAAAGCCGAGAACGCCCCCATCGGGCAGCGCCGCGCGAAGCCAGTCGGCGGCCGGCGTTTCCGGCCAGTTCACCGGCGTAAGGATCGCCGGGTCCGTCTCGGCCCGCACCTGCACGCGGTAGCGCCCATCGACAAAGACCCCGGCCTGCCCGGCGGTCAGGATGGCAAAGCCCGCGCTGCCGGAAAAGCCGGTCAGCCAGCGCAGCCTTGCATCGCAATCGGCGACGTATTCGCCCTGATGGGCATCGGCGCGCGGAACGATCACCGCGTCCAGCCCCTTGGCTGCCATCAGCGCCCGCAGCGCCGCCAAGCGCGGCGCGGCGCAGGCGGGGTCGGCCTCGGAATCAAAGGTCTGGAATCCGCCCATGGCGCTTGCCTTGCCGCCCGCCATCAGCGCCGCGCCGCGGCCAATGCGGCGCGGGCGCGCCGGCGCGGATCGCTTTCGAACAGGGCGGCAAGCTGTTCGGTCATCGCCCCGGCAAGCTGCTCGACATCGGTGATGGTCACGGCGCGCTGGTAATAGCGCGTCACGTCATGGCCGATGCCGATGGCGATCAATTCGACCTGCCGGCGCCGTTCGACCATGGCGATCACGTCGCGCAGGTGCCTTTCGAGATAGTTCGCGGGGTTCACCGACAGGGTCGAATCGTCCACCGGCGCGCCGTCGGAAATCACCATCAGGATGCGCCGCGCCTCGGTCCGCCGCGTCATGCGCCGATGCGCCCATTCCAGCGCCTCGCCGTCGATGTTTTCCTTGAGCAGCCCTTCCTTCATCATCAGCCCTAGATTGGGGCGCACCCGCCGCCAGGGGGCGTCGGCCGACTTGTAGATGATGTGGCGCAGGTCATTGAGGCGGCCGGGATTGGCCGGGCGGTTGGCCTTGAGCCAGGCCTCGCGGCTCTGCCCGCCCTTCCAGGCGCGGGTGGTGAAGCCCAGGATCTCGACCTTGACGGAACAGCGTTCCAGCGTGCGCGCCAGCACGTCGGCGCAGATCGCCGCGATGCTGATGGGGCGCCCGCGCATGGACCCGGAATTGTCGATCAGCAGCGTGACGACCGTGTCGCGGAACTCGGTATCCTTTTCCCACTTGAAGGACAGCGGCGTGGTGGGGTTGGCCACCACGCGCGCGAGGCGGCCGGCATCCAGCACGCCTTCCTCGCGGTCGAACTCCCAGCTGCGGTTCTGCTGGGCCTGCAAGCGGCGCTGAAGGCGGTTGGCCAGGCGGCTGACCGCGCCCTTGAGGGGTTCGAGCTGCTTGTCGAGATAGGCGCGCAGCCGTTCCAGTTCGGCCGGGTCGGCCAGATCCTCGGCCCGGATCTCCTCGTCGTATTCCTGGGTGAAGACGCGATAATCCGCCGACGCCTCGCTGACTGGGGGCGGCAGTTCGGGCGGCATCTCGCTGTCGGGCATCTCGGCATCCTCGGCGATCTCGTCATCCGACTGATCGTCCAGGCTGACCTGGGCCTGCCGTTCGTCCTGGGTGCGCTCCTGCGTCTGCTCGGGGCTGGCCTCGGCGTCCTCGCCCTCCTCCTGCTCGCGCGCCTGGTTGTCGCCGCTCTCCTCGTCCTCGTTCGCGGTCTCGTCCGCATCGTCCTGCTGCGGCTCGTCCGGATCGTCCCCCAGCTGGTCGCCATAGCCCAGATCGGCGATCATCCGGCGCGCCAGCCGGGCAAAGGCGGACTGATCGGCCAGGGCCGCTTGGACATCGGTCAGCGCCGCGCCGGCCTGCTGCTGCACGAAGGGGCGCCACAGATCGGCGACATGCTGGGCGGCAGGCGGCAGCGGCCGGCCGGTGGCGGCCTGCCGCACGAGATAGCCCGCCGCGACCGCCAGCGGCGCATCGGCCGCGGCGGCGATCTGGCCATAGCCCTTGCGCTCGGCCTCGGCGCCCAGGCGCGCGTTGATGTTGGACAGGGCGCCCGGCATCGCGCGCGCGCCCAGCGCCTCGCACCGGGCGGTTTCCATGGCCTCGTAAAGCTCGCGCGCGACCGGACCGGCGGGGACGTATTTCGCATGCGTGCCCGCATCGTGATGGCGCAGCTTCATCGCCAGCGCATCGGCCGTGCCGCGGGCCTGCACGATCTCGTCCCGCGTCATCCGGCGGCTGACCTGCGGCAGGCGCATCATGTCCCCCGCCAGGCCGGCCGGATCGGCGGAATAGGTGACGTTCAGATCGGCATCGTCGGCCAGCGCGCGGGTCGCCTCGGCCAGGGCCTTCTTGAACGGGTCGGCGGGGTTGTCGGTCTTTTGCATGGCCCTGTTTTGGGCCGTTCGCGGGCGCGTGTCCATATGGTGCGGGCGGACCGGGGCGCTGCCCCGGACCCCGGGATATTTTCATGCAGAAGAAACGCAGGTCCGCCCACAGGCGTTTTCAGCCCGCCGCGAGGGAGAATCGATGATGCAACGGGCCGTCCTGACGCTTGTGCCTGCGCTGCTTGCCCTTGGCATCGGCGCGTCACCGGCCCGTTCGGCCGAAACCTGCAGGCCCGAATACGAGCGCGGCTTTGCCGAAGGTGTCGCGGCCGTCAATGCGCAGCTTGGGTCGGTGACGGCGCGGATGCAGCGGGACGTGCAGGCGCAGGTGAACGCCCAGCTTGCCGCACTGGATGCCCGCCGGACGCGGGAACTGGAAACCCGGCTGGCAGAAGCCCAGGGCCGCGCGTTGCAGGGCGGTTCTGGCGCGGGTGATGCCCCATCCCGGTCGATGCCGCGGCTGCCCCCGCTGGTGCGCGCCCCCGGCGGCGGCATTGCGCCGGACCTGACGAGGGACCAGGCCGCCGCGACGCGGCTCGCCCGCCGGCCCGATCCGCGCATCCCCGCCGATCCGGCGGCCCTGCCCGCCGGGACGACCATCACCATCAGTGATCCGCAGAACCTGCCGCCTGCCCTGTTCAAGGCATTGATGGATTACGCCGGGCGCTGACGGTTTCGCGCATCAAAACGCGCCCGCGCCGCGTCGATCGCATCGGCATGGGCCCAGGTCCATTCCGCCAGGGCTGCGATCGGGCGGAACAGGTCATGCCCCATTTCGGTCAGCGCATATTCCACCTGCGGCGGGCGCAGCGGGGTCACCGTGCGGCTGACCAGCCCGTCGCGTTCCATCTTGCGCAGCGTGGCGGTCAGCATCTTCTGCGAGATGCTGCCCATCCTGCGCTTGAGCGCGGAAAAGCGCAGCGGCCCCTGCCCCAGTTCGCGCACGATCAGCAATGTCCATTTATCGCCGATCCGCCCCAGCATTTCACTAATCCGCCGGCAAGTTCCCGTATCCTGCGTATCGGGAGGTATCGCCGAGGTGCCTTCTTGTGCCATCGCCAGCCCGCCCCATAGTTACCGACATAAACCACGTTAACAACGGAGACCGCCGATGTCCAAACCCACCATCGCCGTCATTATCGGATCCACCCGCCAGGCCCGCTTCGGCGACAAGCCGGCGCGCTGGTTCATGGAAAAGGTCAGCGACCATGCCGACCTTGCCTTCGAACTGGTCGATCTGCGCGACTTCAACCTGCCGATTTTTGACGAGGTGGCCTCGAACGCCTATGCCCCTTCGGCCAGCCCCGAGGCGCAGCGCTGGCAAGAGGTCGTCAAGGGCTTTGACGGCTATGTCTTTGTCCTGCCGGAATACAACCATTCGCTGCCCGGCGCGCTCAAGAACGCGCTGGATCACGACTATACGGGGTGGAACCGCAAGCCGATGGGCGCGGTGGCCTATGGCTCGATGGGCGGGGCGCGGTCGCTCGAACATCTGCGCGGCATCGCGGTCGAGCTGCAGATGGTTCCCCTGCGCAATGCCGTCCATATCGGCGGGGGCGATTTCTTCACGGTCTGGAGCGGCGGGCAGGACAAGCCGATGAGCGAGATCGAAGACCACCTGGAAGTCTCGCTGAACGCCATGCTGGACGAGCTGGTCTGGTGGACCAAGGCAACCAAGGCCGCGCGCGAGGCTTGAAGA
Source organism: Paracoccus contaminans (assembly GCF_002105555.1). NCBI lineage: Bacteria > Pseudomonadati > Pseudomonadota > Alphaproteobacteria > Rhodobacterales > Paracoccaceae > Paracoccus > Paracoccus contaminans. The sequence continues at coordinate 58,781 of NZ_CP020612.1, forward strand.
TCAGCGGCCGATCAGATCCGGTTCTGGTCGGCCGCCGTCATGATCCGGCGCGGCTCGGGGGCAGAAGCCAAAGGCGCCGCGTACTGGGCGATCTGACCCCAGTTTTCTTTGTACGCGTCGAGCCAGCCGGCCCTCAGCGGAAAATCGGCTCCACAGATCCTAGTGTAATCAAGGTTGAGACGCCGCAGCGTCGTTGGGTTGCGGACCGCGTCATTCTTCCCTGGCCGGCCAAGCCACGCCTTGTAGCTTGACCTCACTGCATCAGCGACGATGCGGGAAGGCACCACATAGACCACGGGAAAGAGACTGTCCTTGCGCAGCTCCGCCTCTTTCCCCAGATCGACAAAGGCATAGAATATGCTGTCGCCCGCGATGCGCTCATGCTTTTCCTGCATGTGCCAGCCGCGATCGGCGCCTTTGTCCCAACTTGTCTTGACCTGAAAGGCGCACAGCTGTGTGCCGTCTGTCGATGTCACGACGATGTCAAAGTTCAGTACGCCCTGCGGCGCCAGCGCGGCGATGTATCCCCGCGACAACAGCCGTGACATGACCAGATGCTCGCCGGCGGCCCCGTCAGCGAGCTTTGGCGAACATCCATCAAACCGCCCTTGCCGCCGCGCTCTCCGGCAGTTCCTCGTCGAACAGGCGCTGATAGAACTCGGCGACCGTCTGGCGCTCCAACTCGTCGCATTTGTTCAGGAAGGTCAGGCGGAACGCATAGCCCACATTGTCGAAGATGCGGCTGTTCTGCGCCCAGCTGATGACCGTCCGGGGCGACATGACGGTGGACAGATCGCCCTGCATGAAGGCGGTGCGGGTCAGGTCGGCCAGCGTCACCATGCGGGCGACGATGCCGCGGCCCTTTTCGGTGTTCATCTGCGGCACCTTGGCCAGCACGATCGCCGTCTCCGCATCATGGGACAGATAGTTAAGCGTCGCGACCAGGTTCCAGCGGTCCATCTGGCCCTGGTTGATCTGCTGGGTGCCATGGTAAAGGCCGGTCGTATCGCCAAGGCCCACCGTGTTGGCCGTTGCGAACAGGCGGAAATAGGGGTTCGGGGCGATCACCTCGTTCTGGTCGAGCAGCGTCAGCTTGCCCTCGGCCTCCAGCACGCGCTGGATCACGAACATCACGTCGGCGCGGCCGGCGTCGTATTCGTCAAAGACGATCGCCGTCGGGTTGCGCAGCGCCCAGGGCAGGATGCCTTCGTGGAACACCGTCACCTGCTGGCCGTCCACCAGCTTGATCGCGTCCTTGCCGATCAGGTCGATGCGGCTGACATGGCTGTCAAGATTGACGCGCACGCAGGGCCAGTTCAGGCGGGCCGCCACCTGCTCGATATGGGTGGATTTGCCGGTGCCGTGATAGCCCTGGATCATCACCCGGCGGTTGTAGGCGAACCCCGCCAGGATGGCGAGCGTGGTGTCAGGGTCGAACTTGTAGGTCGGGTCGAGGTCGGGCACCCGGTCGGTGCGTTCGGCAAAGCCCTTGACCTTCATCTCGCTGTCGATGCCGAAGACGTCGCGGATGTCGATTTCCTCGGTCGGTTTCGCGTTCACGTCCAGATCGGTCATCGTCCGGGTTCCCTTTCCTTGAATGCTGTGGTGATGAAGCATCGCCCGCAAAGGTGCAAGCAAGGCCGAACCGAATGGGGGCCGGTGCGTTCGCCCCGGTAACGTGCGGACAGAAACGGAGCGGAGATGAGCGGACTGATCGCATTGCTGGACGACGTGGCCGGCATCGCCAAGGTGGCGGCGGCCTCGATCGACGATGTGGCGGGCATGTCCGTCAAGGCCAGCGCCAAGGCCGCCGGCGCGGTCATCGACGATGCGGCGGTGACGCCGAAATATGTCCACGGCTTCGATGCCGATCGCGAGGTGCCGATCGTCTGGAAGATCGCCAAGGGCTCGATCTTCAACAAGATCGTGATCCTGCTGCCGGTGGCGCTGCTGCTGTCGGCCTTTGCGCCCTGGGCGATATCGCCGCTGCTGATGCTGGGGGGCGGGTATCTGTGCTTCGAGGGCGCAGAGAAGGTCTGGCACGCCTTTGCGCCCGGCGGGGGGCACGAGGACGAGGACGAGGACACGTGCGCCGAAGATCCCGCGCATCTTGAGGAAAGCAAGGTCGCGGGGGCGATCAAGACCGATTTCATCCTGTCGGCCGAGATCATGACCATCGCCCTGAACGAGGTGACGCGGCTCGTCGTCGCGCAGGGCATCCACGGCCCCCTCAAGTTCGCGATGGAGGCCGCGGCACTGGCCTTTGTCGCCATGGCGATCACGGGCGGGGTCTATGGCTTTGTCGCCCTGATCGTGAAGGTCGATGATTATGGCCTGTCGCTGGCGCGCACGCGCACGGGCCTGCTGAGCAGGGCGGGATGCTGGCTGGTGCGGGTCATGCCGCGTTTCATGGCGGCGCTTACCATCATCGGGACGGCGGCCATGATCTGGGTGGGGGGCAGCATCGTCCTGCACGGCCTGCACGACCTGGGTCTGCACCAGCCCTATGAATGGATCCAGCACCGCGCGGCCGAGGCAGCCGCCGCGATGCCGGGCATCGCGGGCCTTGCGGGATGGTTCGTCACCGCCCTGTTCGACGGCATCTTCGGGCTTGTTCTGGGATTGCTGCTGCTGCCGGTGGCGAACGGGGTCATCGCGCCCCTGTGGTCGGCGGGGCGGCGGGCGTTCGGCCGGTCGTGATCACCGCCGGGCGGTGCGCAGCGACATCGCCCACAGCACCGCCAGCCCGGCCGAACACAGCGCATTCCAGGCCGCCATGCTGAGCCCGAGGAAGGACCAGGCCGGCTGGTCGCAGCGCACGACCTGCGCGCTGCGGATACGGTTCAGCAGGTCGGCGGTGCTGGCGGCTCCCAGATCGCCAAGCCCCCCGGTGCAGGCGGTGGGCCCGGCCCACCACTGCAGCTCCACCCCCGTGTGGTAAAGCGCGGTCCCCGCCGCAGCGAGCGCGGCGAGCAGGCCAAGAAACGCCAGGGCGCGTCGATGCCCTGTCAGCAGGATTGCCGCCCCGACCGCCACGGCCGCGGCATGGGTCCAGCGCTGGAGCAGGCACAATTCGCAAGGACGATACCCCGCTGCCTGAAAGCCGAATGCCCCGGCCAGCAGCAGGGCCGATCCGGCCGCCGCGGCCAGCGCAAGCCTGCGCCGGAACACGCCGACAGGCGGCAGGGAAACAGGCCGGGATTGGGGCATGGATCGGCTCCGAAATCTCAGTGGGCGCGCCAGGTGACAACGCGCCACAGATAGACCAGCACGACGGCGGCGACGACGATCTTGGACAGCGGATCAATCACATCAGCGACACGCGCCCAGTTCGCGGCCAGCAGCATGCCGGCGGCGGCCAGCAGCCCGGTCCATAGCAGGCTGCCCAGGATGGTCCAGCCGAGGAACCGCAGCCATCCCATGCCGGCAACCCCGGCGGGCACCGAGATCAGCGTGCGCACCGCCGGGATCATCCGGCCTAGGAAGACGGCGATGCCGCCCCTGCGGTCGAACCAGCCCTGCGCCGCGTCGATGTCAGACGGCGCGACCGTCAGCCAGCGCCCCCAGCGCCCCGCCCAGCGGCGCAGCCGTGCCGCGCCGATCCAGGCGCCCAGGATGAACCAGACCGATGTGCCCAGGACCGAGCCGGCCGTTCCGGCAAGCAGCGTCGGCACCAGGGCCATCTTTCCCTGCGCGATCAGATAGCCGGCCAGCGGCATGATGACCTCGGACGGAATGGGCGGGAACAGGTTTTCAAGCAGCATCAGGGCAAAGACGCCGGGATAGCCCCAGCCCCCGATCACCGAGACGACCCATTCGAACATCCACCGCTCCTGCATCGCAGCGCCGTGGCGCCCTTGGGGGTGGCGGCAAGAAAGCCCGGCTTGCGGGAACCGTCAACCCTGCATAACCATTCACCGACTGGCCCGAACCTGCGCACCGCGCGGATCGCGCCTGTCCGGCTCAGGGAGGATGCGGAATGGAATGGCGTGGCCGACGCGGCAGCAGCAACATCGAGGATCGCCGCGGCATGGGCACCGCGGGAGTCGGCGGCATCGGGCTTGTCGGAACGCTGGTGGTGCTGGCGGTAGGGTATTTCTTCGGCGTCGACATCACGCCGACGATGGGCGGCCTGTCCCAGCAGCCCGGCGCCGCCCCGCGCGGCGAGCTGTCACAGGCCGACCGCGATGCGAGCGATTTCGTCTCCGTCGTGCTGGCCGACACCGAGGAGGTGTGGGCGGATGTCCTGTCCCGGCAGGCCAACATGCAATATACCAACCCGACGCTGGTGCTGTTTTCGGGCGCGGTGCAGTCGGCCTGCGGCGGCGCCTCGGCCGCGATGGGGCCGTTCTATTGCCCCAACGACCGCAAGGTCTATCTCGACACAGACTTCTTCCGCGTGATGCAATCCAAGATGGGCGCGGGCGGCGATTTTGCCTATGCCTATGTCGTGGCGCATGAAATCGGCCACCATGTCCAGAACCAGCTCGGCGTGCTGTCTGAGGTTAACCGCGTCCGCGCCCGCGCCAGCGAGGCCGATTCCAACCATCTTTCGGTGCTGACCGAATTGCAGGCGGACTGCTTTGCGGGCATCTGGGCGCGCCAGGCAAGCGAGCGTTACGGCACGATCGAGCAAGGCGACATCGAGGAGGCGCTGAACGCCGCCCGCGCCGTGGGCGATGACGTGCTGATGCAAAAGGCCGGGCGTGCCCCCATGCCCGATTCGTTCACCCATGGCTCGGCACGCGACCGCATGACCTGGCTGCAGCGCGGGATGCGCTCGGGCCAGCTGGCGCAGTGCGATACCTTCTCGAACGCCGGGCTCTGACCGCCGGCCCCTTCGACTGAACAGCAGCCGCGCCGGCTATCGGCGCGGCTCTCTTGCTTTGCCCTCCGGGTGCCGGGTCGGGTATTGCGGCACCGGGGCGGCCCTGCCCCCGCTAAACGGGCAATGCCTTTGCCCGCCTGCTGCGTTGAACCCAGAGGCTGTGGGTGCTAGAGTTGGCCTCAACGATATGTTGAAGGCGAGCCGTGGCCGATACTCCCCCCGATCCTTCCGAAGACGACCTGCCGGCGCAGGATGCTGCTGCCGGTTCTGCCGTCATGGCGCATGACGGGCCGACCGTCGACATCGCATCCGAGATGCGGACCGCCTATCTTGATTATGCGATGTCGGTCATCGTCAGCCGCGCGATCCCCGATCTGCGCGACGGGCTCAAGCCCGTGCACCGGCGCATCCTGTTCGCGATGGACGAGACGGGCAATACCTTCGACAAGTCCTATCGCAAATCGGCCCGCCCGGTCGGCGACGTGATGGGCAAGTATCACCCGCATGGCGATGCGGCGATCTATGACGCGCTCGTGCGGATGGCGCAGGATTTTTCCATGTCGCTGCCGCTGCTGGACGGGCAGGGCAATTTCGGGTCGATGGACGGCGATGCGCCGGCCGCGATGCGCTATACCGAGGTCCGGATGGCCAAGGCGGCCAACTGGCTGCTGATGGACATCGACAAGGACACGGTCGAGTTCCAGGACAATTATGACGGCAAGGACCGCGAGCCAACCGTCCTGCCGGCGCGCTTTCCCAACATGCTGGTAAACGGCGCGGGCGGCATCGCCGTCGGCATGGCGACCAACATCCCGCCTCACAACCTCGGCGAGATCGTGGATGCCACGCTGGCCCTGATCGAAAACCCCGACATCCCGACCGAACGGCTGCTGGACATCGTGCCCGGCCCGGATTTCCCCACGGGCGGGACGATCCTTGGCCGGTCGGGCGTACGCAAGGCCTATCTGGAAGGGCGCGGCTCGATCGTGGTGCGCGCGCGCACGCGGGTCGAGACGATCCGCGCCGGGCGCGAGGCCATCGTGCTGGACGACGTGCCCTATCAGGTCAACAAGGCAAGCCTGATCGAACGGATCGCCGAACTGGCCAAGGACAAGAAGATCGAGGGCATCGCCCATGTCCAGGACGAATCCGACCGCCACGGCGTCCGCGTCGTCATCGAGCTGAAGCGCGATGCCACGGCCGAGGTGGTGCTGAACCAGCTTTACCGTTTTACCCCGATGCAGACCTCGTTCGGGGCCAACATGCTGGCGCTGAACGGCGGGCGGCCCGAACAGCTGACTTTGCGCGATTTCCTGACCCACTTCATCGCCTTCCGCGAGGAAGTGGTGGCCCGCCGCACGGCGTTCGAGCTGCGCAAGGCACGAGAGCGCAGCCATGTCCTGTGCGGCCTTGCCGTCGCCGTGTCGAACGTGGACGAGGTGGTGGCCACGATCCGCGCCAGCCAGGACGCCGCCCAGGCGCGCGAGCGGCTGATGGAACGGCGCTGGCCGGCGCATGAGATCGTGGAATATCTGCGCCTGATCGACGACCCGCTGCATCCCGTCAACGACGACGGCACCTATAATCTGTCGGAAACGCAGGCACGCGCGATCCTTGACCTGCGCCTGCAGCGCCTGACCCAGCTTGGCGTTCAGGAGGTCACGGACGAGCTGAAGACGCTGGCCGATTCGATCCGCGACTATCTGGCGATCCTGGCCAGCCGTGACAGGATCATGGCCATCATCGCCGCCGAACTGGCCGAGGCCAGGGAACTGTTCGCCGTTCCCCGCCGGACCGAGATCACCGAATGGGCGGGCGATCTGGATGACGAGGACCTGATCGAGCGCGAGGACATGGTCGTGACGATCACCTCGGGCGGCTATATCAAGCGCACCCCCTTGGCCGAATTCCGCAGCCAGCGGCGCGGCGGCAAGGGCCTGTCCTCGATGGCGACCAAGGAAGACGACGTGGTGACGACGCTGTTCGTCGCCAACACCCATACCGAGCTGCTGTTCTTCACCACGGACGGGATGGTCTATCGGCTCAAGACTTGGCGGCTGCCGCTGGGCGGGCGCACGGCCCGCGGCAAGGCGCTGGTCAACATCCTGCCCATCGACGGCGGCACCTCGATCGCCGCGCTGATGCCGGTGGATGTGCCCGAGGCCGATTGGGACGACCTGCAGGTCGTCTTTGCCACCTCGGACGGGGATGTGCGCCGCAATGCGCTGTCTGATTTCACCTCGATCAACCGCGCCGGCAAGATCGCGATGAAGCTGCCCGAGGGCGTCAGCCTGGTGGATGTGCGCATCGCCGACGACCAGGACGACGTGATGCTGGTCACGGCGCAGGGGCGCGCGATCCGCTTCCCCACGACGGATGTGCGCATCTTCAAGGGCCGCGATTCGACCGGGGTTCGGGGCATCCGGCTGGCACCGGGCGACCGGGTCGTGTCCATGTCGATCATCCGCCATTTCGAGGCATCGCCCGAGGAACGCGCGGCCTATATCAAGATGCGCCGGGCGGTCGAGGGCGCGCTGGATGACGGGGCCGAGGCCGATGACGAGGAAAACGTCGCCGAAGCCGCCCTTTCGGCCGAACGTTATGCCGGGATGAGCGCGCATGAGGACCTGATCCTGACCGTCACGGTCCGCGGATCGGGCAAGCTGTCATCCTCGCATGATTATCCGGTGCGCGGGCGCGGCGGCCAGGGCGTGATGGCGATGGACAAGGCCATGCGCGGCGGGCCGCTGGTCGCCAGCTTCCCGGTGGCGCGGGACGACCAGGTGATGCTGGCGACCTCGACCGGGCAGTCGATCCGGGTGCCGGTGGACGGGATCAGCTTCCGCTCACGGTCCGCGGGGGGGTGCGTGTTCTGAATGCGGCCGAGGGCGAGGAAGTCGTGACCGTTGCCCGCGTGGCCGACCAGGGAGATGAGCCTGGAGAGGCCGGCACCTGACAGGCCCGGCAAGGCGCGCGAGGGCGTGGCCGTCCTTGCCCCAGCGGGCCGCTGCCCCATCCCCGGCACAGTGGGCGCGGGTATTCATGATGCTCACGCCCAGCCCTGTCGCTTGGTATGCCGCAGTGGCCCGGCCCTGGGCCTGCCGTCATGCGCCATGTCCCGCGGCCCTGCCCTTTTGAACCGATCGGCAATGCGCGGCGCGCCTCGGTTGATGGCGGCCGCCCATGGCTTTCTTCTGCACAGGACTATTCGGGGCCGAGCCGCGCCAGCGGCAAGGGGCAGCGCCCCTTTCCCGGGGCGTGGGCCTTTTCAGTCGCGCTCGGCCCCGTCCTCCCCGCCTTCGGCGATTTCCAGCCCCGAGGCGGCGGCGCGGGTGATGCGGGGATCCTGCTCGTCCTCGCGGCCGGGAACCGAAGCCCTGTCCGCCTGACGCGCGCCCTGCGGGGGCACGGCATCGGACATGGCCGTGGCGGCCTGCCCAGGCTGGGCAGAGGCCGGGCCTGGCTCGGCCATCAGCGCGTCGGGGTTGACGATCCGCACCTCGCGATGGGCAAAGGGAATGTCGATGCCGGCTTCGGCAAAGCGCTGGATGATTTCGTGCCGGATCTCGGACGAGACGCTCACGCCCTGGTTGATGTCCGACAGGATCGCCCTGATCTCGAAATCCAGGCTGTCGGCGCCGAAGCCCGTGAACAGGATGGTGGGCGGCGGGTTGATGAGCACGGTCGGCTGATCCTCGGCAATCCGGCGCAAGATATCGGCCACCTGGCGCGTATCGCTGCCATAGGCCACGCCCACCGTGACGATGATCCGGCCCTGCTGGTTGCCGCGCGTCCAGTTCGTCACCTCCTTCGAGATCAGGTCCGAATTGGGGACGATCACGTCGGTGCGGTCGAAGGTCTGGATCTGGGTCGAGCGGACCGAGATGCGCCGGACATAGCCCTGGGCATTGCCGACCTTGATCCAGTCCCCCACCGCCACGGGCCGTTCGACCAGCAGGATGATGCCCGAGACGAAGTTCGACACGATGTTCTGCAGGCCGAAACCGATGCCGACCGAAAGCGCCCCGGCCACGATGGCAAGGCTGGACAGGTTGATCCCGGCAGAGGTGATCGCCACCAGCGCCGAAACGAAGATGCCCAGATATCCAAGCCCGGACACGGCCGCATTCTTGGTGCCTGCGTCCAGTCGCGTGCGCGGCAGGATCGAGGTGCGCACCGTGCCCTGCACCGCCCGCGTCACCGCATAGCCGATGCTGAACACCACGACAAAGGTGATGATCGCGCCGGGTGACAGCCGCACGCCGCCCAGCGACACCCCCTGCCGCAGTCGCGTCCATGCCTCGCCCAGATCCGAGGCGCTTGCCCCCCAGAGCAGCGCCAGCAGCGGCATCGCCCCGATCACCAGCAGAAAGCCGATCAGCACCGGCGCCAGGGCGTCGCGTGAGACACCGCGGTCACGCTTGATGATGGCCCACAGGTCGGTGACGAATTCCTGCAGCAGGATGACAAGCATCGCCAGCCCGATCGTCATCGCCGCCGGCCACAGCAGCGAATTGGCCAGCACGACATAACCCGCCAGCGCCAGCACCGGCGACACCAGGGCGATCAGCCGCCCCGCCCAGCCCAGCGCCGCCATCACCCGCGTGCGATAGGCTGTTCCTTCGTCCCCCGCGGTCGCAGGGCGGTTGCGCAAGAGCAGGGCCAGCCTGAACAGAAGGAACGCGCCCACCAGGATGACGGGCAGATGCCAGACACCGGCGGCGGCATCGCTGACATCAAGGGGGATGCGGCTGCCGACGGGTTCCTTGCCGCGGATGCCTGACAGCGGCAGCAGTGCCCGCCCGACCGCATGATGCAGCGCAAGCGCCCCGGCCAGGGCGGTGCCGTAAAGCCGGCCCTCCTGCCGGACGGGCAGCGCATAGCATATGGGCGGATCGCCCGTGGCGGGAAAAAACCGCCCGATCAGCCAGCGCCCGCCGAACAGGATCAGCGCCGCGACCGGCATGACCATCAGGATCGGCCTTGCCCAGGGCCCGGCAAGCCCGGTCGTGTCAAGCGCGCGCACAAACAGATAGGCGCCCGTCGTGGGCACCACGATCTGGCCCAGCGAAACCGCAAAGGCCACCGCATCGCGCGAATAGTCGCTGGCACGCGAGCCAAGGCGCGAGGGCAGCGAATCGATCCAGCGCCGGCCCAGCACCAGCAGCCCCAGCGCCAGTGCCAGATAAAGGCCCACCAAGGGCAGCCGCTCGATCAGGGCATCACGGGCCTGGCCGTAGGTGCGGTCGCGCACGTCCTGGGCAATCCCGCGCAGGATCTTCACCCCGTCCGCCGCTGCCGCCATCCAGCTGGACGGCAGCAGCGGCGAGGGGGTCTGGCGCAGCAGGTCGTCGGTGCGGCGGGCGCGGATCGTCTCGTCGATGGCGCGGATCAGGCTGTCGGCGCGGCGATAGGCCTCGTCCGCGCGCTGGCCCGGCGCCTGCAACTGGGCAAGCTCGGCATTCAGCTGCTTGCGGCGCGCGGCGATGTCGGGCGCTTCGGTCTGGCCTTCGGCGGGCGCAGGGCCCAGCCCGGCGATCTGATCCCTGAGCGCCGCGATGCGCGGCCCGTTCAGCGACTGCGCCTGGGAAAAGCGGTCGCGCCAGCCTGCGATCTCGGCCCGCGCCCGGTCCAGCGCATCGGCCGGGGTCGCGTCCGACTGCAACTGTTCGTCGGCATGGCGGGCAACCTGATCCCAGTTGGCATAGTCCGGCTCGTCCTGGGCCATAGCCGGCAGCGCCAGCGCCAGCGCCAGCCACAGCGCGGCGGCCAATGCCTGCATGCCGGCGGCAAGCCGCCGCACGGCTGCGCTCTGTCGACCTGTTCGCATCATGGGATCAGTTTTCGGTCACGTCGGGCAGCGTCGATGCGCCGCGTTCCAGCCAGTGCGGCACCGGCAAACCCTTGTCGCGCAGGAATGCGGGATTCCACAGCTTGGTCAGATAGCGGGTGCCTGAATCGCACAGCACCGTGACGATCGTCTTGCCCGGCCCCATGTCGCGGGCCATGCGCATCGCGCCGGCGACGTTGATGCCAGACGAGCCGCCAAGGCACAGCCCCTCATGTTCGAGCAGCCCGAACAGGACCGGCAGCGCCTCCTCATCAGGAACCTGGCAGGCGAAATCGGGGGTGAATCCCTTCAGGTTTGCCGTCACCCGCCCCTGCCCGATCCCCTCGGTGATCGAATTTCCGCGCGAGGCCAGCTCGCCCCCCGAGTACCACGAAAACATCGCCGACCCTTCGGGATCGGCGACGCCGATCCGCACGCCCCTGGGCTGCAGCGCCATCCCGACCCCGGCAAGCGTCCCGCCCGATCCGACCGCGCAGATGAACCCGTCCACCCGGCCCCCGGTCTGTTCCCAGATCTCGGGCCCGGTGGTTTCGAAATGCGCCTTGCGGTTGGCCAGGTTGTCGAACTGGTTGGCCCAGATGGCCCCGCCGGGCAGCGATCGGGCCAGCGCCTCGGCCAGCCGGCCGGAATAGCGGACATAGTTGTTGGGATCCTTGTAGGGCACGGCCGGCACCTCGACCAGTTCGGCCCCGGCAAGGCGCAGCATGTCCTTCTTTTCCTGGCTCTGGGTTTCGGGGATCACGATGACCGAGTGAAAGCCCATCGAGGCGCCGACCAGCGCAAGGCCGATGCCAGTGTTTCCGGCCGTCCCCTCGACGATGGTGCCGCCCGGGCGCAGCTCGCCCCGCGCGACGGCCTCGCGGATGATGTAAAGCGCGGCGCGGTCCTTGACAGACTGGCCGGGGTTCATGAACTCGGCCTTTCCCCAGATCTCGCACCCCGTTTCCTCAGAGGCGCGGTTGAGGCGGATCAGCGGCGTATGTCCGATGGCCGCGGCGAGATCAGGATAGTTTCGCATGGGTCAGCCCTCAAGGTTACCCTGCCGTTTAACCCCGGCAGGCAAGGCGCGGCAACCCGTCAGCCCCCAAGGCAGGCCGGCCCGCCTATCCCCAGGGTGCCGCTGCGCCTTGCCCCGTCGCCCGCGCCGGTCAGCCCTTGCCCGCCTGCAGGCGGGGCGCCATGCGGTCCAGCCAAAGCGCCAGGATCATCAAGGGTCCGCTGACGATGCGACCATCCAGCGTCATGCGCGTAAGCTCCTCTCGGGCCAGCAGGGTGCCGCGGATGTCCTCGCCCTCGCTGTCCAGTCCGGAAACCGTTGCGATCCCATCGGGCAGATCGGCGATCCCGACAAAGGAATAGACATATTCGGCCATGATGCCGGGCGAGGGATAATGCGCCGGAACGGGGATCAACCGGCCCAGCGTGATCCCCGCCTCCTCCTCGGCCTCGCGCCGGGCGGTGGTTTCCGGGCTTTCGCCCGCGTCGATGCGGCCGGCAATGGGTTCGTGAACCCAAGGCTGCGCATCCCCGCGGGCGGCCGGTCCCGCGCGCAGCTGATCGACCAGCAGAACCCGGTCGCGGACGGGATCCCAGGGCAGAACGACCACTGCATCGCCCGAAACGAAGACGGCCCGTTCCACGGGCGCCGACCAGCCGCCGCGGTGCAGGCGATGGCGCAGGCGCAGTTCATGGACCGAGAAGTAGGCGGCATAGGGCTCCCGGCGCTCTTCGATCCGCAGGCGGTCGGGATCGGCAGGGCCGGGCGGCAAGGGCAGGCCGCGCTCGTCCTCGGCACGGCGCTGCGAGGCGACCCACCCGGCGATCAGGGGCAGGCGCTTGCGGATCAGGGCGACAGGCTGGGTGCTGGCGGCGATGGCCCGCGCGATGGCGGCGGCAAGCGCAGGGTCGGCGGCATCGTGCGGGGGCGATGGGGCGCCCGAGGGGTTCAGCCCCAGGACAGGCCCGTGGGGGCCAGGCACGGGCACCAGCTCCATGACCTCGGCATAGCGCCGCAGCGCCTGGTTGGGCAGCACCGGCACAAGAGGGCCGCAGCCGCCGGGCGCCCCGCCCTTAAGGGAGGGGCTGCAAGATTGCGCGCCCAGCCCCGTTCCGTCATCCGCTGCCGCGCCGGCCGCGTTCAGGCCAAGGGCCTTCATCACCGCCGGCTCTGCCAGCATGCCTGCCAGCAGGACAATCCCGTCGTCGCTCAAACCCCTGCCCTCCTTGTGCGGACCGGCGCCGCGGGCGACGCCGCCCCTGTCATAGGCCAGACATGCGCCGACGAGAAGGCGCCAGCGGACCGCCACGGCAGCCGCGCAGGCCGGGGCCGCTTACCCTAGTCCCATTCATGCACAGCAGGTCCAAGGCCCCGTTCCTCGCAACCCGCACCGCCTGCCAAAGAAGGCGCTTGCCCAAGGCCACAGGCAATGCCCTATGCAAAGGACCGGCTGGTTATCCCGTAGGAGGCTCCATACCCACCGAGGCAAAAGCGAAAATCTTGTCATGTCCCCCTTGCGCTTCGGCCCGGCGCTGTGTAACCCCCGCGCTCACCACCCATAGAGCGCGGAGAGGTGCCGGAGTGGTCGAACGGGGCGGTCTCGAAAACCGTTGAGCCTGCAAGGGTTCCGTGGGTTCGAATCCCACCCTCTCCGCCAGTTTTCCATTGAGATGGAAAAATACCAGCGAACAACAGAAGGCGACAAGCCTGCGCCGCTGATCGTTCAGCCACTTTGCTGTGCCCCTGTTAACGCATCCATCTGAATCTGAACTCCGGCCCATGGAAAGGACCGGACATAAAGAGAGCCAAAGTCTCCTAAGAGCATATCATTACGGTCTTGAGAGATGAGAATGCGGGGCCGAAAACAGCCGAGGCTTGCCGCAGGCACGGGATCAGCAGCACGGCGTTTCATGCCCGAGGGGCTAAGCTAGGCGGCATGGAACCTTCCGCGTCCAAGCCGCTGAAGGCGCTCAGGGTCGGGAACCCAAGCTGAAGCGCCCGGTGGGCGAAACGATGCCCGACAGGACTGTGCCAAAGGATCTGCTGTTCAACATGCTCATGGGGCAGGTCAGGAACAGTCCGGCGGCTGTTTTCCAGACGATTGGCCCGCCGCCGGGCAAGGCGCGCAAGCCACAGCAACGCAGAGACAGGCTAAAGGATCAATCAAGCATGGCGGACGGTGAGGGATTCGAACCCTCGAGACGGTTCCCCGCCTACACACTTTCCAGGCGTGCGCCTTCGACCACTCGGCCAACCGTCCATGCCCGCGCGGTTTAGCGCGGGGTTGCGCGGCGCGCAAGCGGGCAACGCGCGCGGGCGGTCAGGGGCGCCCGGTCACAGGCGAGAGATGCGCGCCTGCAGCTCAGCCAGCTGGCGGCGGATGTCCTCGGCCTCGGCCGAAAGGGGCGCATCGGGCTGCGCCCTGGTGCCCGATGGGGACGGATCGCCTGCGCCCAGCGCGGGGCCGGTCCAGCCCGCCATCATCGCGCGCAGGAAAGCCTGCTGCTGGCGCTGCATCTCGGCAAAGCCGGGCATCGAGGCCATGGGGTGCTGCAGGGCCGTAAGCTGTTCAAGCATCCTCGACTGGCCATTGCGCAGCATCTCGAAGCTGGCGGCGAGGAACTGCGGCACGACCGATTGCGCCTGCGCGGTATAGCTGCGCACCAGATCGGTCAGCACCTCCAGCGGCAGGACGTTTTCGCCCCGGCTTTCATGTTCTGCAATGATCTGCAGCAGATATTGCCGCGTCAGGTCGTCGCCCGAGCGCAGATCGACGATGCGGACCTCGCGCCCCTCGCGGATCATGCGGGCGATCTCGTCCAGCGTGACATAATCACTGGTTTCGGTGTTGTAGAGCCGCCTGCTCGCATAGCGCTTGATGAGCAGGGGCTCGGTCGGCTTGTCGGTCTGGGAAGGCATGGCCCGTCATGTCTGGTGCTGCGCAGTGATGATGGGGAACCAGACCCGCGATTGCAAAAGAAAAACGCGCGCCCCAAGGGTGGGACGCGCGCCTCGGACGATGCCGGCCCTGCCGCGGCGGGCCGAATGGGCCGGTCAGCCCTGCGTCTTGTTGGTCAGGTTGCTGGCGGCGTCCTGAACCTGGCGGGTCGCCTTCTGGACATTGGCCGAGGCGTTTTCGGCCATGCGCTGCATGTCGCCCTGAACATCCTTGCCGGCGTTCATCAGCAGGTCGACGGTTTCCATCTGAACCTTCTTGGCGATCTCGGCATAGGCCGACATGTGCTCGGCGGCCAGCTCGGCGGCAGCCGAGGCGAAATCGGACATCGCCTTGGCATAATCCGCCGGCTGCTCTTTCGAGGTCGCCAGTTCGGCCATGCGGGCGATGGTGTCCTTGGCCCATGCGGCCGACACCTCGGTCGAGCGCTCGGCGGCGTGCAGCGCCACGCGGCTCATCCGCTCGCCCAGCTGCGACTGGCTCTTGAAAGCCTCGGTCAGCGATGAGGTATCCATGGGAAGGTTCTGCATCATGTCCTGGAAGCCCTTGGTAAAGTCGGGAGCCTTGGCCATCATCTCTCTCCATCAATGGCGGGTCGGTCGGGGTAGTAACCCTCTAGATGCTGCGGTGCAGCATTTCAAGACATTTATGCTGCACCGCAGCGATGCGGCGCAGCCTCCCTGCGGCTGGCGTCATCATGCCTTTTCCAGCACATAGCGGCCCGGTGCGGGATAAAGGCCATCATGGGGCGCACGGGCGGGGATCATCTCGCCCGACCGCTCGGCCAGCCACGCGCCCCACAATGTCCACCAGCTGCCCGGCCGGAACTCTGCCGCCGCGCGCCAGGCCTCGGCCCCGCCCCCAAAGCCTGCATCCGAGATGTAATGCCCATACTTGACCCTGCCGGGCGGGTTGATGATGCCGGCGACATGGCCCGATTCGGACAGGATGAAGGTCTTGTCCGGCGATCCCATCTGCGCCACCCCGGCCCAGCTGTGCAGCCAGGGCGCGATGTGGTCGTTCTCGCAGGCCACGGCGCACAGGGGCAATGTCACCTCGGACAGATGAACGCGGCGGCCCAGGATCTCGAAGCCGTCGGCCGCCAAGGCGTTGCGCTGGCACAGATCACGCAGATACTGCGTCACCATACGCCCCGGCAGGTTGGTGCCGTCCCCGTTCCAGTAGAGCAGATCGAAGGCCGGCGGCGTCTCGCCCATCATGTAGCTGCGGATCGCTGGTCCCCAGACAAGATCATTGGCCCGAAGAAAGCTGAAGGTCCGCTGCATCAGCTGAGACGACAGATAGCCGGTGCGGGAAACCTCGTCCTCGATCCCGCCGACGAAATCGTCCTGCAGGAAGGTCGTGAACTCTCCCTGATCGGAAAAATCGGTCAGGGTCGTCAGGAAGGTCGCCGAGCGGACGCGCGTATCCCCCTGCTGGTGCATCAGGGCGAGCGTCGCCGACAGCGTGGTGCCTGCGATGCAATAGCCGACGGCGTTAAGCTGCGGCTCGCCCGTCAGGTCCAGCACCTTGCCGATCACGTCCAGATAGGCGGCGACATAATCATCCATGGACAGGCCGGCATCCTCGGCGCGCGGGTTCTTCCATGAAACGACGAACAGCGTATAGCCCTGATCGACGATCCACCGCAGCAGGCTGTTCTGCGGCCTCAGATCCATGATGTAGTATTTGTTGATCCAGGGCGGGAACACGACGACAGGCGTGCGGTGAACCTGATCGGTCGCGGGGGCAAACTGGATCAGCTCGAACAGGTCGGTGCGATGGACGACCTCGCCGGGCGTCGCGCCGATATTCTCGCCGACCTGGAAGGCGTCGGGATCGGCCAGCGAGACGACCAGATCGCCCCCGCCCCGCTCGATGTCGCGCACGAGGTTTTCAAGGCCCCTGACGAGGCTCTCGCCTTCTGTCTCGATCGCGCGCTGCAGCGCGTCGGGATTGGTGGCCAGAAAGTTCGTCGGGGCCAGCATGTCGATCATCTGCCGCGTGAACCATTCCACCCGCCGCCGCTCGGCATCATTCTCGATCGACAGGTCTGCCGCCGCCTGGCGAAGGGCGTCGGCATTGATCTGATACTGGTTGCGCACGAAGCTGTAGAACGGGTTCGTCTGCCACAAGGGGTTCTTGAAGCGGCGATCCTCGGCTGCCTCGGTGCGGGGGGCGGACAGGTTGCGCGCGAACGCCTCCTGCGCGACGGCGACATGGCGAAGGGTCTGCCCCCAGAAGCGCACCTGCTGCTCGATGATGCGCGCGGGCTGCTGGGCGGCCAGCCTGAACCAGGCCCCCGCGACCGAGCCATAGAAGGCCGGGCCAGGCCCTTCGATGGCGGGGGTGTGCATCGGGCGCGCGGCAAGGGCCGCCAGCAGGCGCTGGCCCAGCGTCTCGATCCGCTCGATGTTCTCGGCCAGCCGCGCGGGCAGGTCGGGCACGGTCAGCGGGTTGGCCCGGCTCTCGCCATCCGTGTCCTTCACGGCGGCCGCGGCGGCGCCCCCTGCCCCGCTTTCCGGCCCGCCCGCAGCCACGCTGTCCGCTCCATTGGCCGGCCCCGAGGCCGAAGCGGCCTCACCCGCCGGATCGGCCGACGTCAGCGCGGCGGGGGCCGCGCTGTCATCTGCGCCGCTGGGCGCGGCATTGCCCTGCGCGATCACCCGATCGGCTTCGTCATCGGCAGCGGTCCCGGTGGGGGACAGGGGCATCGCGGGCTCAGACGCCGCGCTGCCCACCAGCCGGTTCTCAGCCGCGCCCCCATCGGGCGCCTCCCCCTCGGGCGAGCCGGCAGGCGGGGGCATGACCGGGGCGGATGCCGCGGCAATCGGCTCATCTGTCCGCTCCGCGGCGGAGGGCGCCGCAGGAAGCTGCGCGCCCTGCGGGTCTGACGCCGCGTCAGCCTGCGCGGTGCCTGCGTCCGGGGCAGGCGCCGGGGGCGCCGGCGCATCTGCCGCAGGCGCCACCGCGTCGGGTTCTGCCGCCGAAGGAAGCGGGGCCGCCGCAGGCAGCTTGCCCGGCGCGTCACCGCCAGCCGGGGCAGCCACCAGATCGGCGGCCATGTCCGCGGTGACAAGGGCCGCGGCCGTTTCGGCAGGAACGGCTTCCAGCGCCGCCGCAAAGTCCTCGGGCGAGGCCGCGCCCTGCGGGGCATCGCCGGCAGGGCCGGTATCGCCAAAGCCCGCCTCGGGGATGCGGGGGGCGGTGCCCTGGCCGGCCTCGGCGCCGCCGTCTGCGGAAGGGCCGGGCGCGGCGCCTGCGGCAAGGGGGGCGGCGCCATCTTGGGGCAGGCCATCCATGTTCATGGCGATGTCCCTTGCCGCATCCGGCTGGGCCGGGTCGATCCCGCCTGCGGCCGGGTTCTTCTTGTCACGCTTCCTTGCCATGGCACCAGCTCCTCCCTACCGTGCTTCAATTAGACTCGGTTCACGAAATTCGTAAACCGGACTTTGCGCCTCAAGCGGCATTTACGAAGGATCGCACCGATGACCTACAAGGGATACCGGGGGATTGTGTCCTACGACGCGATGGAAACCCTGAGGAACACCAACGAATGGATGGGCGCATCGGCACGCGCCATCGCCTCCTATCCCATCTTCGCCCTGATGCCGACGCCGCTGTTCAAGATGCTCTCGGCCTGGGGGCGCGTCACCGAACGCAGCTTTGCCCGCATGGTCATCAAGCCCGATTGGGAAATCCCCCCCATCGCCGGGAAAGAGGGGCAGGACCATATCGTCTATGTCGAGCCGGAACTGGAACGTCCCTTCGGCAATCTCGTGCGTTTCCGCGTGGCCCGGCGCGATCCGATGGAACGCCGGGTGCTGCTGGTGGCGCCCATGTCGGGCCATTATGCGACACTGCTGCGTTCCACCGTGACCTCGCTGCTGCCCGATTGCGATGTTTGGGTGACCGATTGGACCAATGCCCGCGATATCCCGGTCAGCGCGGGCAAGTTCGACATAGAGGACTATACCCGCTATCTGGTCGATTTCATGACACATCTGGGGCCGGACCTGCATATCGTCGCGGTCTGCCAGCCCGCCCCGCTGGCCCTGGCTGCAACCGCGCTGCTGGCCGAGGAAAACCCCGCCGCCCAGCCGCGCACGCTGACGCTGATCGGCGGCCCGATCGATCCGGACGCCGCCGCCACCGAGGTCACCGATTTCGGCAACCGCGTCACGATGGGAGAGCTGGAGCAGTTCGTCATCCAGCAGGTCGGCTTCAAATACAAGGGCGCGGGCCGGATGGTTTATCCGGGATTGGCCCAGCTGGCATCGTTCATCGCGATGAATGCCGATACCCACCGACAGGCCTTCATGGACAAGATCTTCGCCGAGGCGTCCGGACAGGGCACCGAGGGCGACCGCCACAACAAATTCTATGACGAATATCTTGCCGTCATGGACATGACCGCCGAATTCTACCTTTCCACCGTCGATCGCATCTTCAAAAAGCTCGAGATCGCGCAGAATCGTTTCAGCGTGGGCGGCAAACCCGTGGATATCGGCCGAATCACCAATGTGGCCGTGATGACGGTCGAGGGCGCGAATGACGATATCTCCGCCCCCGGCCAATGCGTCGCGGCGCTGGATCTGTGTACGGGGCTGCCGGATCAGAAAAAGGCACAGCATCTGGAGCCGGGGGCCGGACATTACGGGATCTTTGCCGGCAAGAGCTGGCGGTTGAATATCCGGCCGCTGGTGCTTGATTTCATTGACGAACATTCCCGCGACCCCGCCCGGGCCCAACGCAAGCGCCGCCGAGCCGACAAGGCCCGCAACGATACAGGCGGCGCGCCCCCCGCTGCGCTGTCCAAGGCAGACGGGGTCGCGGATCAGCCTGACGCCGACAGGGCGGCCGCATCGCCAGAGCCGTCCGGCAATGCCAGCATGCCCGTCTGAGCGCCCGCCGCGGGGAAGGAGCCCCGCGGCGCCTTTGCGGTTGACCGCTGCAAACAGGACAGGGGTGCCCCATGAGCGAGCGCGATACATTCTGGAAACGGTTTGAGGATGTGAGGGCCGGGATGCTGGGCTGCGCGCCAGAATGGCGGCTGGTGCCCATGTCGCATTACGCCGACCCCGAGGAAGGCGCCCTGTGGTTCATCACGGCGGCAGGCACCGATCTGGCCGAAAGCGTCGCGGCCGGCCCGCAAAAGGCTGTCCATGCCGTCAGCAGCCAGGGCGGCAAGCTGTATGCCCGGATCGAGGGACGGCTTTCCTTGTCCGACGACCGGGAAAAGCTGGACGAGATATGGAATGCCGTCGCCTCGAGCTGGTTCGAGGAAGGCAAGCGCGATGATGATGTGCGGCTGCTCAGGCTGTCGCTTGATCTTGCCGAGGTGTGGACGACTGATGGCGCGCTTTCCTTCCTCTACGAGATCGCCAAGTCCAAGGTGACGGGCGCCAAGCCCGACATGGGCGATCATTTCACCGTCGATTTCACCTGACGGCGCCGATGGCGGCGGCGCGCGGCCAATGCCGTGCCCGCCGGTCTGCCGGCCAGGTGCCGGCCCTAAAGGCGCAGCAGACAGACCAGACCAGGCAGGATGTCAGCGAATGCTGACATCCTCGATGGCGGCCCGGATCATCTGCAGATGTTCAGGTTGCGAAAACCGGTGGTCAGCATCCTCCACGATCGTCAGTTCGATGTCCGGCCCCTCGGCATGATCGCGCAGGGCTGTCGCCTCGGATGGCGGCACCTCTTGGTCGGCCTTGCCCTGCAGCATCCGCACCGGCATCGTCAGCAGCAGCGGCGCATCAAAAATCCGGTTGTCCTCCCCCTGCTCGAACAGCCGGTGCGAAAAGACGTAATCCTCGCCATAGGCGCTCGGCCGGGTGATCCGCCCCTGCTCGGCCAGGGCGGCGCGCTCTTCCTCGCCCATTTCCTGCTGCATGCGCCGGGTGAAATCGGGCGCCGCGGCGATGGTCACCAGCCCGGCCCAGCGGCGCGGATCTTCGCGCGCCAGCAGCAGGGCCAGCCAGCCGCCCAGTGACGATCCGACCAGAACCTGCGGCCCTAGCGCCTGGGCGTCGATGATCTCGCGGGCATCGTCCAGCCAGTCGGTGATCCCGAAATCCTCGACGGCGCCATCGCTTTCGCCGTGACCGGCCAGGTCAAAGCGCAGCATCCCCCTGCCCGTCTCGCGGCACCATTCCTCCAGATCAAGCGCCTTGGTCCCGTTCCGGTCCGACCGGAATCCGTGGATGAACACGACGCCCGGCAGCGCGCCGCCCCCGTCCAGCCTGTCAAAGGCAAGCCGCCGCCCGCCGCGTGTCTGGAAATGCCCGCTCATGATCCGCGTCCTTTCGGTTTCTTCTGCACGGAAATATCCCACGGGGGTCCGGGGGCGTGAAGCCCCCGGCTGCAACAGCGGCGCCTTGGCATTGACAGCGCCCGCCTTGCGCGCCACAGCACCCGCCACAACCCGCAGCCGGGCGTTCCGTGGGCGCCGAACCGACGAGGAGCCGCAGATGGCCGACCAGATTTCCCTGACCTTCCCCGATGGCGCCGTCCGCGACTATCCCGCCGGGATCACGGCCGCCGAGGTCGCGTCATCGATCGCCCCCAGCCTTGCCAAGGCCGCCATCAGCGCCACGCTGGACGAGCGGCACATCGACCTGGCATGGCCGATCACCGCTCCGGGGCGGCTGTCGATCAACACGATCAAGGATACGGGTCCGGCGCTGGAACTGATCCGCCATGATCTGGCCCATGTCATGGCCCGCGCCGTGCAGGAAATCTGGCCCGACGTGAAGGTCACGATCGGCCCGGTGCGCGATCATGGCTGGTTCTACGATTTCGACCGGGCCGAGCCGTTCACGCCCGAGGATCTCGCGCAGATCGAGGCGAGGATGCGCCAGATCATCGCCGCCCGCGATCCGGTCCGCACCGAGGTCTGGGACCGCGCCCGCGCCCGCGCCCATTACGAGGCGGCGGGCGAGCCGTTCAAGCTCGAGCTGCTGGACCGCATCCCCGAGGGCGAGGATGTGCGCATGTACTGGCATGGCGATTGGCAGGATCTGTGCCGCGGCCCGCACCTGCAATCGACCGGCCAGCTGCCCGCCGACGCCTTCAAGCTGACCCATGTCGCGGGCGCCTACTGGCTGGGCGATTCCACCCGCCCGATGCTGCAACGCATCTATGGCGTGGCCTTCCGCAACCGGGACGAGCTGAAGGCCCACATGACCATGCTCGAGGAGGCCGCAAAGCGCGACCACCGCAAGCTGGGCCGCGAGATGGACCTGTTCCACATGCAGGAGGAGGCGCCCGGCCAGGTGTTCTGGCACCCGAACGGCTGGACGATCTACACCACCTTGCAGGACTACATGCGCCGACAGCAGCGGCGGGCGGGCTATGTCGAGGTGAACACCCCGCAGGTCGTGAACCGCAAGCTGTGGGAAGCCAGCGGACACTGGGAAAACTATCAGGAAAACATGTTCATCGTCGAAGTGGACGAGGATCATGCCCGCGAAAAGACGATCAATGCGCTCAAGCCGATGAACTGCCCCTGCCATGTCCAGGTGTTCAACGTGGGCCTGAAATCCTATCGCGACCTGCCGCTGCGCATGGCCGAGTTCGGCTCGTGCAACCGCTATGAGCCGTCGGGCGCGCTGCACGGCATCATGCGGGTGCGCGGCTTCACCCAGGATGATGCGCATATCTTCTGCACCGAGGCGCAGATCGAAAGCGAATCGACCCGCTTCATCAGCTTTCTCACCCAAGTCTATCGCGATCTCGGCTTCGAGAAATTCCGCATCAAGCTGTCCACCCGCCCCGAAAAGCGCATCGGCAGCGAGGAAAGCTGGGATCATGCCGAGGCGGCGCTGGCGAACGCCGTGCGCGCGGCCGGGCACGACCACGAGATCTTCGAGGGCGAGGGCGCCTTTTACGGGCCCAAGCTGGAATTCGTGCTGACCGACGCCATCGGCCGCGACTGGCAATGCGGCACGCTGCAGGTTGACCCGAACCTGCCCGAGCGGCTGGACGCCAACTATATCGGCGAGGACGGCGCCAAGCATCGCCCGGTCATGCTGCACCGCGCCGTGCTGGGCAGCTTTGAACGCTTCATCGGCATGCTGATCGAGAACTTTGCCGGCAAGCTGCCGCTGTGGCTGGCGCCGCGGCAGGTGGTCGTCGCCTCCATCGTCTCGGACGCGGATGATTACGTGCGCGAGGTGGTGGATGCGCTGACTGCCGCCGGCATCCGGGCCGAAGCCGACACCCGCAACGAAAAGATCAACTACAAGGTCCGCGAACATTCGCTGGCCAAGGTGCCGGTCATCATGGCGGTCGGCATGAAGGAGGTCGAGCAGCGCAGCGTGTCGATCCGCCGCCTGGACAGCCAGGGCTCGCAGTCCTGCCCGCTGGACGAAGCGGTCGGCGCGCTTGCGGGCGAGGCGACGGCGCCCGACCTGCGCTGAGCCGCCTTATCGCAGGCCCAACCGGAACGCAGGGGCTTGCCGCGAGGGCTGGCGGTCTGTCCGGCAGGACGGCGCCGCCGCGCGGCGCGCTGCGCCCGCAACAGCCCCGCTGCCCCCGCAGCGGCGGCAAACGGCGGCAGGCACGGCATTGCGGGGTTGATTTTGGCCCTTGGCGACCGATTGCGAATCAGGCATCCTTGGCTTGCGTGAGCGATACTTTCTACCGCCTCCCTTCACGGGGCAGCCGGACTGCGAAAGGGCTGCACGGCCTGTTGGCAATATCGCCCGCAGGAAAACGAAGGAGAGAAGGTCATGGCGACCGGAACGGTTAAATGGTTCAACGCCACCAAGGGCTACGGCTTCATCGCACCCGATGATGGCGGCAAGGATGTTTTCGTCCACATCTCGGCGGTGGAACGTGCGGGCCTGACCGGCCTGAACGACAACCAGAAGATCCAGTACGAGCTTCAGTCCGGCCGCGACGGCCGCGCCTCGGCGTCGGACCTGCGTCTGCTCTGATCGGATCGGCGGGCCGCCGGGCGGCCTGCGTCAATCGCCCTGTCCAAGGGATTGTCGGCGGCCTGCGGAAACGCGGGCCGTCCTGTTATCTGGGGTTCTTCATTGCGGGCCGGCACCTCTGCCCGCTTGCCGCCGCGCCTCGGCTGCGACACAGTCACGGCCATGACCCTCACTGCCTCGTCTGGTTTCAACCTTGCCGAACATGTCCTTGCCGCCGGGATGGCCGCGCCCGACCGGCTGGCGCTGGCGGTCCTGTCGCCCTCGCGCGCCGAGCGCTGGTCCTATGCGCGCCTGATCGCCGCCGTCCGGGGCGCCGCGACGGGCCTGCGCCAGCGCGGCCTGCCCCCTGGGGCGAGGGTGCTGCTGCGCATGGGAAACGAGCCGGCCTTTCCCGTCGCCTATCTGGCCTGCATCACCGCCGGGCTGGTCCCGGTGCCCAGCTCGGCCATGCTGACGGTGCCCGAAATCACTGCCCTTGCCGCCGGGATCGAGCCCGCTCTCATCATTGCAGGAACCGGCGTTCCCTTGCCGCAGGGCAATCCCGCGCCGGTGCTGCCCGTCGGCGCGCTGGCAGAAATGGCCGCTCTGCCCCCGGCCCCGTTCGAACGGGGTGACCCGGACCGGTTGGCCTATATCGTCTATACCTCGGGCACATCAGGCAAACCCCGCGCGGTCATGCATGCCCATCGGGCAATCCTCGCGCGCGCGATGATGTTCAACGGCTGGTATGGCCTTGGTCCCGGCGACCGGCTGCTGCATGCGGGGGCCTTCAACTGGACCTTTACCCTCGGCACCGGGCTGATGGATCCCTGGACCCTCGGGGCCGCCGCACTGATCCCTGCGGAAGGCACCGCCATCGAACAGATCCCGCTGCTGGCGCGGCGGCATGGCGCCACGATCATCGCTGCCGCGCCGGGCGTCTATCGCCGGATGCTGCGCGCCGACTGGCAGCCCCTGCCCGATCTGCGGCACGCCCTGACGGCGGGCGAACGGCTGGACCCTGCCTTGCGTCGCGCCTGGCAAGCGCGGACCGGGACCGACCTGCACGAGGCGATGGGAATGTCGGAATGCTCGACCTTCCTGTCCGGCTCGCCCGCCCGCCCTGCGCCCGATGGGACTGCCGGCTATCCCCAGCCGGGCCGCCGCATCGCCGTGCTGTCCGAGGATGGCGAGGCGCAGCCGCCGGGCGCGCCCGGCCTGCTGGCCGTCCATCGCAGCGATCCGGGGCTTTTCCTGGGCTATCTCGGCCAGCCCGAGGAAACCGCATCCCGCTTTTGCGGCGAGTGGTTCCTGACCGGCGATCTGGCCGTGGCCGCAACGGATGGCGCGATCTCGACCCTGGGGCGGGCCGACGACATGATGAATGCCGGCGGCTATCGCGTTGCCCCGGCCGAGGTCGAGGATGCGCTGGCAGGCATTCCCGGCGCGGGCGAGCTGGCGGCGGCCGAGCTGCCTGTCGGGGGCGGGGTGTCGGTGATCGCGCTGTTCTGGACCGGACCGGCCGGGGCCGAGACGCTGCGCATGGCCGCGCAAGAGGTGCTGGCCCGCTATAAGCAGCCGCGCGAATACATCCATCTGGACGCGCTGCCCCGGACGCCCACCGGCAAGATCAACCGCCGGGCGCTGCGCGGGATGCATGCCAGGAGCTGATGCCCGCCCGGTGTTGCCAGGCCGGCCGCGCTGGCGCATGAAACGATCCTGCCCCTTTCCGCCGCCCTCTGCCAGGATGCCCCCATGACCCGTTTCGCAGCCCCCATCGCCGAGCAGATCTGGGACATGAAATACCGCCTGCGCGCCGCTGACGGCGCCCCGGCCGATGCGACGGTCGAGGACAGCTGGCGGCGCGTCGCCCGCGATCTTGCCAGCGTCGAGGCCGACCCCGCAGCCTGGGAGGAGCGCTTCTACGCCGCCCTGTCCGATTTCCGCTTTCTGCCGGCGGGCCGCATCCTGTCGGGGGCGGGCACCGGGCGATCGGTGACGCTGTTCAACTGTTTCGTCATGGGCACCATCCCCGATACCATCGAGGGGATATTCCAGTCGCTCAAGGAAGCGGCGCTGACCATGCAGCAGGGCGGCGGGATCGGCTATGACTTCAGCACCATCCGCCCGCGCGGGGCCGAGGTGAAGGGGGTGGCCGCCGACGCCTCGGGGCCGCTGTCCTTCATGGATGTGTGGGATGCCATGTGCCGCACCATCATGTCGGCGGGCAGCCGCCGCGGGGCGATGATGGCCACCATGCGCTGCGATCATCCAGATATCGAGGATTTCATCGCCGCCAAGCAGGACAGCGCGCGGCTGCGCATGTTCAACCTGTCGGTGCTGGTGACGGACGGCTTCATGGCCGCGGTCAGGGCCGATCAGGACTGGCCTTTGGTCTTTGACGGACAGACCTATCGCACCGTCCGCGCCCGCGCGCTGTGGGATGCGATCATGCGCGCGACCTATGATTACGCCGAACCCGGCGTCATCTTCATCGACCGCATCAATGCCATGAACAATCTCGGCTATGCCGAAACGATCGCGGCCACCAACCCCTGCGGCGAACAGCCCCTGCCGCCCTATGGCGCCTGCCTTCTGGGTTCGGTGAACCTGGCGCGGCTGGTCGATGATCCCTTCGGCCCCCAGGCGCGGCTTGACGAAGGCGCGCTGGACGATCTTGTCGCCACTGCCATTCGGATGATGGACAATGTCGTGGATGCCAGCCGCTTTCCCCTGCCCCGGCAGGCCGAGGAGGCGCGGCTGAAGCGCCGCATCGGGCTGGGCGTGACGGGGCTTGCCGATGCGCTGATGATGATCGGCCTGCGCTATGGCGCGCCCGAGGCGGCCGACATGACCCGCCGCTGGATGCGCCGGATCGCCCGTGCGGCCTATCTGGCCAGTGTCGGGCTGGCCCGCGAAAAGGGGCCGTTTCCCCTGTTCGACGCCGGGGCATATCTCGGCTCGGGCTTCATGCGGCGGATGGACGAGGATGTGCGCGCCGCGGTGCGCGAACACGGCATCCGCAACGCGCTGCTGACCTCGGTCGCGCCGACGGGGACCATCTCGCTTTACGCCGGCAATGTCAGTTCGGGGATCGAGCCGGTCTTTGCCCATGCCTATACCCGCAAGGTGTTGCAGAAGGACGGCACCCGCATCGAGGAAGAGGTCGTGGACTATGCGGTTTCGCTGTGGCGCGAGCGGATGGGGGACGCGCCGCTGCCCGCATGGTTCGTCGATGCCCAGACGCTGGATCCGCTGGATCACGTCGCCATGCAGGCGGCCGCGCAGGAATGGGTGGACAGCTCGATCTCCAAGACCATCAACTGCCCCGAGGACATCTCGTTCGAGGCGTTCAAGGACGTGTATCTTGCCGCCTGGGATCAGGGCTGCAAGGGCTGCACCACCTATCGTCCCAATGAGGTGACCGGATCGGTGCTGTCGGTGGCCCCGGCGGCGCCGGCGCCGCGCGCCCCTCTCCCCTGTCTGGACCAGCCCATGGACCGGCCAGCGGCGCTGGACGGGGCGACCTACAAGCTCAGGTTTCCCGGCAGCGAACACGCGATCTACATCACGCTCAACGACATCGACGAGGGCGGCCGCCGGCGGCCCTTCGAGGTCTTCATCAATTCCAAGAACATGGAGCATTACGCCTGGACCGTGGCGCTGACGCGGATGATCTCGGCCGTGTTCCGGCGCGGGGGCGATGTCAGCTTCGTGGTCGAGGAACTCAAGGCCGTGTTCGACCCGCGCGGCGGCGCCTGGATGGAGGGGCGCTATGTCCCCTCGATCCTCGCGGCCATCGGGGGCGTGATCGAACGGCACATGGTGGCGATCGGGTTCCTTGCCGCTGAGGGGGCGGGCCTCAAGTCCGACCCCACCGCCCTGCCGGCGGCTGCGGAACCGGCGCCTGAACCCGCGCCGGGGCCGGCCTGCCCGGCCTGCGGCATGCCGGGGATGCGCATGGTCGAAGGCTGCCTGACCTGCCCCAGCTGCGGCCATTCGCGCTGCGGCTGACGACCGGCCCTTGACTTTGGCCGCCTCCGGTCCGATCTATGAATCGTCAAGGCCCGCTGCCGCGTGAGCAGCCGCAGATAGTTATGCGAGGGCCGGACGCTTCACCGGTTTCCCCTTTCACGCAGGGTTGCCCGCGGGTCTCGTATCGCCGACCTGCGCCCCTACGTCGCCGCGCGCCTTTCGGGCAACCCGGCTGTTCCCGCGCCGTTCCGATACGGGGCACGGCGCCTTCGGAAGCATGAGAGACATGACCGACCACAACCGACCCGCCCGCCGCACCGCAGGCAACGACACCTCCTCCGCTGGCCCGAGCCTTGCAGGCCGCGGTCGCGGTCCCGCGCCGCGCGAGCGTGCCCATGACGGCCGCGACGGGGCGCCCCGCAGCGCGTCCGCCGACAAGCCGAAATCCGAAGGTTTCGCCGCCCGCCGCGGCCCCGGCCGCGCCAAGAAGGCGCGGGCCGAGGACCAGGCCGAACCCTTCATCCGCCGCGCGATCCCGGACATGGACACGCCTTTTACCCGCATGGGCATCGACAAGCGCGTCGCCATCAACCTGCCCGAACTGGGCCTGAACGAGCCGACCCCGATTCAGGCCGAGGCGATCCCCGCCATCGTCGCGGGCCGCGACCTTCTGGGTCTGGCGCAGACCGGCACGGGCAAGACCGCCGCCTTCGGCCTGCCGATGCTGACGCGGCTGCTGGTCGCGGGCGAACGTCCCGCGCCGAAATCCTGCCGGGCGCTGGTGCTGGCCCCGACGCGCGAACTGGCCACCCAGATCGCCCAGAATGTCGAAGGCTTTGCCAGGGGCACCGGCCTGCGCGCCTTTCGCGTCGTGGGCGGCGCCTCGATCAACGTGCAGGTGGACCGCCTGTCGCGGGGCGTGGACATCCTGATCGCAACCCCCGGCCGCCTGATCGACCTGATCGAACGCGGCGCGGTGCAGTTCGACCAGACCGGCTTTCTGGTGCTGGACGAGGCTGACCAGATGCTGGACATCGGCTTCATCCACGCGCTGCGCCGCATCGCCCGGCTGCTGCCGCGCAACCGCCAGACGATGCTGTTTTCCGCCACCATGCCCAAGCTGATGGAGGAACTGGCCGAAAGCTATCTGACCGATCCGGTCCGCGTGGCGGTGAACCCGCCCGGCAAGGCCGCGGAAAAGATCGAGCAGGGCGTGCATTTCGTGAATCAGGGCGACAAGGCGGCGCTGCTGGCGGAATATCTGGCCAGGCACCCCGGCGAGCTGGCGATCGTCTTCGGCCGCACCAAGCATGGTTCGGACAAGCTGTCCAAGCTGCTGGAGAAATGGGGCTTCAAGGTGGGCGCCATCCACGGCAACAAGAGCCAGGGCCAGCGCGAACGGGCGCTGGCAAGCTTCCGCGAGGGCCAGACCCAGGTGCTGGTGGCGACCGATGTGGCGGCGCGGGGCCTCGACATCCCCGAGGTGGCGCATGTCTATAACTATGACCTGCCCAATGTGCCGGAAAACTATGTCCACCGCATCGGCCGCACCGCGCGGGCTGGGCGGGACGGGCGCGCGGTGGCGTTCTGCGCCCCCGATGAGGTGGGCGACCTGCGCGCGATCGAACGCGCCATGAAGGCGCAGATCCCCGTGATCGGCGGCGAGCCGCCCGCAGGCCCGGCCCCTGCCCCCCGCCGCGCAGGCGGCAAGCCTGCAGGCGCGGGCGCAGCTGCGCAGCGCAGCCGTCCGCCCCGCCGCCCCTCGCGCGCGCCCAAGTCGCAGCAGCGCCAGGGCTGACCGCCCGGCCCGCGGCCATCACGCCGCGGGCCGAGGCACCCGCAGGGCTTGCAGGGCCGGTTCGCCTGCTCTTATGCGGGCGGCATGGCCAAGCTGTATTTCCACTACTCGACGATGAACGCCGGCAAGAGCACGCTGCTGTTGCAGGCGTCCTACAACTATCGCGAACGGGGCATGACCACGCTGCTGCTGACCGCGGCGGTGGATACCCGCGCGGGGGCGGGCCGCATCGCCAGCCGGATCGGCATCGCCGAGGATGCCGTCGCCTTCGGCCCCGATGCCGACCTGTTTGCCCTCGTGCAGGACCAGGGTGCAGGGGCTGCCTGCATCTTCGTGGACGAGGCGCAGTTCCTGACCGCCGCGCAGGTCTGGCAGCTTGCGCGCGTGGCCGACGATCTCGGCCAGCCGGTCATGGCCTATGGGCTGCGCAGCGATTTTCGCGGCGAGCTGTTTCCGGGATCGGCCGCGCTGCTGGCGATCGCCGATGACCTGCGCGAGGTGCGCACCATCTGCCATTGCGGACGCAAGGCCACGATGGTCGTGAGGCTGGACACGGACGGGCAGCCGCTGCGCCAGGGCGCACAGATCCAGGTGGGTGGAAACGAAAGCTATGTTTCGCTGTGCCGCCGGCACTGGCGCGCGGCCATGGGGCGCTGAACGCCCCCGGTTGAGGGAATCTTTACCGGCAGCCCCTATGCAAGAGGACGGCGGCGTTGCGGGCGGGTCGGGCCTGGGTTAACCCTGCCCACGACAATGCAGGGGTGCCGTCATGCTGTCTTTCCCGGTCCTTCGCGCGCTGCGTCCCTTGCTGGCGCTGTTGGCCGCGCTGCTGTGCGCGGCGCCCGCGCTGGCCTTCGACACCAATGCCCGTTCGGCCTGGGTCTATGACATGGCGACCGGAACCGTGCTGATGGACAAGAACGCCGATGTGCCGATGCCGCCTGCGTCCATGTCCAAGCTGATGACGGTCTATATGCTGTTCGAGGCGATCCACGAGGGGCGCGTGTCGCTGGACACGCGCTTTCCGGTCTCCACCAATGCGCGTGAGATGAAGGGATCGACCATGTTCCTGAACGAACGCGACCGTCCCACCGTCGAAGAGCTCATCAAGGGCATCATCGTGCTGTCGGGAAACGATGCCTGCGTCGTGGTGGCCGAGGGGCTGGCGGGCACCGAAAGCGCCTTTGCCCGCGAGGCGACGGCGCGGGCAAAGGCGCTGGGGCTGACGCAGACGAACCTCACCAATGCCTCGGGCTGGCCCGATCCGCAACACCGGATGTCCACCCATGATCTGGGACTGCTGGCCGAGCATCTGGTCAACGACTTTCCCGAACTCTACAAGAACTTCTCGATCGAGCAGTTCGCCTTCGACAACCGCGCCCCTGCGAACCAGCGCAACCGCAACCCGCTGCTGCATCTGGGGATCGGGGCCGATGGGCTGAAGACCGGCCACACCGACGAGGCGGGCTATGGCCTGGTCGGATCGGCGGTCCAGGACGGGCGGCGCATCATCTTCGTTCTCACCGGGCTGCCCTCGGAAAAGGCCCGCGCCGAGGAGGCCGAGCGCATCGTCAACTGGGCCTTCCGTCAGTTCACGATGAAGACGGTGGTGCCCAAGGGCGAACGGGTCGCATGGGCGCCGGTCTGGCTCGGGGCGTCGCGCCGTGTCGCGTTGACCACGCAGGACGGCGTGAACGTCCTTATCCCGGCCGGCGCGGCCGCGGGCGTGACGGCCGAGGCGGTGTTCAACGGACCAGTCGAGGCGCCGATCGCCGCCGGGCAGCGGCTGGGCGAGCTGGTGGTCAGCGTGCCCGGCTCGGTCGAATCGCGCCTGCCGCTGGTCGCGGCCGAGGACGTGGCCCGCGCCGGCTTTGTCGGCCGCCTGCAGAATGCGGCGCGCCGTCTGGGCCACAGGGTGATGGCCGCGGCCGGCGCGTGAGGGTAAAAGCGCGCCGGGCCACTCAGGCGCCCGGATCGAAACGTCAGGCGGGGCGCAGCTTACCGATGTTCATCAGCTTCGAGGGCATCGACGGCTCGGGCAAATCCACCCAGGCGAGGCGGCTGGCCGAGACGCTGCGCGCCGAAGGACGGGCGGTCGTCTTGACCCGAGAGCCGGGCGGATCGCCCGGAGCCGAGCAGATCCGCCACCTGCTGGTCGAGGGCTTGGCGGATCGCTGGTCGCCGGAAACCGAGCTGCTGCTGTTTGCCGCCGCCCGGCGCGATCACCTGGAACGCACCATCCGCCCCGCCCTCGACAGCGGTGCCTGGGTCATCACCGACCGTTTTGCCGATTCAAGCCGCGTCTATCAGGGCGTGACGCGGGGCGATCTGGCCGGGGCCGTCAACCTTGTCCACGAGCTGATGATCGGGATCGAACCGGATGCCACCTTCATCATCGACCTTGATCCGGCCAAGGCTATGGCGCGAACGGCACGGCGCGGCGCCGGGGCCGCCATGTGCCATGGCCCGGCGGGCGTGACTGAGGAACGATCCGGGATGGAGGCGCAAACATCATCTCCGGGCGGGGCGCCAGGCGCGGCGGGGACCGGGTGCAATCCCGCCCTCTCGCCCGTCGCGGGCGCCGAGGAACGGTTCGAATCAATGGGCCTGCCGTTCCAGGCGCGCCTGCGCGAGGGGTTTCGCGCCCTTGCCGCGGCCCACCCGGCCCGCATCCGGCTGATCGACGGGTCCGGCGATGCCGATGCGGTTGCCGCCCGCGTCAGGGCCGCCCTGTGAGCGGCGCGGCCGAGGATCCGCCCGTCGAGGCGGACCGCGTGCCCGGCGCGCCCCATCCGCGCCACGCGCCGCGCGTCATCGGGCAGGACGAGGCCGTGGCCGCTTTTCTGGCCGCGGCGGCTGCTGGGCGGCTGCATCACGGCTGGCTGCTGACCGGGCCGCGCGGCACCGGCAAGGCGACGCTGGCCTGGGCGATCGCGCGCTGGCTGATCGCGGGGGGCGATGCGGACGACATCGCCGTGCCCGAAACCCATCCAGCCATCCGCCGGATCACGGCATTGTCCGAGCCGCGGCTGCATCTGGTCCGGCGCAGCGTCGATGAGCGGACCGGGCGGCTCAGGTCCGAGATCGTGGTGGACGACATCCGCCGCCTGATCTCGTTCTTTCACATGAGTGCCGCTGAAGGAGGCCGCCGGGTCGCCATCATCGACGCCGCCGACGAGATGAACACCGCCGCTGCCAACGCAGTGCTGAAGATGCTCGAAGAGCCGCCCACCGACGGCGTGCTGCTGCTGGTGTCGCATCAACCGGGGCGGCTGCTGCCGACGATCCGCTCGCGCTGCCGGACGCTGCGGCTGACGCCCCTTTGCCCCGAAGCGATGGCCGAGGCGCTTGCACCGTTGCAGGTCCAGGGCGATCCGGCGCGGCTGGCGGCGCTGGCCGGCGGCTCGGTCGGCGAGGCGCTGCGCCTGGCCGGCCAAGGGGGGCTGGACCGTTATGGCGAACTGGTCGCGCTGCTTTCGGGCCTGCCGGCCCTTGACCGGGTGCGCTCTGCGGCCTTTGCCGAGGCGGCAGGCGCGCGTGCGGGGGCCGAAGGGGACCCCTTTGATCTGACGATGACGCTGATCGACCGCTTTCTGTCGCGGGCCGCGCGCGCGGGACTGATGGGGCCGCCCCTGCCCGAAGCGGCGCAGGGCGAAGGCGCGCTGCTGGCGCGCCTTTCGCCTGACGAAGATGCCTCGCGCCACTGGGCAGGCGCCCAGGCGCATCTTTCGGCGCGGGCCCGGCGGGGACGCGCTGTCAACCTTGACCCGGCCGCGCTGGTGATGGATATGCTGCTGACCCTTGCCCAAGGACCGGGCGCGACGGACGCAGCCGGAAGGGGATGAGCCGATGAACGACAAGCCGCCATTCCCCGGGGATGATCCGTTCGTGGACAGCCCCCTGGTGGACAGCCATTGTCATCTCGACTTTCCCGATTTCCAGGGCGATCTGCCCGGCCTGATCGAACGCGCGCGCCGCGCCGGGGTGACGCGGATGGTCACCATCTGCACGCGCCTGCGCCAGGAACCCGCGATCCGCGCCATTGCCGAGGCGCATGAGGGCGTTTTCTACGCCGCAGGCACCCACCCCATGCAGGCCGCAGAGGAGCCGATGGCAAGTGTGGACCAGCTTGTCGCCCTGTCCGCACACCCCAAATTCGTCGGCATAGGGGAAACGGGACTGGACTATCACTACAGCGCCGACAGCGCGGCGCTGCAGAAGGAAAGCCTTGCCATCCATATCGAGGCGGCGCGCCGGACGCGGCTGCCGCTCATCATCCATTCGCGCGACGCTGATGCCGACATGGCGGACATCCTGATCCGCGAACACGCGGCGGGGGCGTTCGGCTGCGTGATGCACTGCTACAGCTCGGGCGCCGAACTGGCACGAACCGCGCTGGATCTGGGATTTTACCTGTCGATGTCGGGGATCGCCGCATTCCCCCGTTCGGCCGAGATACGCGCGATCTTTGCCGCCGCGCCCCCCGATCGGGTGCTGGTGGAAACCGACGCCCCTTTCCTCGCGCCTCCGCCCCATCGCGGCAAGCGCAACGAGCCTGCCTTCGTTGCCCATACCGCCCGCGTGGGGGCCGAGGTGCTGGGCATGAGCCCGCGCGATTTTGCCGCGCTGACCAGCGCGAACTTTGACCGCCTGTTCACCAAGGCGGCCCGAACGGCCCCGTCCCGATCGGGGAGGCAGGAATGATCCGGGCCACGATCCTCGGCTGCGGATCGTCGGGGGGGGTGCCGCGGCTGGGGGGGCACTGGGGGGCATGCGATCCCGCCAACCCGCGCAACCGCCGCCGCCGCTGCGCGCTGCTGCTTGACCGAAGCGGGGCGGGCGGCACGACGCGCGTTCTGATCGACACCGGCCCCGACCTGGTGCCGCAGCTGACCGATGCGGGCGTCGGCATCCTTGACGCCGTGGTCTGGACCCACCCCCATGCCGACCACATCCACGGCATCGACGACCTGCGCCAGATCGCCCATAACCGCGGCACCATGCTGGCCGGCTGGGCCGACGCGCCGACCGCCGCGGCGCTGACAAGCCGCTTTGGCTATGTCTTTGAAACGCCGCCCGGATCCTCCTATCCCCCGATCGTGGCGCTGAACCGGATCGACGGTCCCTTCGTCATCGACGGGCCGGGGGGCGCCCTGTCGCTGACGCCCTTTGCGGTCGATCACGGCGATATCACCGCGCTGGGCTTTCGCATTGCCCCGCCCGAGGGGGGGCCGCGCTGGTCTATCTGCCCGATGTCAAGGCCATCCCCGAAGCCGCCTGGCCGGCCATCATGGATGCCGATCTGTTCATCTGCGACGCCCTGCGGCGCACGCCTCATCCAAGCCACGCCCATCTGTCCCTGACGCTCGGCTGGATCGAACGGGCGCGCGCGCGCCGCGCCGTCATCACCAACATGCATATCGACCTTGACCATGACGCGGTGCTGGCCGAAACGCCCGATCACGTCATTCCTGCCTATGACGGCCTGGTGATCGGCCTATGACGCTGCTGTTTTCGGTGCTGCTGCCGGTCTTTCTGGTGATCGGCTTTGGCTATTTCACCGCCTGGCGCGGCTGGCTCGGCCCTCGGGACGTGGACGGGATCCAGCGTTTCGCGCAGAACTTCGCCTTGCCCGTGCTGTTGTTCCAGTCGATTGCAGCGGTCGATTTCACCGCCAGCTTCGACACGGGCGCGGTGGGCTCGTTCTATGCGGGGGCGCTGGCCGGCTTTGCGGCGGGATATTTCGGCGCCCGCCTGATCTTTGGCCGCCCGCCCGCGGACTGCGTCGCCATCGGCTTTGCGTCGATGTTCTCGAACACGCTGTTGCTGGGCGTGCCGATCACCGAACGGGCCTATGGCCCGCAGGCGCTGGCCGGCAACTATGCGATCGTCACCTTTCATTCGCCGCTGTTCTATACCCTCGGCATCACGTTGATGGAATTCACGCTGGCCCGCGGCGGCACGATGTCGGTGGCGGGGGTGTCGATGCGGGCGCTGGGCGGGGTGCTGCGCACGCCGCTGGTGATCGGGATCCTGTGCGGGCTGGCGGTCAACCTGGCGCAGGCGCAGGGGCTGGTGCTGCCCGAAGGGTTCTGGGCAGCTACCGCGATGATCGGGCGGGCCGCCATTCCGGCGGCGCTGTTCGGGCTGGGGGGCGTTCTTCATCGGTATCGGCCCGATGCCGAACTGGGCGTGGTGGCGCTGTGCTGCGCGGCCTCGCTGCTGCTGCATCCTGCGGTGACATGGGGGCTGACGACGCTGCTGAACACGCCGGCCGAAGGCATGCGGTCGGCTGTCATCACGGCCGCCATGCCCCCCGGCGTGAATGCCTATCTGTTTGCCACGATGTATGGGCGCGCGCAGCGTGTTGCCGCATCGAGCGTGCTGATCGCCACGGCGCTGAGCCTGCTGACCGCCTGGTTCTGGCTGGGCACCCTGCCCTGAGGGCCGCCCGCCGGGGGCCGCAGCCCCACCCCGGACCGACCGGCCCGGTCAGGCCGGTGACAGGCCCCGCAACCGCTCGCTGCGTCGGCGCAACAGCTCGACCGAGGCCAGCAGGGCGATCGAAAAGATCACCAGCAGCGTGGCGACCGCCAGGATCGCAGGACTGATCTGTTCGCGGATGCCGTTCCACATCTGCCGGGGGATCGTCTGCTGATCGGGACCGGCGATGAACAGCACCGCCACCACCTCGTCGAACGAGGTGACAAAGGCGAACAGCGCGCCCGATACAACCCCCGGCAGGATCAGCGGCATGGTGATCTTGAAGAATGTCGTGCGCGGGTTGGCACCCAGCGAGGCTGCGGCGCGGTTCAGCGACTGATCAAACCCGATCAGCGTCGCTGTCACGGTGATGATGACGAAGGGTATGCCCAATGTGGCATGGGCCAGGATCACCCCGAGATAGGTGTTCGCCAGGCAGCCCGAACTGGACAGGACCGGCGCCAGCAGCCGGCCCAGCGTGCTCGCGCTGCTGACGCAGGCCGATGAATAGAAAAAGAACATTCCCGTCGCGGTGATGATGATCGGCACGATCATGGGCGAGATGAGGATCGCCATGACAAGCCGGCGGAACGGCATTTCGGGCCGCGACAGGCCCAGCGCCGCCAGCGTGCCCAGGACCGTGGCCAGGATGGTCGAGAAGAACCCGATGATGATCGAGTTCCTCGCCGCGCTCACCCATTTGGCATTGGCCCAGGCATCCGCCCACCAGGCCCCGCCGCGCGGCCCGTCCGCATGCGTCATCCCGAAGGTCAGCAGCGTGTCGTACCAGCGCATCGAATAGCCCTGCGGATCGAAGGACAGCATCCGGGGGGTGAAGGTGAAATAAGGCTCGGCGTTGAAGGACAGCGGGATCACGATGATGATCGGCGCGATCAGGAACACGAAGATCAGCGCGCAGAGCGCGAGATAGGTCCAGTGCCAGACACGTTCCAACGGCGAGGCATAGGTCGGCAGCGCCATGACAGGTCACCCCAGCTTGAGATTGTCGATCCCGACCAGACGGTCGTAGATCCAGTAGAGCAGCAGCACCGCGCCCAGCAGGATGGCGGCCAGCGCCGCGGCCATCGACCAGTTCAGCGTCTCGGTCATGTGCATTGCGATCATGTTGGAAATCAGCTGCCCGCTTGCGCCCCCCACCAGCGCGGGGGTGATGTAATAGCCGACTGCCAGGATGAAGACGAGCAGCGCCCCGGCCCCCAGCCCCGGCAGGGTCAGCGGAAAATACACCCGGCGGAAGGCCGTCCATGATGTCGCCCCCAGCGATCGCGCTGCGCGCACATAGCTGGGATTGATCGTCCGCATCACCGAATACAGCGGCAGGATCATGAAGGGCAGCAGGATATGCGTCATCGCGATGATCGTGCCGACCTGATTGTAGATCATCTTGAGCCGCCCGTCATTGCCGATGATCCCGGCCCAGACCAGCAGGTCGTTGATGACCCCCTGCTGTTGCAGCAGCACCATCCAGGCCGTCGTGCGCACCAGCAGCGAGGTCCAGAACGGCAGCAGCACCAGGATCATCAGCAGGTTGGATTTGCGCATGGGCAGCGTCGCCAGCAGATGGGCGACAGGAAAGCCCAGCACGAAGGTCGTGAAGGTGATCAGCAGCGACATCAGGAAGGTGCGCTTGAACAGCATGACATAGACCTGCTGCTGGGGCGCGGCCATGACCACGTTGCCCCCGTCATCTCGCGTGCGGTCGAGCGCGGCCAGATAGAAATTGGCCGTATAGGCGGTCGAGGCATTGCGCATCGACCGCCACAGCGCCGGATCGGCCCATTTCGGGTCGGCCGCGGGCAGCGATTGCGCATAGGGCGGCTGGAAGCCGGCCTTGGCCTTGCGCCCGGTGGCGGTGAACAGCGAACGGGTGCCGGGCAGGTCATAGTTGATGCGCGTTCCGACGATGCCGATGGTCTTGGCCTCGGCGGCGGCCGACAGGTCGGCGGCCAGGGCGGCAAAGGCGGCCTCGTCCGGGGGCGTTCCGGCCGGATGGGCGGCGAACCATTCCGAAACCTGCGGCATATTGGCCGAAAAGCCGTCGTTGAACATGGATCGGTGCAGCATCTGCCCGATCGGGACAACAAAGGTGATGACGATGAAGGCCAGCAGCGGCAGCACCAGCAGAAAGGCGTTGCGCCTTGCCCGTCCCTGGCTGCGCGACAGCGCCCGCGCCAGCGACCGGCCATCCGCCGCCGTCAGAACCGGCTGCGCGCCCTGGGCGCCGACGATGACAGCGGCATGTGGGTCGAGGGCTTTGGACATTGCGCGACTTCTTCCTTTTTCGCGGCGCCCGCTAGCGGGCGGACAGCCACGCGGCGAAACGCTCGCGCAGCTCGGCTTCGTGTTCGGCCCAGAACGCGGGGTCCACCGCCAGCGCGTTCGCAAGGTTGGCCGGCGCGGTTGGCAGTTCGGGCGCCATCGGGGTGGTGCCGTCCGCGGCGAACCGGCCGACCATCTTTTGCGCAGACAGCCGCGGCGGTCCATAGGGCAACTGCTCGGCCATGGCAGAGAGCGCCTCGGGCCGCGTCGAGAAGCGGACAAATTCCATCGCCGCCTGCGGGTTCGGCGCCCCTCGGGGGATCACCCAGCCCTCGACCTCGTAGATCTGCCCGTCCCACAGGATCGCAAGCGGCAGCCCGTCCACATGCGCGGCCTTGAAGACGCGGCCGTTATAGGCCGCGGCCATCGCGACCTCGCCATCGGCAAGCAGCTGGATGGGCTGAGAGCCGGCCTCCCACCAGATGATCTGGTTGCGGATCGTGTCCAGCTTGGCCAGGGCGCGTTCGACCCCCGCAGGCGTGGCCAGAAGGGGATAGACCTGATCGCGCCCGACCCCGTCCGCCAGCAGCGCCAGCTCAAGCGTGAACTGGGGGGTGCGCGACAGACCGCGCCGGCCCGGAAAGCGCGTCAGGTCAAAGAAATCCGCTGCCCTTGCCGGGGGGGCTGCCAGCCGCGAGGCGTCATAGGCGATCACCGTCGAATAGATGTCGGTCGGCACGAAGCACGGGCCCAGCATGCCGGGAACGAAGTCCTGCTCCGCCGCGGTCCCGTCGCCCGCGGGCGCAAGTGAGGCGGAAGGGATGGGAAGCGCCATGCCTTCGTCGCACAGCCGCGTGGCAGCCCCCTGCCCGACACTGGCCACGTCCACGGTGACATTGCCCGCCTGGACCTGCGCGGCAACGACGCCCAAGGGATCGTCGCTGTCCACGAAACGGACCGGCATGCCCGTCTGTTCGGCAAAGGGCCGCGCCATGGCGATGTCCTGCGCGGCGGCGAAATCGCCCCCCCAGGACAGCACTGTCAGCCCCTCTGCACCGGCCGGGGCGGCGGAAAGCAACAGAAGGGCGGGAACAAGGCGCAGCATTGGGATCGTCCGGCGCAAGGTGGCCGGCCGCGCGCGGCACGCGCGGCCGCAGGGCTTCAGCTTGCCAGCCAGGCGTTGAAGCGTTCGGTCAGCTCGGCGCCGTGGTCTGCCCAGAACCCTGCATCATTGACCAGCGCCCGCGCGGCATTGTCGGGCGTCGAGGGAAGATAGGGCGCCATCTCGGTCTTGCCGTCCTTGTATTTGCCCACCGCGCCCAGCGCCGATCGGCGCGAAGGCCCATAGGCGATCATGCTCGACATCACCGCCTGCCGTGCCGGGTCCGATGCGAAGGCGATGAACTTCATCGCCGTGTCCTTGCCAGGCGCGCCCTTGGGAATGACCCAGTAATCCATGTCGAGATTGACGCCGTCCCACAGAAAGCCGAAGGGCTTGCCCTCGCCCACGATGGCGTCAAAGATGCGGCCGTTATAGGCCAGCGTCATCGACACCTCCCTGTCGGCCAGCAGTTGCGGGGCCTGCGCCCCTGCCTCCCACCAGACGATGTCCTTCTTGATCGTGTCCAGCTTGCGGAAGGCGCGGTCCACGCCCTCGGGCGTGCCCAGCACGTCATAGACCTGGGCGGCGGGAACCCCGTCCCCCAGCAGGGCGAATTCAAGGGCGTATTTGGGGCGCTTGATGATGCCCCGCTTGCCGGGGAACCGGGCCGTGTCAAAGAAATCGGCCACGGTCGTGGGGGCGCCGCCGGCAAAGGCGTCCTTGTCATAGGCGATCACGGTTGACCAGACCATGATGGCCGCGCCGCATTCGCTCAGCGCGCCGGGCAGATAGTCCTCGGCCGCGTCCGAACCGTCCGCCCCCTTGGCCAATGCCGCCGGGTCGATCGGCTCGACCAGCCCTTCGTCGCACAGGCGGATCACATCCGACTGCTCGACCTCATAGACATCAGAGGTGATGTTGCCCGCCTCGACCTCGGCCTTGAGCCGCGCCGGCGGGTCCGACGCGTCCAGCACCGTCGTCTGGATGCCGGTTTCCTGCGCGAACGGCTTGACATAGGCCTCCTCGACCGTCCTGCCAAAGGCCCCGCCATAGGTCGTCACATTCAGCGGCCCCTCGGCCAGTGCCGGGGCCGCGGCCAGCGCCAATGCGCTGACCAGAAACAGTTCTGTTCTCATCCTATCCCCACCCTGATCCTGCCTTGCAGGTGGCCGCTTTCCGCAACGGGGCGGAAAGCGGCCGCTCGATCCTCAGCCGGCCAGCCAGGCGTTGAAGCGCTCGCTCAGCTCGCCATCATGATCCACCCAGAAATCGAGGTTGGAGGCGAGGCCCTTTTCGATGTTGCCGGGCGCGGTGGGCAGCTGCGGGCCCATCGGCACATCCTTGCCCGCGACGTTCCCCACCAGCGCCGAGGCCGATTTGCGCGGCGGGCCATAGCTGATGTGTTCGGCCGCCTTGGCAAGCTGCGGAGCCTCGGTGGAAAAGGCGATATACTGCATCGCATTTTCCTTGTTGGGCGCGCCCTTGGGAACGATCCAGCCCTCCATTTCATAGATCTGCCCGTCCCAGAGGATCTTGAACGGCTTGCCCTCGCCAATGGCGGCGTTGAAGATGCGGCCGTTGAAGGCATAGGCCATCGTCACCTCGCCATCCGCCAGCAGTTGCGGGGGCTGCGCGCCCGCCTCCCACCAGATCACGTCCTTCTTGATCGTGTCCAGCTTCTTGAAGGCGCGGTCCACGCCCTCGGGCGTGCCCAGCACCTGATAGACCTCGGCCGCCGGAACACCATCGGCCATCAGCGCCAGTTCCAGGTTGAACTTGGCGCCCTTGCGCATCGTGCGCTTGCCCGGAAACTTGGCGACATCGAAGAAATCCGCGGGCGAGGCGGGCTTGGCATCGGGGAACTTGCTGTCGTCATAGGCCAGCACCATCGAATAGACATCGGTGGCGATGAAACATTCGGTCACGGCGCCGTCGATGAAATCATCCTTGGCCGCCTCGCCGCCCGGACCGGCGGCAAGAATGGCCGGGTCGATGGTTTCCAGCGCGCCCTCGTCGCACAGGCGCACCGCGTCGGCATATTCGACCGAGGCCACGTCCGCCGTGACGTTGCCCGCCTCGACCATCGCCTTGATCGGCGTTGCGGGGTTGTCGGCGTCGGTGACGGTGATCCTGATCCCCGTCTTTTCCTGAAAGGGACCGTTATAGGCGACCTTGTGGCTTTCACCATAGGCCCCGCCCCAGTCCAGGACGTTCAGCACCTTGTCCTGCGCCGCGGCCGCGGTCGCCAGCGTCATCAGCGCGGTGGTCGTGATCAGCAGTCTTTTCATTATTTTCTCTCTCCTGTTGGCAGATGTCAGACCGGGTCGAGCGCCCGCGCATCCCGCGGGTTCCAGCCGATGCGGATGCGCTGGCCGGGCTGCAGGCGGACCTGATCCAGCGTGTTGCGGAACTTGACGACGAAATCGTCGCTGCCCGCGACCTTCATGCGCGCGCGCAGGATGTCGCCCATGTAGATCACGTCGCGGACCTCGGCCTCCAGCGTGTGGGCACCCGCGGGCATCATCTCGGGCTTGAACTCCACCCGCTCGGGGCGGATCGAGACGAGCGTGCGCTGGCCCTTTTCCTTGATGTTGACGGCGGTGGCGTCGATCAGCGCCCCGTTGCCGAGCCGCACCACGGCGCGATCGCCCTCAAGCTGTTCGATAATGCCCGGCAGCTTGTTGTTCTCGCCGATGAAGCCGGCGACAAAGCTGTTCTGCGGCGCCTCGTACAGCTCGGCCGGGGGGCGATCTGCTGGATGCGCCCGTCGTTGAACACGGCGACGCGGTCCGACATGGTCAGCGCCTCGCCCTGGTCATGGGTGACATAGACCACGGTGATCCCCAGCCGGTCATGCAGGGCCTTGATCTCGAACTGCATGTGTTCGCGTAGCTGCTTGTCCAGCGCGCCCAGCGGCTCGTCCATCAGGACCAGCTTCGGATCGAACACCAGCGCGCGCGCCAGCGCGATGCGCTGCTGCTGGCCGCCCGAAAGCTGGGCCGGGCGGCGGTTGCGGAAGGCGCCCATCTGCACCATGTCCAGCGCCCGCAGGATGCGGCTGTCGCGCTCGGCCTTGCCCATGCCACGCACCTCGAGCGGAAAGGCAAGGTTTTCGCCCACCGTCATATGGGGAAACAGCGCATAGTTCTGGAACACCATCCCGATCCCGCGCTGATGGGGCGGCACGTCATTGATGTTGCGCCCGTCAAGCCGGATCTCGCCGTGGGT
The DNA here is from genome assembly GCF_002105555.1 of Paracoccus contaminans. NCBI lineage: Bacteria > Pseudomonadati > Pseudomonadota > Alphaproteobacteria > Rhodobacterales > Paracoccaceae > Paracoccus > Paracoccus contaminans. The sequence continues at coordinate 101,200 of NZ_CP020612.1, forward strand.
GGCGGTCTCGAACCCGGCAAGCATCATCAGGCAGGTCGTCTTGCCCGAACCCGACGGGCCGAGCATGGTCAGGAACTCGGTCCTGCCGATCGACAGGTTCAGGTCTTTGACCACAAGGGTCTGCCCGTCATAGCTTTTCTGGACGCGATCAAAGACGACGAAGCCGTCGGATGCGGCGGGGGATATCAAGGCGCGATCATCCTTTGTCGTGAGGCTGCCGGACCAGACTAGTCGGGCACCGCGCGCCGCTGCAACGATTTTCCACGAAGGATCGCCAGTTGATGACGAAAAGGGCGCCCCGGCCATCGGCACGGGGCGCCCTTGTTCATGGTGCGGTCGAAAAGACTCGAACTTTCACTCCGGTTAAGGAACAGCGACCTCAACGCTGCGCGTCTACCAATTCCGCCACGACCGCATCCCGTGACCGCCGCCTCATACAGGCGGCGGACAGCTTTGAAAAGGGGTCATTCGGCGGCGATGGTCTGGCCCGGCACATAATTCAGCAGCGGGGCAAGCCAGCGCTCCGCCTCGCCCACGCTCATGCCCTTGCGGGCGGCGTAGTCGGCGACCTGGTCCGCCTCGACCTTGGCCACGCCGAAATAATAGGCATCAGGGTGCCCGATATACAGGCCGCTCACCGACGAGCCGGGCCACATCGCCATCGACTCGGTCAGGGTGACGCCCGTCGCCCCGCTGGCGCCCAGCAGCTCGAACAGCGTTCGCTTTTCGGTGTGGTCGGGCTGGGCCGGATAGCCGGGGGCGGGCCGGATGCCGGCATAGCGTTCGGCGATCAGATCCTCGACGCCCAGCGATTCCGCCGGTGCATAGCCCCACAGATCGCGCCGCACGCGCTGGTGCAGCATCTCGGCCATCGCCTCGGCGAACCGGTCCGACAGGGCCTGCACCATGATGGCCGAGAAATCGTCCTGCGCATCCTTGAACGCCTGCACCCGCGCGCTTTCGTCCCCCGCTGTGACGACGAAACCGCCGATCCAGTCCGGCTGCCCTTCGGGCGCCACGAAATCGGCCAGCGCCACATTCGGCCGCCCGTCGCGCTTGGTCACCTGCTGGCGCAGCGTGTGCAGGGTGCCAAGAGGCTGGCTGCGGGTTTCATCGGTCCACAGGCGGATGTCGTCGCCCGCTGCATTGGCCGGCCAGAACCCGACCACCGCGCGAGGCGCGAACCACCCTTCGGCCAGGATCCGTGCCAGCATCGCCTGCGCATCGGCAAACAGCGCCCGCGCCGCCTCGCCTTGGCGGGGATCGTCCAGCAGCTTGGGATAGACGCCCTTCATCTCCCAGGTCTGGAAGAACGGGGTCCAGTCGATGTGGCGGGCGATCTCGGCCAGATCCCAGTCGTCGATGACGCGCGGCCCGGTAAAGCGGGGGGGCGTTGCCTGATAGCCCGCCCAGTCCAGCCGCAATGCATTGGCACGCGCAGCGTCCAAGGGCAGGCGGTCGCGATCGGCCCTGCCGCGCGCGTGACGTTCGGCCACATCCTGATATTCTGCCCGCAAGCCCTTGATGTAACTTTCCTTGTCAGCGGAAAGAAGATTTGCCACCACGCCCACCGCACGGCTGGCATCAGTGACATAGACCGTCTGCCCCCGCCGATAGCGCGGATCGATCCTGACAGCGGTATGGACCCGGCTGGTCGTGGCCCCCCCGATCAGCAGGGGGATGTCGAAGCCCTCGCGCTCCATCTCGGATGCGACATGCACCATCTCGTCAAGGCTGGGCGTGATGAGGCCCGACAGGCCGATCGCATCGACACGTTCCGCGCGCGCGGTTTCCAGGATCTTGGTTGCGGGAACCATGACGCCAAGGTCGATGATCTCGTAGTTGTTGCAGGCCAGGACCACGCCGACGATGTTCTTGCCGATGTCGTGGACATCGCCCTTGACCGTCGCCATCAGGATCCTGCCGGCCGAACCCGCCCCCCCGCCGCCGGCCTTTTCGGCCTCCATCCAGGGCAGCAGATGGGCGACGGCCTGCTTCATCACGCGGGCCGATTTGACCACCTGCGGCAGGAACATCCTGCCCGTGCCGAACAGATCGCCCACGACGTTCATGCCGGCCATCAGCGGCCCTTCGATGACATGGAGCGGGCGTTCGGCGGCAAGGCGCGCTTCCTCGGTGTCGGCCTCGATGAATTCGGTGATGCCGTTGACCAGCGCGTGTTCCAGCCGCTTGTCCACCGGCCATTCGCGCCAGGACAGATCCTTTTCGCGCGCCTTCGCCCCGCCCTCGCCGCGGAATCGCTCGGCGATTTCCAGCAGGCGTTCGGTCCCGCCGGGGCGGCGGTTCAGGACCACATCCTCGCAGGCCTCGCGCAAGGCCGGGTCGATCTGGTCATAGACGGCCAACTGGCCGGCATTGACGATGCCCATGTCCATGCCCGCCTTGATGGCGTGATACAGGAACACGGCATGCATCGCCTCGCGCACGGGTTCGTTGCCGCGAAAGCTGAACGACAGGTTCGACACCCCGCCCGACACATGGACATGCGGCAGCGACTGCCGGATGCGGCGCGTGGCGTTGATGAAGTCGACGCCGTAGTTGTCGTGTTCCTCGATCCCCGTCGCCACGGCAAAGATGTTGGGGTCGAAGATGATGTCCTCGGGCGGAAAGCCGATGCCGGTCAGCAGATCATGGGCGCGGGTGCAGATCTCGACCTTGCGGTTTTCCGTATCGGCCTGACCAGTTTCGTCAAAGGCCATGACCACTACCGCCGCGCCATAGCGCAGGCACAGCCGCGCCTGTTCCAGGAACGCGGCCTCGCCCTCCTTCAGCGAGATCGAGTTCACCACCGGCTTGCCCTGCACGCATTTCAGGCCCGCCTCGATCACCGACCATTTCGAGCTGTCGATCATCACCGGCACACGGGCGATGTCGGGCTCGGCCGCGATCAGGTTGAGGAATTCGGCCATGGCGGCGGCCGAATCGATCAACCCCTCGTCCATGTTGATGTCGATGATCTGGGCGCCGTTCTCGACCTGGTCGCGCGCCACGTCCAGCGCGGCGGGATAGTCGCCCGCCGTGATGAGCTTGCGGAAACGGGCGCTGCCGGTGACGTTCGTGCGCTCGCCCACATTGACGAAGGGGATGTCGTCCGTCTTGACGAAGGGCTCCAGCCCCGACAGGCGCAGGCGGGGGGCGATTTCGGGGATGGCGCGGGGCGGCCTGCCGGCGACGGCCGCGGCGATGGCCGCGATGTGGTCGGGCGTCGATCCGCAGCAGCCGCCGACGATGTTGACCAGCCCCTCCTCGGCAAAGCCCGCGATCTGCGCGGCCATGACCGAGGGGCTTTCATCATATTCGCCCATCTCGTTGGGCAGGCCCGCATTGGGATAGGCGCAGATCAGCGTGCCCGCAACGCGCGACAGCTCTGCCAGATGGGGGCGCATGGCGCTGGCCCCCAGCGCGCAGTTCAGCCCCACCGTGAGCGGCGCGGCATGGCGGATGGAATGCCAGAAGGCCGTCGGTGTCTGCCCCGACAGCGTCCGCCCCGACAGGTCGGTGATCGTGCCGGAAATCATCACCGGCAGGCGTTGGCCGGTCGCCTCGAACACCTCCTCGGCGGCAAAGATCGCGGCCTTGGCGTTCAGCGTGTCGAAGATCGTCTCGATCAGGATCAGGTCGGCCCCGCCGGCGATCAGACCGCGGATCTGTTCGACATAGGCGGCGCGCAGCCCGTCGAAGCTGATGGCGCGAAAGCCGGGCCGGTTCACGTCCGGGCTGATCGAGGCGGTGCGGTTGGTCGGACCCAGCGCCCCCGCGACCCAGCGCGGGCGGCCGTCCTGCGCGCTGGCGCGGTCCAGCGCCCGGCGGGCCAGCCGCGCGCCTTCGCGGTTCAGCTCGAACACCCGGCCTTCCATGCCATAATCGGCCTGCGCGATGCTGGTCGAGGAAAAGGTGTTGGTTTCCACGATATCCGCCCCGGCCAGCGCATAGCGCAGGTGGATCGCCTCGATCTCCTCGGGCTGGGTCAGGTTCAGCAGGTCGTTGTTGCCCTGCTGGGGGTGGTCGGAATGGATGTGGCAGGCGCAGCCGCCCGCCCGGCTGGTCTGCCCCAGGAAATCGGCTTCGGCCAGGCGCAGGTTCTGGATCTGCGTGCCCATCGCCCCGTCAAGGATGAGGATACGCTCGCGCGCGGCGGCGCCAAGGGCATCAAAGGCGGCAGAGCGGATCATCGCGGGACTCCGGGCAAGGCTGACGGGATGCATATAGGACGCGCATGGGCCGATGACCAATTCATGTCATGCAGGCTGGACATGAGCAGCCTTCATCATCGCCCGCCCACCTTGTCTTTCGCTGCGCCAGCACCCATCCCTGCGGATGTGATGACCGATGAACTGCCCACGCCCGACACCCTCTGCCTGCCGCCTATGCCGGGCGGGGGGCCTGCCTGGCTGCTGACCCCCGGCCTCATTCCCCATCCCGACGCCGTCCGCTGGATGGAGGCGCGCGCCGCGGCGATCCGCCAAGGCGCGGCGCCCGAGACGGTCTGGCTGGTCGAACATCCCGCCGTCTATACCGCCGGCACCTCGGCACGCCCCGAGGATCTGACCGATCCCGGCCGCTTTCCGGTTTATGCCACGGGCCGGGGCGGGCAATATACCTATCACGGGCCGGGCCAGCGCATCGTCTATCTCATGCTCGACCTCGACCGGATCGGCCGCGACGTGCGCCGGTTCGTCGCCTCGCTCGAAGGGTGGGTGATCGCCGCGCTGGCCGAATTCGGGGTGAGGGGCGAGATCCGTCCCGGTCGTGTCGGGGTCTGGGTCGCGCGCCCCGAAAGGCCGCCCCTGCCCGACGGCTCGGTGCGTGACGACAAGATCGCGGCGATCGGGATAAAGCTGCGCCGCTGGGTCAGCTTTCACGGCATCGCGGTCAATGTCGAGCCGGACCTGTCCCATTACGGAGGCATCGTGCCCTGCGGCATCCAGGGCCACGGCGTCACCAGCCTTGTCGATCTGGGGCTGCCGGTCACGATGGATGACCTCGACGGGGCGCTCCGGCTCACATTTCCGAAAGACTTCGGCAGGGGCGGCACTTTCTGAGGGCTGCCGCGTTACCTGACCGAACAGGAAGGGGATGCCCCCGCCCTTGCGGCAGGCTAACCTTCCGGTCATGGAATCAGCCCGTCATGAAGGACGTGACAATGAAGATCAGCCTGTACGCCACTCTTGCGGCGCTCGCCTTCGCCGTTCCCGCCGCCGCCCAGGATGCGGCGGGCGACCCGGTCAAGGGTGAAAACGAATTCAAGAAGTGCAAGGCCTGCCATGCCATCACCGATCCGTCCGGCAAGGACATCGTGAAGGGCGGCAAGACCGGGCCGAACCTTTACGGCGTGGTCGGCCGCAAGGCGGGAACCGAGCCGGGGTTCAAGTATTCCGAGACCCTGATCAAGCTGGGCGAGGCCGGCGAGGTGTGGACCGAGGCGGACATCGCCGCCTATATCACCGATCCCAACAAATACGCGCAGGACAAGACCGGCGAGGCCGGCGCCAAGACGAAGATGACCTTCAAGCTGGCCAAGAATCAGGCCGATGTGGTCGCCTACCTCAAGGCCAATTCGCCCGAGGCGGGCGCGGCCCCGCAAGGTGCCGCCGCCGCCCCGGCCGCAGGTGCCGCACCGGCCGCCGCCCCAGCCGCGGGTGCTGCGGCTGCCCCGGCTGCCCCGGCTGCCCCGGCCGCAGGTGCTCCGGCCGTCCCGGCATCCAACTGATCGCCCCGCCGGGTGCCATGCCCGGCGGCGCCGCACTGAAACGCCCCCGGATGGTCTGACCGTCCGGGGTTTTTCCTGTCCGCCTGCCAGCATTGTTGGCCCGTGGGTGCATTGCCTCGGGAACGGGACTCGCTTACAAGCTGAAGCCGAGTCCACTGGCCGGGGCAGCCCAGCCGGTCACGGTTCTGAGGAGAGCACCCATGGCTGACGCCGCCTTACACGGCCACGGTGGGCACCATGACACCCGCGGGTTCTTCACCCGCTGGTTCATGTCCACCAACCACAAGGACATCGGTGTCCTTTACCTGTTCACGGCCGGCATCGTCGGCCTGATCTCGGTCTGCTTCACCGTCTACATGCGGATGGAACTGCAGCATCCGGGCGTTCAGTACATGTGCCTGGAGGGTGCGCGGCTGATCGCCGATGCCAGCCAGCCCTGCACCCCGAACGGGCATCTGTGGAACGTGATGATCACCTATCACGGCGTCCTGATGATGTTCTTCGTCGTGATCCCGGCGCTGTTCGGCGGTTTCGGCAACTATTTCATGCCGCTGCACATCGGTGCGCCGGACATGGCCTTTCCGCGGCTGAACAACCTGTCCTACTGGCTGTATGTCTCCGGTGTCGCGCTGGGGATCGCCTCGCTGCTGGCGCCGGGCGGGAACGACCAGATGGGCTCGGGCGTCGGCTGGGTGCTGTATCCGCCCCTGTCCACGACCGAAGGCGGCTATTCGATGGACCTGGCGATCTTTGCCGTCCACGTCTCGGGCGCCTCGTCCATCGTCGGCGCGATCAACATCATCACCACCTTCCTGAACATGCGCGCACCGGGCATGACCCTGTTCAAGGTGCCGCTGTTCGCCTGGTCGGTGTTCATCACCGCCTGGATGATCCTGCTGTCGCTGCCCGTGCTGGCCGGCGCCATCACCATGCTGCTGATGGACCGCAATTTCGGCACCCACTTCTTCGACCCTGCCGGCGGCGGTGATCCGGTGCTGTATCAGCATATCCTGTGGTTCTTCGGGCATCCCGAGGTCTACATGATCATCCTTCCGGGCTTTGGCATCATCAGCCATGTGATCGCCACCTTTGCCCGCAAGCCCATCTTCGGCTATCTGCCGATGGTTCTGGCCATGGCGGCGATCGCCGTGCTGGGCTTTGTCGTGTGGGCGCACCACATGTACACCGCCGGCATGTCGCTGACCCAGCAGAGCTATTTCATGCTCGCCACCATGACCATTGCCGTGCCTACGGGCATCAAGGTGTTCAGCTGGATCGCGACGATGTGGGGCGGCTCGATCGAGTTCAAGACGCCCATGCTGTGGGCCTTCGGGTTCCTGTTCCTGTTCACCGTCGGCGGCGTGACCGGCGTGGTGCTGTCCCAGGCGCCGCTGGACCGGGTCTATCACGACACCTACTATGTCGTGGCCCACTTCCACTATGTGATGTCGCTGGGCGCGGTCTATGCGATCTTTGCCGGCGTCTATTACTGGATCGGCAAGATGAGCGGGCGCCAGTATCCCGAATGGGCCGGCAGGCTGCATTTCTTCATGATGTTCATCGGCTCGAACCTGCTGTTCTTCCCGCAGCATTTCCTGGGCCGCGAAGGGATGCCGCGCCGCTACATCGACTATCCCGAGGCCTTCGCCTACTGGAACAACATCTCGTCGCTGGGGGCCTATCTGTCCTTCGCCTCGTTCCTGTTCTTCATCGGGGTGGTCTTCTACACGCTGTTCGCCGGTCGCCGCGTGACCGAGAACAACTACTGGAACGAATACGCCGACACGCTGGAATGGACCCTGCCCTCGCCCCCGCCCGAACATACGTTCGAGACGCTGCCCAAGCGCGAGGACTGGGACCACGCCGCTGCCCATTGAGCGTAACGTGATACCCTTGCGGCCCCGGAGCGATCCGGGGCCGCTTTCTTTGCAGATGCAGACGTCGCCGTTCCGCCGGATCAGGATGCCGGTTCCCCGCCGACCTGCCTATCGCAGCCCCAATGCGGAGCTGCCCCGGAACATGGCGGCAATGATCGCGCGGCCCGGCCTGTTGCCATCGCTGCCGGCGACAGAGCCTGAGGCTGTCCTGTCGGCGGGTCACAGGGCCTTGCCCTTGGCCACGGGCGGCAGCATGATCGCCTTGATCAGGCAGCCTTTGCCCCCGGTGGGAAACATGCAGCCCCGGCACCCTGCACAGGCGATGCAACCCTTACCCTTCATGCCCCGGACACAGCCCCTGCCAGCGCCTGCCGGCATGCAGCCCGCGCGCTGCGCCGGCCAGGTTTTGCGCCCCGTCCCGCCCATGGGCCGGGCGGGCGCCGGCCGGCCAGCAGATAGCGGCACCGCCGTTGTTCCTGCCCTTTCGGCGCGAGGGGGCCGGCCGGTGTCCGACGCCGCGGCCCCTCAAGGCGGCTTGCTGCCTGCCTGCCAACCCCTCGATGATCACGCGGTCCGCACAGATGCCCTATGAATGGTCCGATGATGCCGGTGACGGCGCCCGCAGGCTGCTGATCTGGCGCCATCGTTCCCTGACGCCGCAAGGATTTGCCTGGGTGATCGGAACCGCTGCCGCCGCGCTGCTGATGCCGCTGCTGGCGGTTCTGGGCCGCACGGCGATGTGGGGGCTGCTGCCCTTTGCGGTCATTGCCCTGGCGGGGCTGTGGGGCGGCGTGCAGCATGGCTGGCGGGGCGGCGGCACGCGCGAGGAGGTGATGCTGACACGCGGGCGGATGAGCGTGACCCGGCATGATCCAGGCCGGCCGGCACGCCACTGGCAGGGCAACCCCTACTGGGCGCGGCTGTCGATCCGCGGCGATGGGCCGGTCGAGGATTACCTGACGCTGAGCGACGGCGCCCGCGTGATCGAACTGGGCGCCTTTCTTTCGCCCGAGGAGCGCCGTTCCTTGATGCAGGATCTGTCCGCAGCCCTTGCCGATCTGCGGCGTGCCGCCCCATAGGCGGAACGATGCAGGCGTCAACGACGTTTCCCCGCCGGATATCTGGCCTCCGATCGCCCTTCCGCTTTCGCCCGCATGCACGGCATGGCACATAGTTCCAAGCCCTACGCCTATCCCTGCCCTGCCAGCCTGCCGAGCGGATCATGCCCGAGACTGCCCTTCGTTCCCGCGCCGAGCGCCGCCGCGCCGCCTTTCGCCGCAAGGCAGGACGGGCGGCGCGGCTGTTCGTGCTGCTGACGGTGCTGATCGACGCAACCGGCATGGGGCTGATCTTTCCTGTCATGCCCGACCTGCTGGAACAGCTGACCGGACAGAACCTGGCCGGCGCGGCGGTCTGGGGGGGGATCCTCGGCACGGCCTATTCGGCCATGCAGTTCCTGTTCGGCCCGGTGGTCGGCAATCTGTCGGATGCCTATGGGCGCCGGCCCGTCATGCTGACGGCGCTGCTGGTGATGACGATGGATTATCTGCTGCTGGCGCTGGCCCATACCGTCACGCTGATCCTGATCGGGCGGATCATCGGCGGCATCATGGCCGCGACCCATGCGACAGCCGCAGCCTACATGGCCGACATCTCCACGCCCGAGGAAAAGGGCCGCAATTTCGGCCTGATCGGCGCGGCCTTCGGGGTGGGGTTTGTCCTGGGGCCGGTGCTGGGCAGCCTTGCTTCGGTGATCGACCTGCGCGCGCCGTTCTGGATCGCGGGCGCGCTGGCCGCAGCGAACCTGGTGTTCGGGTGGTTCGTGCTGCCCGAGACGGTTTCGCGGTCGATCCGCCGGCCGTTTTCATGGGCACGGGCCAATCCGCTGGCCTCGTTCTCGGCCATCGGGCGGCTGCCGGGACTGGCGCCGCTGCTGGCGGTCTTTGCGCTGTTCAACCTGGCGGGCTATGTCTATCCGGCGGTCTGGAGCTTTTTCGGCAAGGCCCGTTTCGGCTGGGACCCGCTGCATATCGGCCTGTCGCTGGCCGCCTTTGGCGTTGCGATGGCGCTGGTTCAGGGTGTGCTGGTCGGCCCGGCGATCCAGCGTTTCGGCGTATGGCGCACCGTGACGGTGGGCTTTGCGCTCGAAATAGTGGCCTTCCTTTTTTACGGGGTGGTCAGCGATCCGGTGCTGGCGCTGGCCTTCACGCCGCTGGCGGCGATCGCGGGGCTGGGCGGCCCGGCGCTGCAGCAGATCATGTCGAACACCGCCGGCGACGATCAGCAGGGCGAATTGCAAGGCGTGCTGTCATCGGTGGCCGCCATCGCGATGGGCACCTCGCCCCTGATCATGACCGCGATCTTTGCCTTCTTCACGCGCGAGGCGACGCCCCTTTATGCACCGGGGATGCCCTTCATCGCGGCGGCGGCGATGATGGCGCTGGCCCTGGTGATCCTGCTGCGCGCCCAGCGCAAGGCCCGGCGCGAGCAGCAGGGCTGAGGGGCGCGCCCTCCCGGCCATCCTGCGCAGGATGAGGCCGTTGCAGGCCGGGATGACTTGCACAGCGGGACGGGGCGAGCTATAGGCGCACAAGTCTTGTGAACGACATGGCCAGAACAGGCCGCGGAAGAAACGGGTCGGGCCATGTGCCGCGGCCCGTTCGCGTTAACTGGACGCACAGACCGGCGGAGCCAACCGCCCGGCCAGAAACCCTGCAAAGGAACCGCAAGCCGCATGGCGCACACCGCATCCATGGAGGAATTCGAAGCCCTCCTGAACGAAAGCTTCGAAATCGACACCCCGGACGAAGGTTCGGTCGTCAAGGGCCGCGTCATCGCCATCGAGGCGGGCCAGGCCATCATCGATGTCGGCTACAAGATGGAAGGCCGCGTCGATCTCAAGGAATTCGCCGCCCCCGGCGAGGATGCCTCGGTCAAGGTCGGCGATGAGGTCGAGGTCTATCTGGACCGCGTGGAAAACGCCCGCGGCGAAGCCTCGATCAGCCGCGAGAAGGCCCGCCGCGAAGAGGCGTGGGACCGGCTCGAACAGGCCTATGCCAAGGAAGAGCGGATCGACGGCGCCATCTTCGGCCGCGTCAAGGGCGGCTTCACCGTGGACCTGGGCGGCGCGGTGGCGTTCCTGCCGGGCAGCCAGGTGGATGTGCGTCCGGTGCGCGATGCCGGCCCGCTCATGGGTCTCAAGCAGCCGTTCCAGATCCTCAAGATGGACCGCCGCCGCGGCAATATCGTCGTGTCGCGCCGCGCCATCCTGGAAGAAAGCCGCGCCGAGCAGCGCGCCGAGGTCATCAGCAACCTGCACGAAGGTCAGGTTGTGGACGGCGTCGTCAAGAACATCACCGAATACGGCGCCTTCGTCGATCTGGGCGGCGTTGACGGCCTGCTGCATGTCACCGACATGGCTTGGCGCCGCGTGAACCATCCTTCGGAAATCCTGTCGATCGGCGAGACCGTCAAGGTCCAGGTCGTCAAGATCAACAAGGAGACCCACCGGATCAGCCTGGGCATGAAGCAGCTGCAGTCCGATCCCTGGGATACCGTCGCCGACAAGTTCCCGATCGGTTCGGTTCACAAGGGCCGCGTGACCAACATCACCGATTATGGCGCCTTCGTCGAGCTGGAAGCCGGCATCGAGGGCCTGGTCCACGTGTCCGAAATGAGCTGGACCAAGAAGAACGTCCACCCCGGCAAGATCGTGTCCACCTCGCAGGAGGTCGATGTGATGGTGCTGGAGATCGACGAGCAGAAACGCCGCGTGTCCCTGGGCCTCAAGCAGACCCAGCGCAACCCGTGGGAAGTGTTCGCCGAAACCCACCCCGCCGGCACCCAGATCGAGGGCGAGGTCAAGAACATCACCGAGTTCGGCCTGTTCGTGGGCCTGGACGGCGACATCGACGGGATGGTCCATCTGTCCGACCTGTCCTGGGACCAGCGCGGCGAGGACGCGATCCAGAACTATCGCAAGGGCGATGTCGTCCAGGCGGTCGTGCAGGAGGTTGATACCGAGAAAGAGCGGATCAGCCTGTCCATCAAGGCGCTGGAAAACGACACCATGACCGAGGCGGTCGATGGCGTCAAACGCGGCTCGGTTGTTTCGGTCACCGTCACGGCGATCGAGGATGGCGGGATCGAGGTGGAATATAACGGCGTCAAGTCGTTCATCCGCCGCTCGGACCTTGCCCGCGACCGTCAGGACCAGCGCCCCGAGCGCTTCAATGTCGGCGACACGGTCGATGCCCGCGTGACCAACATCGACACCAAGACCCGCCGTCTGGGCCTGTCGATCAAGGCGCGCGAGATCGCCGAGGAGAAAGAAGCGATCGACCAGTACGGCTCGTCCGATTCGGGCGCCTCGCTGGGCGACATCCTGGGCGCCGCCCTCAAGAACCGCAACTGAGATGGAACGAGGCGCGGGCCGCTTGCGGCCTGCGCCCGTCCATGCCAGGCGCACCCGGCCGTCCCTGCGGGGGCGGCCTTTTCCGTTTAACGCCGGCAGTCTTGCTGCAACTTTTGTCATATGCCGGGCGTTGGCCACCATCCATCCTCGCCGCGCCCCCGACGGGTGGCAATATTCCACAGGTTTCTTTCATGATCCGGTCCGAACTGATCCAGAAGATCGCCGACAATAATCCCCATCTGCTGCAGCGCGATGTGGAGCGGATCGTGACGACCATCTTCGATGAGATTACCGGCGCCCTGTCGCGCGGAGACCGGGTGGAACTGCGCGGATTCGGCGCCTTTTCGGTCAAGCGCCGCGACGCGCGCACCGGCCGCAACCCCCGCACCGGAGAGGCCGTTCAGGTGGAACAGAAATATGTCCCCTTCTTCAAGACGGGCAAGCTGCTGCGCGACCGGCTGAACGGGCTGGACAACGGCGGCTGAGCGCGGCAATTCCCACAGCGGCGGCCAATCCGGCTGTCGTGACATGCGATCCAGGAACATGATGCGCTATCTTCGCATGATCTTTGTCGCGGTTCTGGCAATCGCACTGGTGACGGTTTCGCTGGCCAACCGGCAGGTGGTGCAGGTCAGCCTGCTGCCCGGCCAGTTCGCGTCCTATGTCGGCCACAGCTGGTCAGCAGGAATGCCGCTGTTCCTGGTCATCATCCTGGCGCTGCTGGCGGGGATGATCCTGGGTGTGATCTGGGAATGGCTGCGCGAGGCGCATCTGCGCCAGGAATCGGCACGGCGCGCATCGGCGCTGAACCGGCTTGAACACGAGGTGGGCGGCCTGCGCATCACCCATGCCGCCCCGCGCGACGAGGTGCTCGCCATTCTTGACGCGCCTCGCCCGGCTGGCAATGCAGCGCTAGCCAAGGGCGCCGCAACACAGGCCCTGCCGCCCGCTTTGCGATGAACGTCGCCGTCAAGATATGCGGCCTGACCCGCGCTGAGGATCTGAGCGCCGCGGCCCATGCAGGTGCCCGCTATGGGGGGCTGGTGTTCTATGCCCGCTCTCCGCGCAACATCGCCCCTGCCCAAGCTGCCGCGCTGGCGGCGCAGGCGCCTGCGGGCCTTGCGCGGGTGGGGCTGTTCGTTGATCCTGATGATGCGGCGCTGGACGGGGTTCTGGACCGCGTTCCGCTGGACATCGTCCAGCTGCACGGACATGAAACCCCTGCGCGCGTGGCCGCCATCAAGGCACGGACCGGCTTGCCCGTCATGAAGGCCGTAGGGGTGGCCGGCCCCGCCGATCTGGATGCGCTGTGGGATCATGGGTTGGTTGCCGACATGCTGCTGATTGATGCCAAGCCCGCGGCCGATGCAGCCCTGCCCGGGGGGAACGGGCTGGCTTTCGACTGGCGGCTGCTGGTCGGGCGGCGCTTTCTCAAGCCCTGGATGCTGGCCGGGGGGCTGACCCCCGACAACGTGGCCGAGGCCGTGCGGCTGACCGGCGCACAAGCCGTCGATGTTTCCTCGGGCGTCGAAAGCGCCCCCGGCGTCAAGGATGCGGCGCGCATCGCCGCTTTCGTCGCCGCAGCGGGCGCAGCCCCTGCCCCGTGATCGGGCGCGCGGTCAGGCCGCGATGACGTTCCGGCCCTCGCGGCCCTGCCGACCGGGGAGAGGACCGACAACCGGCGGCAGGGCTCGGTTCCCATTTTCGGCTTTTTGATGCGGTGCCGGTAAGCGGCTCATGCAGGGCGGGGCGGGCGGCGGCATTTCGGCCTGCCATCAGCCTTGAATGATGTCGGGCCTGTCCCGGCCCGCTGCCCGGCATGGCAAGTCCACATGGCCGCAATCCGCTCGCGCCCCCGATCACTGCGGCCCTGCTCGCCCTGGCTGAGGCGCGCCGCCCCTGGTCCTGCAAGCCAGCCATGCTGCGCGCAAGAACGCGGCGCTTCCTTGGGCGCATCGGGTTTACCCTTGCGCATATCGACCTTAGATAGCGTTTCTGACCCTGCGGGAGAGCATCATGGCCGACGACCTCATCAACAGCTTCATGACCGGTCCCGACGAACAGGGCCGCTTCGGCATCCATGGCGGGCGCTTTGTCAGCGAAACGCTGATGCCGCTGATCCTCGATCTTCAGGCCGAATATGAACGCGCCAAGACCGACCCCGCCTTTCGGGCCGAGATGGACGATCTGTGGACGCATTATGTCGGCCGCCCCTCGCCACTGTATTTCGCCGAGCGGCTGACCGACCGGCTTGGCGGGGCGAAGATCTATCTTAAACGCGAAGAGCTGAACCACACCGGCAGCCACAAGATCAACAACGTGCTGGGCCAGATCCTGCTGGCCCGCCGGATGGGCAAGACGCGGATCATCGCTGAAACGGGCGCGGGCCAGCACGGCGTTGCCACGGCCACGGTCTGCGCCAAGTTCGGCCTGAAATGCGTGGTCTACATGGGCGCCCATGACGTTGAGCGCCAGCAGCCCAACGTGTTCCGCATGAAGCTGCTGGGGGCCGAGGTGGTGCCGGTCCGTTCGGGGCGCGGCACGCTGAAGGACGCGATGAACGACGCGCTGCGCGACTGGGTGACCAATGTGCGCGACACCTTCTATTGCATCGGCACGGTCGCGGGGCCGCATCCCTATCCGGCGATGGTACGTGATTTCCAGACCATCATCGGCCGCGAGACCAAGGCCCAGCTGATGGAGGCCGAGGGCCGCCTGCCTGACACGATCGTCGCCGCGATCGGCGGCGGATCGAACGCCATGGGCCTGTTCCACCCCTTTCTTGACGACCGTTCCGTGCGGATCATCGGGGTCGAGGCCGGCGGCAAGGGCGTCGATGCGTCGATGCAGCACTGCGCTTCGCTGTCCGGGGGGCGGCCGGGTGTACTGCACGGCAACCGCACCTATCTGCTGCAGGATGACGAGGGGCAGATCCTCGAGGGGCACTCGATCAGCGCGGGGCTGGACTATCCGGGCATCGGGCCGGAACATTCGTGGCTGCACGACGTCGGCCGCGCCGAATATGTCAGCGTCACCGATGACGAGGCCCTGGCCGCATTCACCCTGCTGTGCGAAACCGAAGGCATCATTCCCGCGCTGGAATGCAGCCACGGGCTGGCGCATATAGCGAAAATCGCCCCGACCCTGCCGCGCGATCACCTGATCGTGCTGAACCTGTCGGGGCGCGGCGACAAGGACATTTTCACCGTCGCGCGGCATCTGGGCGTCGAGATTTCGGGCTGACCGCCCGCCAGGGCGGCTTGTCTTGCAAAAACGCGGGCGCGGCCAACGGCTGCTGCCCGCGTGAGGCGCCGGGCGGGTTTCAGCGCGTCAGCACCATCACATTCAGCAGCGATTCCCGGTAGGGCTGCGGAAACAGGATGCGCAGGCTGTCGTGGCCCGTGACCTCGACAAGCCCCGCATCGGGCAGGGTTTCGGACCCGGCAAGGTCGATCTCGGGCGGGAAATCCCCATAATCCCTTGGCTGCTCGCCCGCGACGAAGGTCGAGCCCAGATAAACCAGCCGGTCGCCATCGGGATGAAGCTGCCCCCTGGTCCGCTGCGAGCCGGTCAGCTTTTCAAACCGGGCCGCGCCGCTCGTGGCGGTGATGCGGCAGCGGAAAGCCGGATAGGTGACGATCGGGCTGATCCCGCCAAGCTTGATCATGCGGCAGTTCCATTCACCTGTCAGTGCGGCAAGGTCCACCGCTCCGGCGGCCCGCGCAGGCCCCCTCAGCGCGGCCGTTGCCTGCGCGATCTCGGCCGGGGTGCCCTCTGCCAGCGCCTGCCGCAGGGCAGCGCCAGCCGCCTGATCGAGCGCGTCCAGCCGCGCCAGATCATCCGCCCGGATCGGAACGCCCTGCCCGATCACCGGCCCTTGGGCCGACAGGGGCAAGGGCGCAAGGCTGACCAGCGCGGCAAGGACGCGGGGGATGAAGGAAGACCGGGGCATGGCTCACGCGCTCCCGTCGATGGCATGGGCCATGAGCAGCTCAAGGGGAACGATCTCGGTCGCGCGCATGTGGGTGGCGGCCAGAATGACCTGCGGGGCGGCGAATTCCTGGGCCGCCTGCAAAAAGCGTGCGGCGCACAGGCACCAGCGATCGCCCGGTTTCAACCCGGCAAAGCCGTATTCCGGGCGCGGGGTCGACAGGTCGTTGCCAAGATATTTCGACAGCGCCAGGAACTCGGCCGTGACGATGACGCAAACCGTGTGGCTGCCGCCGTCCTCCGGTCCGGTATCGCAGCAGCCGTTGCGGTAAAAGCCCGTCAGCGGTTCGCGCGAGCAAGGTGCCAGCGCACCCCCAAGAACGTTCATGGACTTGTCCATTGCCTTTATCCTTCCCTTGCCGGTCAGCCGAACCGCTTGCCCAGCGCGCGCAGCCGGTCGGCCATGGTAACGGGCTGCTCGGCTGCGTCGCCGCCGGCCGGAGGGGCAGCGGGCTCAGTCCGCGGCCGGGCGGGCCCTGGCGGGTCGGAGTCGCGACCCGATCCTTGCGCCGATTTCTGCGGCTGCGCCGCGCGGCCCGCCATCACTGATCCGAATGCCGCCCCGTCACCCGCCGCCAGCGGCCCCGCCGCCTTGGAGATGCCGCGCAGCATCTCATCGACCATCGCCTCCTCGGCTTTGGCGAAATCGCCCAGCACATGGCCCGTCACCCGATCCTTGTGCCCCGGATGGCCGATCCCGATCCTCAACCGGCGATAGGCTTCGCCGACATGCTGGTGGATCGAACGCAGCCCGTTGTGCCCCGCATGTCCCCCCCCGGTCTTGAGCCGGCAGACACCGGGCGCCAGGTCCAGTTCGTCATGCAGCACGATCACCTCGGCCGGGGTCAGCTTCAGATAGCGCATCGCCTCGCCCACCGAGCGGCCCGACTCGTTCATGAAGGTCTGCGGCTTGAGCAGCGTCACGCGGTCGCCGCCCAGCCGCCCCTCGGCCGCCAGCCCCTGAAAGCGCGGCTTCCAGGGCGAAAACCCATGATCGGTGGCGATCCGGTCCAGCGCCATGAAGCCGACATTGTGGCGGTTGCCGGCATATTTCGTCCCCGGGTTGCCAAGGCCCACGATCAGCAGCATCATCCACCCCTTCGCCCGCCAAGGCGCCGTCCCTTGCAGCGGACCTCGCCTGTAACTAAGACTCTGTCAACACTTCGCCCCTAGGAACGGTCCCGGACGGCGGTGATCCGGCGGCGAATCGAAATCAATCATAGCAGGAACGACAGGGCGCAGATGCACGATCCCGCAGAATTCTACATGAACACGCTCGTCCCCATGGTTGTCGAACAGACCAGCCGGGGCGAACGTGCCTATGACATCTTCTCGCGCCTGCTCAAGGAACGGATCATCTTCCTGTCCGGCCCGGTCCATGACGGCATGGCAACGCTGGTCTGCGCGCAGCTGCTGTTCCTTGAGGCGGAGAATCCGTCCAAGGACATCAGCATGTATATCAACAGTCCCGGCGGTTACGTGACCGCGGGCCTGTCGATCTATGACACGATGCAGTATATCCGCCCGCGCATTTCCACGCTGGTCATCGGGCAGGCCGCCTCGATGGGCTCGCTGCTGCTGGCCGCGGGCGAAAAGGGGGCACGCTATTCGCTGCCCAACAGCCGCATCATGGTGCATCAGCCTTCGGGCGGTTTCCAGGGCACGGCATCGGACATCCTGATCCACGCGCAGGAAACCGAAAAGCTCAAGCGGCGGCTGAACGAGATCTATGTCAGGCATACCGGCCGCACCCTTGAAGAGGTCGAAGCGGCGCTGGAACGCGACCGCTTCATGTCGCCCGAAGAGGCGAAGGATTGGGGCCTGATCGACGACATCCTTGCCGATCGCGGCAAGGCCGTGCCTGAAACCTGACGGATGCGGCATGCTGATCGCGGCGATCACCCGGACGCCGGCGAAAAGCGGATTGTGACTGCGGCCCGCCCTGCCTAACATGGGCGGACCGGCATGGCTGACGAGGCAAGGCGCAGCGCGCCTGCCGGAATGGCCCGCCCAGCGCGGCGCGGCACAGACAAGGCAAGGAAGACGACGATGGCGAACCAGCCCGGCGGCGACAGCAAGAACACGCTCTACTGCAGCTTCTGCGGCAAGAGCCAGCACGAGGTCCGCAAGCTCATTGCCGGTCCGACCGTGTTCATCTGCGACGAATGCGTCGAGCTGTGCATGGACATCATCCGCGAGGAAACCAAGTCCTCGGGGCTGAAGACCGGCGACGGCGTGCCCACCCCGCGCGAGATCATGGCGGTTCTGGACGACTATGTGATCGGGCAGGAACATGCCAAGCGCGTGCTGTCGGTGGCCGTCCACAACCACTACAAGCGGCTGAACCACAGCTCCAAGACCGACATCGAGCTGGCCAAGTCGAACATCCTGCTGATCGGGCCGACGGGCTGCGGCAAGACGCTGCTGGCGCAGACGCTGGCGCGCATCCTGGACGTGCCCTTCACCATGGCCGATGCCACCACGCTGACCGAGGCCGGCTATGTCGGCGAGGATGTGGAGAACATCATCCTCAAGCTGCTGCAGGCATCGGAATACAATGTCGAGCGCGCGCAGCGCGGCATCGTCTATATCGACGAGGTCGACAAGATCACCCGCAAGTCCGACAACCCCTCGATCACCCGCGACGTGTCGGGCGAGGGGGTGCAACAGGCTCTGCTGAAGATCATGGAGGGCACGGTCGCGTCGGTGCCGCCCCAGGGCGGGCGCAAGCACCCGCAGCAGGAATTCCTGCAGGTCGACACGACGAACATCCTGTTCATCTGCGGCGGCGCCTTTGCCGGGCTCGACCGCATCATCGCCCAGCGCAACAAGGGCACCGCCATCGGTTTCGGCGCAAGCGTCAAGGAAAACGACGACCGGGGCGTGGGCGAGCTGTTCAAGGATCTCGAACCCGAGGATCTGCTCAAGTTCGGCCTGATCCCCGAATTCGTCGGCCGTCTGCCGGTCATCGCGACGCTGACCGACCTGGATGAGGAAGCGCTGATCACCATCCTGACCCAGCCCAAGAACGCGCTGGTCAAGCAGTATCAGCGGCTGTTCAACATCGAGGATGTGAAGCTTACCTTCACCGAGGATGCGCTGAAGGCGATTGCCCGGCGCGCGATCAAGCGCAAGACCGGGGCACGGGGCCTGCGCTCGATCATGGAGGACATCCTGCTGGACAGCATGTTCGAGCTGCCGGGCATGGACAGCGTGACCGAGATCGTCGTCAACGAAGAGGCCGTGGACAACCCCGTCGCCAAGCCGTTGCAGATCCATGCCGAGCCGAAAAAGGAACCCGCCGCCGCCGGCTGAGTCGCCCCGCCGAAAGGCGCTTGGCGCCCCTGCCTCAAGGGGTCGCCAAAGCCGGGCGGCACTTTAGCAGGCGCGGCTTTGGCAGGCGGGTGCCGGCATCGGCATTAACGCCTGCCCTCGACGCTGTTGCGCAAGACAAGGATAGCCCCTGCTCGGACGGGCTTGGTGTTGGCAGGTCAGGCGCGCCCCGCAGATCTATGCAGGCCACGCATCCCTGCGCCTCAAAAGCCCGCCCGACATGGAGGGTGGCCTTGCGCAAGCACAATGCGCAGCACATGACCCTGCGTCCGGCCCGCCTCCGCGCCCCGAACAGGCGGCGCTGTCCCCTTGGCCAATGGCTTGGCCAGCCCCAGCCCGCAATGCATGCCCCTTCATGCGCAATCCTGTCCTCTGGAGCGATGACCGGCGCAGTCATGCCGCGCCCCGCCGGCTGACGCCGCGCGCATTGTCGCGGGGCGGTATGGCGCGTTCACCGTGGCAGGAGGGGGCGGGGGCATGAGCCGCCGGCGCGCCATTTCCCGCCAGGATGACAGACAGGCCCTTCGCAGCGCGCCTGCGGTCGCAGCCGACATATTCATGTCGCAAACCATCGTGCATAACCCGGTGGTCCGCATCCTTGCGGATGTTCGATCAGGGACTGACGATGACCACCGACCTCGACGCGCTTACCATAGACGAAGGCCTGGACGAGGACTTCGAGCTCGATCTTGAGGACGCGCTGCTGCCCCGGCAGATCGCGGCGGCCTACAAGGAAATGCATCCCGATCCCCTGCCCCGCCGGGTCTACTTCAACGAACTGCTGCGGCTGCAGTCCGAGCTCATCAAGCTGCAGGACTGGGTTTCGGCCACCCGCGAAAAGATCGTCGTCGTCTTCGAGGGCCGCGACAGCGCCGGCAAGGGCGGGGTCATCAAGCGCATCACCCAGCGCCTGAACCCCCGTGTGGTGCGCACCGTCGCCCTGCCAGCGCCGTCAGACCGGGAAAAGACCCAGTGGTATTTCCAGCGCTATGTCCCCCACCTGCCGGCCGGGGGCGAGATCGTTCTGTTCGACCGCAGCTGGTATAACCGCGCCGGCGTCGAACGCGTCATGGGCTTTGCCGACGAGGCGCAGGTCGAGCAGTTCTTCCAGGATGTGCCGGAATTCGAACGGATGCTGGTCCGCTCGGGCATCCGGCTTGTGAAATACTGGTTCTCGATCACGGACGCGGAACAGCAGATGCGCTTTCTGATGCGCATCCACGACCCGCTGAAACAGTGGAAGCTGTCGCCCATGGACCTGCAGAGCCGCGTCCGCTGGGAGGCCTATACCAAGGCCAAGGAAGAGATGTTCGAGCGCACCTCGATCCCCGAGGCACCGTGGTATATCGTGGCGGGCAACGACAAGAAGCGGGCGCGGCTGAACTGCATCGACCACCTGCTCGGCCTCATCCCCTATACCGATGTCGAGCATGCCGAGATCAAGCTGCCCGATCGCATCTTCAACCCCGACTATGAACGCGATATCCTGCCGCGCGAGTTGTATGTTCCCGAACGTTACTGAGGCGCCATGCCCAAGGCCTACTGGATCGCCCATGTCAGCATCGACGACCCGGCCGCATACGAGGCCTATCGCCGCGCCAATGCCGCGGCCTTCGCGCGGTTCGGCGGGCGATTCCTGGTTCGCGGCGGGGCGCAGCAGGTGATGGAGGGCACGGCGCGCCCGCGCAGCGTCGTGATCGAGTTCGCCAGCCGCGCCGATGCCGAGGCCTGCTATCACAGCGCCGAATACCAGGCGGCGCTGGCCCTGCGTCAGCCGGTCAGCACGGCCGACATGATGATCGTGGATGGCTGGGAAGGCGATCAGCCGGGCGGCGCAGGGTAGGGCCCGACCGTCTTGAACTTGGCGGCGCGACGTAGTTACTAAGCCCATGTTCAGGAACCTGCTTCATCGCCTTTTCGGTGACGAACCGCCCCGATCGGCCCTGTCCGATGACGAGGTCGAGGCGGCGGTTGCGGCGCTGCTGGTGCGCATGGCGCGCGCGGATAACCGCTATCAAGACAGGGAACGCGCCCGCATCGCCATGCTGCTGGGCCGGCGGCGCAGGCTGGATGCCTCGCATGCCGCCGATCTGCTTGCCGCGGCCGAGATGCTCGAGGCAGAGGCGCCGGACACGGTGCGATTCACCCGCGCGGTGAAGGATGGCGTGCCGCTGGAAAAGCGGCTGTCCGTCATCGCGGCCATGTGGGAAATCGCGCTGGTCGATGGCGAACGGTCGCCGTCCGAGGATGCGACGGTGCGGCTTGCTGCCAATCTTCTGGGCATCAGCGATGTCGACAGCGCATTGGCGCGGCAGGCGGCGGAGCGGGCGCAGGGCGGCGCCCCCTGAGGAACGGCGCACGCACGACACCGTTGCATTTTCCGGCGGGATTGCGCCAGATGGTCGCATCATGAAACGCGACTGCACGACCAGCGCCGCCCCTGCGGACCCCGCCACCTCCGGCCCGGTCATCCGTATTGCCGGGCTGCACAAGGCCTATGGGCTGCTCGAGGTGCTCAAGGGCGTCGATCTGGTGGCCGAAAAGGGCAGCGTCGTCACGCTGATCGGCTCCTCGGGCTCGGGCAAATCCACCCTGCTGCGCTGCTGCAACCTGCTGGAGCTGAGCCAGAGCGGCGAGATCGTCATCGAGGGTGAGCCGGTTCGCTGGATGAAGGAGGGACCGGGCCGGCGCCCCGCCGACGCCCGGCAGGTTCGCCGCCTGCGCACCAATCTTGCCATGGTGTTCCAGCAGTTCAACCTGTGGTCCCACATGACCGTCCTGCAGAACGTGATGGAGGCGCCGGTCACCGTGCTGGGCCAGCCGGCCGCGCAGGTCGAGGCGCGCGCCCGCGCGCTGCTGGCCAAGGTGGGAATCGGCGACAAGGCCGAGGCATGGCCTGCCCAGCTGTCAGGCGGCCAGCAGCAGCGCGCCGCCATCGCCCGCGCCCTGTGCATGGAGCCGCGCGCCCTGCTGCTGGACGAGCCGACCAGTGCCCTCGACCCCGAATTGCAGCAGGAAGTGGTGCGCGTCATCAAGGATCTGGCGGCCGAGCATCGCACAATGATCCTCGTGACCCATGACATGCGCCTTGCGGCCGATGTCAGCGACAGGGTGATGTTCCTGCATCAGGGCCGGGTCGAGGAAGAAGGCCCGCCCGAGCAGATTTTCCGCGCGCCGCAGACAGAACGGCTGCGCCAATTCCTCAGCGCCACCATGGCAGGCTGAGGCACACCAAAGGGGAGAAAACGCGATGAAACGACTGATGCTCGCTGCGGCGGTGCTGGCGCTCAGCGCCGGGCTGGCGCAGGCCGAAAAGCTGCGCATGGGCAGCGAGGGGGCCTATCCGCCCTACAACTTCATCAATGAAAAGGGCGATCTGGACGGGTTCGAGATCGAGCTTGGCAACGAGCTGTGCCGGCGGATCGAGGCGGAATGCACCTGGGTCAAGAATGACTGGGATTCGATCATTCCGAACCTTGTGGCGTCGAACTATGACACCATCATGGCCGGCATGAACATCAGCGAGGAACGCAAGAAGTCGGTCGCCTTCTCGACCGCCTACACGCCGCCGCCGCCCTCGGCCTATCTGGCCCGGTCGGCCGATGCCGACATCCACGGCACGATCGCGGCCCAGACCAGCACGATCCAGGCGGCGCATGTGGCCGATACGGGTGCCACGCTGATCGAGTTTCCCACCGGCGAGGAAACCGTGGCCGCCGTCCGCAACGGCGAGGCTGATGCCGTCTTTGCCGACCGCGACTTTCTGGTGCCCTTCGAGAAGGATTCGAACGGCGCGCTGGTCTGGGTGTCGGGTCAGGACAGGGTTCTGCTGGGCGAGGGCATCGGCATCGGGATGCGCAAGTCCGATACCGAGCTGAAGGCCCGCTTTGACAAGGCCATCGAAGCGATGAAGGCGGACGGCTCGCTGGACAAGCTGATCGGCAAGTGGTTCGGGCCCGAGGCCAAGACCTTTGCCAGCTGGGCCGCGGAAGGCGGGCCCGCCGCGGGCGCGGCCCCTGCTGCATCCCCGGCCCCTGCTGAACCTGCGGGCGCTGCTGCATCCCCGGCCCCCGCCGTGTCCCAGGACGCGGCCCCTGCTGCCGCCGCTGCTCCAGCGTCTGGCGCAGCCCCCACGGCCACGAACTGATCCATCCGATTGCAGGGCCGCCGTCCGTCAGGGGCGGCGGCGCGTGACGCCCATGTTCGCTCAATGCGCCGACCCCAAGGCCCTCGACGGCCTCGCCTGGATGCTGTGCTACCTCACCTCGGGGACGCACCGGCTGTTCTATCTTTCCTTCGGGACGGTGCTGCTGGTGCTGGCCATTACCGCGCCGGCGGCGCTGCTGATGGGTTATGGCGGGGCGATGGCGGCGCGCTCGCGCATCACGGCGCTGCGTTGGCTGGGCAAGACCTATGCCGCGCTGGTGCGGGGCGTGCCCGACATCATCTTCTTCCTGTTCGTGCCCATCGCACTGGATCAGGGGCTGGAATGGCTGCGCAGCCGCGTCTATTGCGACCCCTCGGAGCCGGTGCGGCGCGGCAACGAATTCGTCGTCTGCGCGGCCGCCAAGCTGCCGCCCTCGGCCAGTCCCGAATGGGTTCATGACCTATACGGCATCGCGCTGGCGGTGGTGGCCTTTTCCTTCGTCTTTGGCGCTTTCGTGGCGAATGTGCTGTATGGCGCGATGGGCGCGGTGCCGCAGGCACAGCTGGAAACTGCCGCGGCCTATGGAATGACGCCGCGCCAGATCGACCGGCGCATCCTGATCCCGCAGATGTGGACCTATGCCCTGCCAGGCCTGTCGAACATGTGGATGATCCTGCTGAAGGCAACGCCGCTGCTGTTCCTGCTGGGGGTCGAGGATATCGTCTACTGGGCGCGCGAGCTGGGCACGCCCAAGACATCGGGGCGGGCCTATCCGCATGGTGACTGGCGGGTGTGGTATTTCCTGGCGCTGCTGGTGTTCTATCTGCTGATGACCTGGGTATCGCAGCGGCTGATTGACCGCCTGGGGGCGCGGCTGTCGCGCGGGCAGGCGACCCTTGCGGGCGAGGCGCTGCGGCGCGAGGCGGGCGCATGAGCTGCGCGCAGACCTTTGCCGATTATGCGCTGCGTTCGATCGGGATCGGCGCGCGGGCGCTGCCGCGCACCGATTTCGACCTGTGCCAGCAGGTGGTGCTGATCGGCTCGGGCCTTGTCTGGAACCTCTATTTCGGGGTGCTGGCCCTGGGGGCGGGCTTCGTTCTGGCGACGGCGCTGGCGCTGGCCAAGGCCAGCCCCAACCCCTGGCTGCGCCGCCCGGCCGAGGCTCTCGTCTTTGTCTTTCGCGGATCGCCCCTGTTCATCCAGTTCTTTCTCGTCTATTCGGCGCTGGTGCTGCTGCCCCGCGAGGGGATCACCCTGCCGGGCCTGCACATCCCGACCGCCTGGATGACCCGCGCCTGGGCGGGGGCGCTGTTCGTTCTGATCCTGAACACCGCCGCCTATTCGGCCGAGATCTTTCATGGCGGGCTGCGCAACGTGCCCAAGGGCGATATCGAGGCAGCCGAGGCTTACGGCCTGACAGGCTGGCGCCGTTTCCGCCGGATCGTCTGGCCGACGATGCTGCGCCTGTCCTGGCCATCCTATACCAACGAGGCGATCTTTCTGTTCCACGCCACGACGCTGGTGTTCTTTTCGGGCTTTCCGGCGGTCGGCCAGATGGGGGACGGGCTGTATTATGCCAGCTATTTCGTGGACAAGACCTTCAACCCCTTTGTGGCTTATCCCATTGTTGCGGGATATTTCATCATCCTGACCCTGGCGCTTACGGCGCTGTTCGGGGTCATCAACCGGCGGCTGAACCGGCATCTGCCGGGCGCCGCCCAGCGGCTGAGGTATCGGCCCAAGCTTATCAGGTGAACGAAAATGGACTGGCTGAGGGATCACCCAGAGGTCAAGACGATCCGCGTGGCGGCGGCCGACCTGAACGGCGTCGCGCGCGGCAAGCGCATACCGGCGCGCTTTGCGGACAAGCTGCTGACCGAGGGGACCAAGTTCCCCTATTCGGTGCTGAACATGGACATCTGGGGCGAGGATGTCGAAAACTCGCCGCTGGTCTGGCAGGCGGGCGACCCCGACGGGCTGCTGATGCCGACCGAGCGGGGCTTCATGCCGATGCCCTGGCTCGACGCGCCGACCGCGTTGCTGCCACTGTGGATGTTCCACCCGGACGGTCGTCCCTATGACGGCTGCCCGCGCCAGGCGCTGGCCCGCGTCGCCGAACGCTATGCTTCCGCCGGGCTGACCCCGGTGGTGGCGACCGAGCTTGAGTTCTTCCTGATCGACGACAGCAAGTTCGGCGAATTGCAGGTGCCGCCCTCGCCCCGGTCGGGCAAGCGCCGCACGGGGGCCGAAACGCTCAGCCTGCGGGCGCTCGACAGTTTCGACAGGTTCTTCACCGATCTTTACGACAGCTGCGAGGCGATGGACATTCCCGCCGACACCGCCATCAGCGAGGCCGCGCCGGGGCAGTTCGAGATCAACCTGATGCATCAGCCCGACCCGCTGAAGGCGGCGGATGACGCCTGGCTGTTCAAGCTGCTCGTCAAGGGCGTGGCGCGGCGTTACGGCTTTGCGGCCTCGTTCATGGCCAAGCCCTATCATCTGTTCAACGGCTCGGGGATGCACATGCATTTCTCGGTGCTGGACAGCAGGGGAAACAACATCTTCGACGACGGGAGCGAGGCGGGGTCGGAACGGCTGCGCCACGCGGTCGCGGGCTGTCTGCAGGCGATGCCGGGATCGGCGCTGATCTTTGCCCCGCACGAGAACAGCTATGACCGGCTGGTGCCCAACGCCCATGCCCCGACCGGGATCGGCTGGGCCTATGAAAACCGCACCTCGGCGATCCGCATTCCCTCGTCCGGGCACAAGGCGAGGCGGATCGAACATCGCACCCCCGGCGGGGACGTGAACCCCTATCTGACGACCGCCGCGATCCTCGGCGCCGCGCTGAACGGGATCGAGGATGGCCGCGATGCCCCTGCCCCGATCACCGGCAACGCCTATGATCACCCCCTGGCCCAGTTGCCCGGAAGCTGGGGCGAGGCCATCGACGCCTTCGAGGCCAGCCCCGAGATGCGGCGCATCTTTCCCCAGCACCTGATCGAGAACCTGGTGATGACCAAGCGGCAGGAGCTGCACTACATGGCCGAGCTGTCGGACGCCGAGACGGTCGAGCTGTATCTCGATACGGTCTGAGACGGTGGCCTTCACCCTGTCGCCCGGCTTTGTCCAGCGCGCCGATCATGCCGTGATCGTCGCCTGCGACGGGGGCTATCTGCCCTTTGCGGGCGTTCTGGCGCGGCAGCTGGCGGCGGTGCCCGACCGGGGCTTTGACGTGCTGATCGGCTCGCCCCAACCGCTCGACCTGCCGCCCGAATGGATGGCGGCAGGCATCGGGCATGTCGCCGTGCGGGATGACAGGCTCGAGGCGTCGCTGCCGCTGGATGCCCGCCGTTCGCTTGCCACCTATATGGAGGTGTTCCTGGCCCGTGCGCTGAAGGGGCGATGGCGGCGCATCCTGGTGCTGGATTCGGACATCCTGCTTGATCGCGGAGATCCCGGCCGCCTGCTGGCGGGCAACATGCGCGGCCGCGCCGTGGCCGCGGTACGCGACAACCGCCAGTGGCGCAACCCCGCCAAGCGCACCCCCGACCAGATCAGGCAAAAGCGCGCCGCCGCCCCCTATTTCAACGCCGGGGTCGTGATGATCGACACCGATGCCTGGGCGGCGCAGGACCTGCCCGAACGCTGCGCGGGTTTTGCGCGCAGGCATCTGGCCGGGCTGGGGCGCGATCAGGCGCTGGTCAACGGGGTTCTGGACGGCGAATGGACCGAGATCAGCCCCCTGTGGAACTGGCAGTTCACCTGGGCATCCGCGCATCTGACCGCGATGGCCGATCCCTGCCTGATCCATTTCATCGGGCCGGAAAAGCCGTGGCTGGCGCGCTCGGCGGGGATCGTTCCGATGCGCTATCGCGCGCCATATGCGGGCCTGCCGGGGGCGGCAGGCGATCTGACGCGGCGGGCATGGCCCGATCGGGGCCGCCTGGCGCGCGCATTGCTGCGCCAATGGCGCGCCAGCGGGCCGATGCTGACCTATCTGGCCCGCTTTGCCGATGAATATGCGCTGATCGACCCGCGCTAGGTCAGCCGCGCGCGCACGCGCGCCGCCAGATCGCTCAGCTCGGCATCGGGGATGCCCATGGCGTCCAGATGGGCGACCGTGTTGAACAGGTAATCGGCGTTCGGCCCGCGCCCGCCTGATGCGGCCGCGATGATCGCGGCCTGCGCCTCGGCGGACAGGCCGCCGCAATACTGCCAGTGATCGGGGCGCATGACATAGGCCAGCGCCCTGACGCGCCGCCCGTCGGCCAGGGCCAGCGGCACGGCCGCTTCGCGGTAGGCCTCGGTCACCAGCTCGCGCGCGCGGACGGCGGCATGGGCCTGGGGCCACAGGGCGGCATCCACCCGCAGGGCAAGGCCGGTGCACAGATGGCCGGGCGCCGCCTCAAGCCCCAGGACAAGGCCCGGCCGGTCCGCCGTGCCCCGGTGACAAATCGAGCGCAGGCAGAAGCTGCGCCGCCAGCCATCCGCCTGCGCGATGACCTGTTCGGCCACCGGGAATTCGGGCGCCCACATCAGCGAGCCATAGCCGAACAGCCAATGCCCTTCATCCATCGCTTGCCCTTTCGTTGCCGCTGAGGTTTAGGCGGGAGCGACAAAGTTTCAAGACGGGTGGCGGATGCGTGGACTGGTCGCGGTGCTGCTGGTGGTCGCGGCCTCGGTCGCGGCGGCCTGGTTCGGGGGCGAGACATGGCTGGCCCGCGAGGCGGCAAGGCGCATCGCCGATGATCCGCGCATCGCGGCCGCGCAGGTCGCCCCGCTGCGCGATCTTCGGCGGATCGGCCTGCATCTGGCGGATGTGACGGTCGCGACCGCGGCGGGCGATGCGGCCCTGCCGACGCTGGACCTGTGGGCCGCGCCAAGCGCGCCGACCGAGTTTCACGCGGCCCTGCCCGAACGGATGATCCTGCCGATCGGGGGCGTGCTGCGCCCGGTGCAGGCGGCAGGCGCCGGGTTGTCGGCGCGGATCTCGCCGGCCAGCCGCATGGCGGTCAGCCGGGCCGCGCTGTCCAGCGGCCCCGTCACCATCGACGGCGCCCCCCTTGCCGCCGCCGTCCAGATCACGGCGGCGCTGAGCGCGCTGGGGCCCGATGCCCCTGCCGGCGCGGCGGCCAGCTATGCCGTGCAGGGCCAGGCGGACGGGGTGGCACCCCCGGCGGGCATGCAGGCCCTGCAGGATGCGGGCCTGCTGTCGGCAAGCGGGGCGGCGCGCGTCTTTCTGACCGGCCCGGTCGTTCCGGGCGAAAGCCGGCCGCAGGTCGTGGGCCTTGCCTCAGACGGGCTGACCGTGCGGCTTGGATCGCGCGCGGCGCGCGTAACCGGGCGGCTTGCCGCGGATGCCGAGGGCCGGGCGACGGGCGCGATCTTTGTCTATACCCGCGATGTCCAGGACTGGCTGGCACTTGCCGCCGAAACCGGCCTGCTGCCCAAGGGCATGGTCGCGCTGGCCGGCACCGCCCTGGCCGCCGCAGCGGGCACCGCCCCGCAGCTGCCCCCCGGCATCCCGCCCCCCGCCGAGCCGCAGCAGGGCGAATTGCGCATTCCGCTGCTGCTGCGGGGCGGTCAGGCGTTCCTCGGCCCGCTGCCGGTCGGCCCGGCGCCGATCTTTCCGCGCTAGGCGGCAGGCCCGGCGCTGCGGCCGAAATCGGGGGCGGCGGTATCCTGCCCGGCCTCGATGATGCCGCGCCGGATGGCGCGGGTGCGGGTGAAGTAATCATGCAGCTGCTGCCCGTCGCCCATGCGGATGGCGCGCTGCAGGACGAAAAGCTCCTCGGCAAAGCGGCCGAGGATGTCCAGCGTGGCTTCCTTGTTGTGCAGGAACACGTCGCGCCACATCGTCGGGTCCGAAGCGGCGATGCGGGTGAAATCGCGGAAACCGGCGGCCGAATAGCGGATCACCTCGGATTGCGTCACCTGGCGCAGATGGTCGGCGACCCCGACCATCGTATAGGCGATCAGATGCGGGGCATGGCTGGTCACTGCCAGCACCAGATCGTGATGGGCAGGCTCCATCATCTCGACATTGGCGCCCATGCCGCGGGCCAGGGCCGCGAGCCTTTCGACAGCCGCCCCGTCACTGTCCGGCAGGGGCGTCAGCAGCCACCAGCGGTTGCGGAACAGCGTCGAAAACCCCGACCGCGGGCCGGAATGTTCGGTCCCGGCCAGCGGGTGGCCGGGGACGAAATGCACGCCCGGCGGGATGTGCGGGGCGACCGCGTCGATCACCGACTGCTTGACCGAACCCACATCGGTGACGATGGCGCCGGGCGCCAGATGGGGGGCGATCTCGGCCGCGACGGCGGCCATGGCCCCGACCGGCACGGCCAGCACGACCAGGTCGGCGCCCCGGACAGCCTCGGCGGCGGTGGCGAAGACCTCGTCCACCAGGCCGATCTCGCGCGCGGTATCGCGGGTTTCGGCCGACCGGGCATGGCCGGCGATGCGGCGCACCAGCCCGCCTTCGCGCATGGCATGGGCCATTGATCCGGCGATCAGGCCAAGGCCGATCAGGGCGGCGCGCTCGAACAGCGGCGCTGGGGTCATCATGGCGTGTCCCTGCCGGCCTGCCGGGCCATGAACTGGCCGACGACATGGGCCACGCGGCGGCAGGACGCCTCGTCCCCGATGGTGATGCGCAGGCAATGGGGCAGGCCGTAACCGCCGACCTTGCGCACGATGATCCCGTCCGCCTTCAGCGCCGCGTCGCAGGCCTCTGCCGTCTGAACATCCGCGAACCGCGCCAGGATGAAGTTCGCGTGCGAGGGGTCCGAGGGCACCCCGCGATCAGCCAGCGCCGCGGCCAGCCAGGCGCGCAGGCGGGCATTCTCGGACCGGCTGTGGTCGGCATGGGCGCGGTCGCGCACCGCCGCCTCGGCCGTGTCCAGCGCCACGTTCGACAGGTTGAACGGACCGCGCACGCGGTTGAGCACGTCGATGACGGCGCGCGGGCCATAGCCCCAGCCGACCCGCATCCCCCCCAGGCCATACAGCTTGGAAAAGGTCCGCGTCATCACGACATTGGGCAGGCGGCCGGCCAGCTCTGCCCCCCCGTCGTAATCCCCCCCGACATATTCGGCATAGGCCGCGTCGATCACCAGGATCGCCTGCGGCACCGCCGCCGCCAGCCGCTCCAGCTCGGCCAGCGGGACCATAGTGCCGGTCGGGTTGTTGGGATTGGCGACGAAGATCAGCCGCGTGGCGGGCCCGGCCGCCGCGATCAGCGCGTCGATGTCGGTGGTCCGCTCGCGCTCGGGCGCCTCGACGGGGGTGGCGCCGGCAGCCAGCGCGCTGATGCGGTACATCGAAAATCCGTGCTGCGTGAACAGAACCTCGGTCCCCGGCCCGGCATAGGCCTGGCACAGGAAATGGATGATCTCGTCCGAGCCGACGCCGCAGATGATCCGGTCCGGGTCCAGCCCGTGGACCTCGGCGATGGCGGCGCGCAGGCGGGCGTGGTCGGTCGGCGGATAGCGGTGCATCGCATGGGTGGCCCGCACCGCCGCCTCGCGCGCCTTGTCCGATGCCCCGAACGGGTTTTCGTTCGAGCTGAGCTTGAGCACGTCGCTGCGCGCGCCCAGCGTGCTGCTGCCCGCCTCGTAGAGGGCGATGTCCATGATGCCGGGTTGCGGGGCGATCGGGGGCGATGGGGGATGGCTCATGGCGGTCCTTGGCTGCTCGTCCGTTCCTTAGATAGACAGGGTCCGGTTGGAAAGTGCGCCCGTGCAGCCTCTGGGGCACGGGGGGCGGCGGTGCGCCGGCGATCACGCTTCGCGGCGCTCTCTTGACCTGCCGCGGCGGGGAACCCAAAAGCGCCGCCATGCGCCTTTCCGATTTCGACTTCGACCTGCCCGAGGGGCTGATCGCGACGCGCCCGGCCCGTCCGCGCACCGCCGCCCGCCTGCTGGTCGCGCAAGGCGCGCGGATGACCGACGCCACCGTGGCCGACCTGCCGCAGTTCCTGCGCGCGGGCGACCTGCTGGTGCTGAACGACACGCGGGTAATACCCGCCCGCCTGAACGGCACCCGGGGCCGCGCGACCCCGCAGGGCGAGGTGAGCGCCCGTATCGAGATCACCCTGATGGAGCCTGCGCCGGACGGCGCCTGGCGGGCCCTGGCCAAGCCGCTGCGCAAGCTGAGGGCGGGCGATCGGCTGCATTTCGCGGGCAGGCTGTCGGCCATGGTCGAGGCCATCGGCGAGGGCGACGTGACGCTGCGCTTCGATGCCGAGGGCGAGGCGTTCGACGCGGCCCTGGCCGCCGTGGGGGCGATGCCGCTGCCGCCCTATATCGCGGCCCTGCGCGCCCCGGACGAGCAGGACCGCGAGGATTACCAGACGGTCTGGGCGCGCGCCCCCGGCGCCGTGGCCGCCCCCACCGCCAGCCTGCATTTCGACGAGGCGTTGCTGACGCGGCTTGCCGGCATGGGGGTCGGCCTTGCCCATGTCACGCTGCATGTGGGCGCCGGCACCTTCCTGCCGGTCAAGACCGATGATGTCAGCCAGCACCGCATGCATGCCGAACGCGGCATCGTCACCCCCCAGGCCGCCGCCGCCATCGCCGGTGCCAAGGCCGAGGGACGGCGCGTGATCGCGGTCGGCACCACTGCCCTGCGCCTGATCGAGACGGCGGCCGCGGCCGGCAAGATCGGCCCCTTCGACGGCAGCACCGACATCTTCATCCGCCCCGGCTTTCGCTTTCACGTCGCCGACGGGCTGATGACCAATTTTCACCTGCCGCGTTCGACGCTGATGATGCTTGTCTCGGCCCTGATGGGGCCGGACCGGATCAGGGCGATCTATGCCCATGCGATCGCCGCGCGATACCGCTTCTTCAGCTATGGCGATGCCTCGCTGCTGCTGCCAGGCGTGCCGTGCTGAGCGTGCTGCGCCAGACATGGCCGCTGCTGGCGGGCGTGCTGCTGCTGATGATCGGAAACGGGATGCAAGGCACGCTGCTGGGCATCCGCGGCGCCATCGAGGGGATTTCCACCGGCCGCATGGCCATCGTGATGTCGGGCTATTTCGGCGGCTTCGTGCTGGGCAGCCTGATCGTGCCGCGGATGATCCGGCAGGTGGGGCATGTGCGCGTGTTCGCCGCCCTGGGCTCGCTGATCTCGGCGGTGCTGATCGGCTATGGCGCGGCGCCGCACTGGATCGTCTGGGCGCTGCTGCGCCTGACCATCGGCTTCAGCTTCTGCGGGGTCTACATCACCGCGGAAAGCTGGATCAACGCCAGCGCCGGCAACAGGACGCGGGGGCGCGCCATGTCGGCCTATTTCATCGTCCAGATGCTGGGGCTGGTGATCGCGCAGGCGCTGATGAACGTCGCCGATCCGGGCGGCTGGATGCTGTTCGTCATCCCTTCGGTTCTGGTGTCGCTGGCCTTCACGCCGATCCTGCTGACCCGGACGGCCGCACCGCGGTTTGAGACGATCGCACCGATGAGCATCGGGCGCCTCTATCGCACCTCGCCCCTGGGCTGCGTCGGCATCTTCCTGATCGGGGGGGTCTTTTCGGCACTGCTGGGCATGGGGTCGGTCTGGGGTACGCTGATCGGCCTCGACGTGCGCGAGGTTTCGGCCTTTGTCGCCGCGATGTGGACGGGGGGGCTGCTGGCGCAGTATCCGGTCGGCTGGCTGTCGGACCGGATGGACCGGCGGGTGCTGATGACCGGGCTGGCGGTCCTGGGGACGATCGTCACTGTCGCGGTGGTTTCCACTGATACGACCGTCTGGGGCTATCTGGCGGCAGCGGCGGCGATGGGCGGGGTGGCCAATCCGATCTATGCGCTGCTGATCGCCTATACCAACGACTTTCTGGACACGCGCGACATGGCGGCCGCTTCGGCCGGGCTGCTGCTCATCAACGGCGCGGGGTCGGCTTTCGGCCCGATCGTCACCGGTTGGCTGATGGCCTGGCTGGGGCCGGACGGGTTCTGGGTCTATATGGGGGTGCTGCTGGCGGGGCTGTCGGTCTATGCAAGCTGGCGGATGACCCGCCGCGCCGCGCCCGCGCCGGACCAGAACTTTGCCATGCTGTCCCCGTCCGCCACGCCCGTGGGCGTTGAAACTGCGCTGGTGCGGGCCGGCGACAACGCGCCCGCCACGCCCCGCCCCGGGCCATGACCATGGTGGAAGCTGCCGACATCACGCGCTTCTGGATCGAGGAGGTCGGCCCGCGGCGCTGGTATGATTCAGATCCCGGACTGGACAGCATGGTGCGGGATCGTTTCCGCGCCGCCTGGGACGATGCCGGGGTGCTGGCCCCCCGCTGGGCGGCGACGGGCGCCGAAGGTGCGCTGGCGGCGCTGATCCTGACCGACCAGTTGCCGCGCAACATGTTCCGGGGCGATCCCCGTGCCTTTGCCACCGATGCGCTGGCCCGGCAGATCGCCGCCGAGGCCATCGCGGCTGGCCACGACATGACCACCCCCCTGCCCGAGCGGCAGTTCTTCTACATGCCCTTCGAGCACAGCGAGGATCTGGCCGACCAGGACCGGGCCTTGGCCCTGTTTGCCGAACGGATGCCGGGGCATGCGCTGCTGCACGCGCGGCTGCACCGCGATACCATCGCCCGCTTCGGCCGCTTTCCTTGGCGCAACGCGGCATTGGGCCGCGCCTCGACCCCGGCGGAACAGGCGCTGCTGGACGCGGGCGGATATGGGGCGCTGGTGTCGGGCAAAGTCAACCTTGCCGAGCCTTGTTGACCCTGCAATTGTGACCCAAGGTCACAGCTTTCCGGGGGGCAGGACGATGGCGCAGCAATTCGACGTGGTGGTGATCGGTGCAGGGCCGGGCGGCTATGTCGCGGCGATCCGGGCTGCCCAGCTGGGCCTGTCGGTCGCCTGCGTCGAGCGCGAGCACCTGGGCGGCATCTGCCTGAACTGGGGCTGCATCCCGACCAAGGCGCTGCTGCGTTCGGCCGAGGTCTTTCACCTGATGGAACGCGCCAAGGATTATGGCCTCAGGGCCGGCGACATCGGCTTTGACCTGGACGGGGTGGTGCAACGCTCGCGCGGGGTGGCCAAGCAGCTGTCAGGCGGCGTCGGGCACCTGCTGAAGAAGAACAAGGTCACCGTCCTCATGGGCGAGGCGGTGCTGACCGCCCCCGGCAAGGTCAGCGTCACCACCGACAAGGGCACCGAGGAACTGGCGGCCAGGAACATCATCCTTGCCACCGGCGCCCGCGCGCGCGAGCTGCCGGGGCTGGAGGCGGACGGCGATCTGGTCTGGACCTACAAGCATGCACTGGTCCCCAAGCGGATGCCCAAGAAGCTGCTGGTCATCGGCTCGGGCGCGATCGGGATCGAATTCGCCAGCTTCTTCAACACCATGGGCGCCGACACGACCGTTGTCGAGGTGATGGACCGCGTGCTGCCGGTCGAGGATGCCGAGATCAGCGCCCTGGCGAAAAAGCAGTTCGTCAAGCAGGGCATGACGATCCTTGAAAAGGCGACGGTCAGGAAACTCGACCGCAAGGGCCAGGCTGTCACCGCCCATATCGAGACTGGCGGCAAGACAGAGACGCGCGATTTCGACACCGTCATCTCTGCCGTGGGGATCGTCGGGAACGTGGAAAACCTCGGTTTGGAGGCCCTCGGGGTCAAGATCGACCGCAGCCATGTCGTCACCGACGAGTTCTGCCGCACAGGCGTCGACGGCCTTTATGCGATCGGCGATATCGCGGGTGCGCCATGGCTGGCGCACAAGGCCAGCCATGAGGGCGTCATGGTGGCCGAACTGATCGCCGGCAAGCATGCCCATCCCTGCAAGCCCAGCAACATCCCCGGCTGCACCTATTGCCACCCGCAGGTCGCCAGCGTCGGCCTGACCGAGGAAAAGGCAAAGGCCGCGGGGCACGAGGTCAAGGTGGGCCGCTTCCCCTTTGTCGGCAACGGCAAGGCGATCGCGCTGGGCGAGCCGGAGGGGCTGGTCAAGACCGTTTTCGACGCCAGGACGGGCGAGCTGCTGGGCGCCCACATGATCGGCGCCGAGGTGACCGAGCTGATCCAGGGCTATGTCATCGGCAAGACCGCCGAGCTGACCGAGGAAGATTTCATGCACACCGTCTTTGCCCACCCGACGCTAAGCGAGATGATGCATGAATCGGTGCTGTCGGCCTATGGGCGCGCGATCCATTTCTGAAAGGGGCGTGACATCGCGTCATGCGCGCTCGACGATCACCCTGCGTTGAAGCATGCCGCTGTTGCGGCTAGGCTCTGCCTGGCTATCGCTTTAGGGCCGGCAGGACGGCTGGATCGACGTGAAAAGGGCCATGCGCGCGAAGATTGTCCGTCCTGATCGGCTGGCAGCGCGGAGCCGTCCCTTGCTCAGGGGCGGGATTGCCGCCCTGGCGGTGCTGGCGCTTTCGGCCTGCGGGGCGCGGCCCGGCCCCGAAACCCTGTTGCCGGTCGCCAATCCCGGCCCCGGCACTCAGCAGATCACGGTGCTGGCTGTAACTGACCGGACCGGCACGGACAGCTTGCCGCCGGTCTTTGGCTCGGGCCGCGGCACCCCCCGCTATGAGGAACTGACCCTGCTGCGCCGGCGCGCGCCGCCGGGCGCCGTTCCCGAAACCGAACGCCCCGCCGCCGATCCGTCGAAACGCTTTGTCACCATCGGCCGGCGCCTGATGTCGGGCCCGCGCTTTGATGCCGAAGTGTCGCGGATGGCAGGATCGGCGGGCGACGTGCCGATCACCGTCTATGTGCACGGCTACAACTACAGCTATCAAGAGGCGGTGTTCCGCCTCGCTCAGCTTGGCGCCGATCTGGGCGTGCCCACTGTTCCCGTGCTGTTTTCCTGGCCATCGGACGCAACCCCGGTCGGCTATCTGGCCGATCAGGACAGCGCGACCTATGCGCGCGACGATCTGGCGCAGCTGCTGTCCAGGCTGGCCCGCGAACATCCGCGCAGCGACATCGCGGTGATCGGGCACAGCATGGGTGCCTGGCTGGTGATGGAATCGCTGCGCCAGCTGCGGATCAATGGCGCAGCGGGCAAGGGAACGCAGCCGCTGGATCGGTTGCACGTGGTGCTGGCGGCGCCGGACATCGACATGGATGTGTTCGGCCGGCAGGCCGATGCGATCGGCCCGCTCGACGCGCCGATGACCGTGCTCGTCTCATCCGACGACCGTGCGCTTGCCGCATCATCGCGGCTTGCCGGCAACCGCACCCGGCTGGGGCAGGCCAGGCTGGACGACCCGCGCCTGGTGGCGATCAGCAGGCGCAACAAGGTGCAGGTGATGGATATTTCGTCGGCACCCGCCAGCGACGCGCTGAACCATGACCGTTATATCGGCTTTGCCGCCCGTTGGGCGCGGCTGTCGCAGGGCGGGGCCGGCACCGACATGCGTGCGCTGGGCGCATCGGTTCTGGATGCCACGGGCCGGATCGTCGCGGCCCCGTTCAGCACCGCGGCGCAGATCGTGGACGGGCGCTAGCCTACCGCCCCACCGCCATGTCGTCCCGGTGCACCAGCGCCGCGCGCCCCTCATACCCCAGCACGGCCGGGATCTCGTCGCTGCGGCGGCCGGCGATCAGCGCGGCTTCGGTCGAGTCATAGCGTGCCAGCCCCTGCGCCAGCGCCGCGCCCTGCGGGCCGCGGATCACCACCGGGTCGCCGCGGTGGAACACGCCGCTGATCGACCGGACGCCTGCCGGCAGCAGCGACTTGCCCTGCGCCAGCGCCATGGCCGCGCCGGCATCGACGATCAGCTCGCCCCGCGGCTTCATCGCGGCGATCCAGCGCTTGCGGGCGGCCTGGGGGTCGCCCTCGGGCAGGAACCACGTCACCCGCGCGCCTTCTGCCACGGCGGTCAGCGGGCGCAGGACCGACCCTTCGGCGATCGCCATGGCGCATCCGCCCGAAACGGCGGTCCGCGCGGCCAGCAGCTTGGTCTTCATCCCGCCCTTGCTGAGGCCGCTGACCGGATCGCCGCCCATGGCCTCGATCTCGGGCGTCAGGTGCTCGACCACCGGCAGGTGGCGGGCATCAGGGTCGGTCTTGGGATTGGCGGTATAAAGCCCGTCCACATCCGACAGCAGCAGCAGCTGGTCGGCCCCGCATGTGACCGCGATCTGCGCCGCCAGCCGGTCGTTGTCGCCGAAGCGGATTTCATCGGTCGCCACGGTGTCGTTCTCGTTCACGATCGGCACGACGCCCAGCGACAGCAGCGTTTCCATCGTCGCCCGGCTATTGAGATAGCGGCGGCGGTTTTCGGTATCTTCCAGCGTCACCAGAACCTGCGCGGTGGTCACGCCATGGGGAGCGAGCATTTCCTCATAGGCGCGCGCCAGCCGGATCTGGCCCACGGCAGCGGCGGCCTGCGACTGTTCCAGCGTCAGCGCGCCTGCGGGCAGGCCCAGCACCCGGCGGCCCAGCGCGATGGACCCCGACGACACCAGGGCGACATCCGCCCCCCGCGCCCGCCAGGCGGCCACGTCATCGCACAGGGCGCGCAGCCAGTCCTCGCGCAGCCCCTTGGGACCGACCAGCAGCGCACTGCCGATCTTGACGACCAGGCGCCGGGCGGCGGCGATGTCGGGGGTCAGGGCTGCCACGTGCTCCGCTCCTGCGGTGCCGCGGGGGCGCGGGTCGGCGCAATCCGCGTCCACAGGGCGCGCAGCACCTCGGTCACGCCCTGGCGCGAGACACCGGACATGACCATGACGGGGCCGACCTCGGCCTCCAGCGCGGCCCGGCGTTCGGCCAGCGTGTCCTCGTCCAGCGCGTCGGCCTTGTTCAGCACGGTGATGCGCGGCTTGTCCGACAGCAGGCCCGAATAGGCCTCAAGCTCGGTCAGGATGGTGCGGGCGTCGGCTGCCACGTCCTCGGAGGTGCCATCGACCAGGTGCAGCAGGACATTGCTGCGTTCGACATGGCCGAGGAACTGGTCGCCCAGGCCCCTGCCCTCGGACGCGCCCTCGATCAGGCCGGGGATATCGGCCATGACGAATTCATGCCCGTCCACGGCCACGACGCCCAGGTTGGGGACCAGCGTGGTAAAGGGATAGTCGGCGATCTTGGGGCGGGCATTCGACACCGCCGCCAGAAAGGTGGACTTGCCCGCATTCGGCAGCCCGACCAGCCCGGCATCGGCGATCAGCTTGAGCCGCAGCCACAGCGTCCGTTCCACGCCCGGCTGGCCGGGATTGGCATGGCGCGGCGCGCGGTTGGTCGAGGATTTGAAATGCAGGTTGCCAAAGCCGCCATTGCCGCCCTTGGCCAGCAGAACGCGCTGGCCCGGTGTGGTCAGGTCGGCGATGACGGTTTCCTCGTCCTCGTCGAGGATCTCGGTTCCGGCGGGCACCTTCAGGACGATGTCGTCCCCGGATGCCCCGGTCATCTGGCTGCCCATGCCGTGCTGGCCCGACCTGGCAAAGAAATGCTGCTGATAGCGGAAATCGATCAGGGTGTTCAGCCCGTCCACCGCCTCGGCCCAGACATCGCCGCCCCGGCCCCCGTCCCCGCCATCGGGGCCGCCATATTCGATGAACTTTTCGCGCCGGAACGACACGCAGCCGGCCCCGCCGCCACCCGAGCGGATATAGACCTTGGCAAGATCGAGGAACTTCATGGCGTCTCCGGCAGCGGCGGGCGGCAAAATGAAGCGATAACCCTGCACAAGGCGCGCCGCAAGATGCGCGCCCGCCGCCGCGCCGCAGGCGGGGGGCATGTCCCTTGCCCAAGGCACCCGGCAAGGCTGGAGGGAAGCGGCCGGCTGCGCGGCCTTGGCCGCACCCTCATGGACCGAAGACTATCATGGCTGCGCTGTCCTGATGCAGCCTCGCCCGGCATCCTTTGCTTCGTAAAGGGCCCGATCTGCGGCAGCCTCCATCTCGGGCCATGAAAGGGCCGGAAAATCGCGCGACAGCGCCAGGCCGACGCTGGCCGAAACCCGGCATGCCCGGTCATTGATGATGACCGGGCGCTCAAGTGCATTCACGAGGCGCGCGCCCAGCGCGGCAGCCTGCGCATGATCGTGGCTGTGCGGCAGCAGCAGCACGAATTCGTCGCCCCCCGTGCGGGCGATGGTGTCGCCGTCGCGCGTTGCGGCGCGCAGCCGCGCGGCCACGGCGCGCAGCATCTCGTCGCCCGCCGCATGGCCCTGCGTGTCGTTCAAGACCTTGAAATGATCGAGGTCCAGGAGGATCAGCGCGAAATGCTCGGCAGGGTCGGCCAGCGCGCCGTCCCTCAGCGTCCTGAAGGCGAGTTCGAGGCCCCGGCGGTTGAACAGGCCGGTCAGCGGGTCGGTGAAGGCCTCTGCCTCGGCCCGGCAGCGCGCCTCCTCCAGCCCCAGATTGGCGCGCGTCAACTCGGCCATCAGCACGTTGTTGGCCTCGTGCAGGAACAAGACCTCCATCACCAGTTCGCTGGGGACAAAGTCACGGTCGGTCAGGCCGAAGCGGCGGATCGCGTCCGTGATGCCGGTGCCGAAGCCAAGGTCGTAGAGGGCAGCCCCCGACCCCAGCGCCATGCCCCGCCCGCGAAGCACCTGATCGGGGCAGTGGCGCAGCCGCAGGAAGACGCGCTCGGCCCGCGCCAGATCGGCCAGCGACGGCGCGGCGACAGGCTCGAACGCATCAAGAAATAACCTGCGATCACCGATGATCCGACGCAGCGTCGCGCCCGCCGACAGGATGACCCCGTCCCCGTCCACAAGCAGATGCAGTGGCATCAGCGCCAGCGCGGCAGAACCCACCGGCCCCCAATCGCCTGCGCCATCAAACGCCGCCATCGTCACGCCCCGACCATCGGATCGCTGATCGAGAAGGGCCGGCCCGGCGTATAGTCGACCAGGGGGACGCTTACGTGAAGCTGGCCGTTCGCCAGCTCCACCACCGCC
The DNA here is from genome assembly GCF_002105555.1 of Paracoccus contaminans. Lineage (NCBI taxonomy): Bacteria > Pseudomonadati > Pseudomonadota > Alphaproteobacteria > Rhodobacterales > Paracoccaceae > Paracoccus > Paracoccus contaminans. Next base: position 141,562 of record NZ_CP020612.1, read on the forward strand.
AGCACACCGTAATCGTCAGCCATCGCGTGCAGCATGCCGCATAGCGCATGCAGCCAGATCGGCTCTTTCCCCACGGTGACGACCCAGCCGTCGGGCGCGGCGGACAGGTCGATCTGCGGCAGGTCCAGCCCCCTGACGACCATCGCCGCTCGTGCGTGCAGTTCCGGCAGGGCCAGCATGAAGCTGTGGAAATCAGGCCCGGCAAAGCGCAGCAGACGACGGATGGACGGGATGGCGGCGGTCCAGGCGCCGACATCCTCGACAAGTTCGCGCCGGCTGCGCGACAGGCGGCGCGCCAGCTCGTGCAGCAGGCTGCCCGTCAGCGCATCGTCATAATGGCGCATCAGCGCAAAGCCGCGGGGATCGGCGCCCGCCGCCCTTGCGGCAGCAGACCACAGCGCGTCGCCATAGGTGGCACGAGCAAAGCCCTCGATCGCGCGGTTGACCAGCCCTTGCATCGCCCCTCCTTTCCCGCCGGCAGGGCGATAGCACAGGGCGGGTTAACGGGCGGTGAAGATCAGCGCAGCTGCCCCGCCTCGAGCGCGGCACGCGCATAGGCGACGCGCTCGGGCGCCCAGCCGCTATGCGCGCAGAATGCCAGCAGCCGGGAATCATCGCCGCAGATGAAATCCACCAGCGCCACCGACAGATCGAGCGCAGCCCCCCTGGCAAGGCGCCGCAGATCGGCGGGGTCAAGCCCCGTGTCAGCCGCCAGGGCACCGACAAGCGCAGGTTGCTCGCCCAGGTAATCCAGCAGATCCTGCGTCAGCCGGTCCAGAGAGTCGCGGTTCATCATCGCTCCAGTCTCGCCCCCGGCGAGGCGCAGCGCAAGCAGGCCGCCCAGTGCCTGCTGCAAAAACCTTTTGTTAAGCTTTGCACGCCACAAAAGGCCAAAGACGCGCTTCCGAGGTAACCTGATGTCCGGGCAGATTCTGGTGGTCGATGGCACGGCGACGAACCGCATCACGCTCAAGGTCCGTCTTGCCACGGCGTGCTATGATCCGCTGACCGCCCGCTCGGCCGCCGAGGCGCTGATGGTGCTGGGGCGGACCGACCCGGCCATGGTGCTGATCGGCGGCCGGCCCGGCGACACAAGCGCGGTCGACTTGTGCCGGCAGATCGCTGCCCTGCGCCCCGGCCTGCCGGTGCTGATGATGGTTCCCCAGCAGGACCGCATCGCCGCGCTGCAGGCGGGGGCCGCGGCCGTGATGGATCCTCCGGTCAGCGATCTCGATCTTTTTGCCCGCATCCGCGGGCTGATGCGCGATCAGCATGACGCAAGCGGGCTGAGGGCGCCGGGCTTGGCCGAGGAACAAGCGGCGTTCCATCACGGCCGCGCGGCGCCGGCGGCCTCGGTGCTGCTGGTGGCGGGCGATGCGGCCAGCGGGGTCGGCTGGCGGCAGGCGCTGGCGGCGCGGCTGCCCGCGCGCCTGCGCATCGCCGACGCCGAACAGGCGCTGGCCGAGGCGGCCGAGGGAATCGTGCCCGATCTCTACCTGATCGCGGGGGATATCGCGCAGGCGGGGGACGGGCTGCGGCTGCTGTCGGAACTGCGCTCCCGCCCGCTGTCGCGCAACGCTGGCTTTGCGGTGGTGCTGGCGGCCGGGCGGCAGGACATGATGTCGATGGCGCTTGATCTTGGGGCGGGGGATGTGCTGCCGGAAACCCTGGTCACGCCCGCGATGGTGGATGAGACGGCGCTGCGCCTGACGGCGCTGATCCGGCGCAAGCGGTCCGCCGACCAGCGGCGCGCGGCCGAGGAGCATGAACGCTGGCTGGCGCGGATCGACCCGCTGACGGGGCTGGTCAACCGCCGCTTTGCGATCCCGCGTCTGGCCGAGCTGTGCGCGGCGGGCGAGCCATGCGCGGTCGCGGCGATGGACATCGACTATTTCAAGCGCGTGAACGATTGCCACGGTCATGCTGCGGGGGATCTGGTTCTGGTCGATGTCGCCGAGCGGCTTGAATCCATCGTCGGGGCGCGCGGCTTTGTTGCCCGGCTGGGGGGCGAGGAATTCCTGGCCGTCCTGCCCGGCGGTGCGCTGGCCGAGGCCGAGACGCTTGTCCGCCGCATGCGCCGCGCCGTATCGGAATGCCCCGTCCTTCTGCCGGGTGCCGGCCGCCCGCTGAAGATCACGATCTCGGCGGGGTTTGCAGGCCGGTCCGCCGACCAGCCCGGCTGCGGGTCCGAGCGCGCTGCCGAGCTGATCGGGCGGGCCGACGACGCCCTGCTGATCGCCAAGCGGACAGGGCGGGATCGCCTGGTCGTGACCCAGCCCGGAAAAGCGCCGGCGGCCGGATCGACGCCCTGCAGCCAAACCGCCCTGCCCGAGGCGGCTGCCGCGCGCCTGGTCGGCGCGCCCGCCTGCCGCATCACCCAAGGCGGATCGGCTGCGCGCGCAGCGCGGATCGGGGCGGCGCAGATCCGCTCGTTCCGCTCGCCCCTCTGACGGGCAGGAACGCCGGTGCGATCGCCCGACCGGATGATGGCCTGCCGGCGCCAACGCAGGTGTGCCGAGCCTGCCATGCCGCATCCCGGGGCGTGCTGTCGGTCCGGCGCCTGCCTTGGGGCGCGTGCCTTCAGCTCGCGCGGCGCGGGCCTTGCCGTGCTTCCTGAGCCTTTGCGGCTTGTGCGCGGCAACGCTTTGTTCCGCCCTGGGCCGGCGCGTGCAATGCCCTGCTGCGCTGCAGGCCGCCTTTCCAGCCGACTTGCGCCAACATCGCGCCAGCCGGGCTTCAGCGCCCTGTCCTGCCGTGCGCCGTGCCCCGCCCATCTGCCGTGCGCAGCATGGCGGCCTGTCCCCTGCCTGCGCACACCAGCGCGGCGCGCCGCCTTGCTGCACGGCGGCTTTTGCCCCTGACGCGCCTCGGGCGCTGCCTTGTTCCTTGCCAAGGCCGCGCCGCCTTGCGCAGCGCGCCGCTGCTTTCGCCGGCGCCGCTCAGCGGCGCAACCGCCCTGCGCCCCTGCCCGGCCTCTCTCGCCTCTTATGGGTGACGGCACCTTGTCCCGGCGGCAGCCGGTTGATAAGCCTTGCGCCATGAACACAGGCTCTGCCCGCCTTTGCTGCATTATCGTCTGACACAACATCAGGCGGGACGTTCGGCATCGACGTGAACCCCGCCACCGGGGAAAACGCTCATGGTCGAAATCAGGCTGACCAATACCCTTACGCGCCGGAAAGAGCCTCTGGTTCCCCTCGATCCTCGCAACCTGCGCCTGTATCTTTGCGGGCCGACGGTCTATGACCGCGCGCATCTGGGGAATGCCCGTCCCGTCGTGGTGTTCGACGTCCTTTATCGCCTGCTGCGCCATGTCTATGGCGCGCAGCATGTCTCCTATGTCCGCAACTTCACGGATGTGGATGACAAGATCAACGCCTCGGCCTTGGCGCGCCAGGCTGCCGGGGCGCCGGGCACGCTGGAATCGCTGATCGCCGAACGCACGGCCGAAACGATCGGATGGTATCACGCCGACATGGATGCCCTCAGCGCGCTGCGTCCCTCGATCCGCGGCGAGGTCAGCGACCGGGCCGAGCCGCGCGCGACGGCCTATATCCCGCAGATGATCGCCATGATCGAGACTCTGGTCGCGCAGGGCCACGCCTATGCCGCCCAGGGCCATGTCCTGTTCGAGGTGCGCTCCTGCCCCGGCTATGGTCGCCTGTCGGGGCGCTCGATCGACGACATGATCGCCGGGGCGCGGGTCGAGGTTGCCCCCTTCAAGCGTGATCCGATGGATTTCGTGCTGTGGAAGCCGTCGGATGCCAGCCTGCCCGGATGGGACAGCCCCTGGGGCCGCGGCCGTCCGGGCTGGCATATCGAATGCAGCGCCATGTCAGAGGCCCTGCTTGGGCAGAGCTTCGACATCCATGGCGGCGGCATCGACCTGCAGTTCCCGCACCACGAAAACGAAATCGCGCAAAGCTGCTGCGCCCATCCGCAGGCCGGCTTCGCCAGCATCTGGCTGCACAACGAGATGCTGCAGGTCGAGGGCAGGAAGATGTCCAAGAGCCTGGGCAACTTCTTCACCGTGCGGGATCTGCTGGATCAGGGCATCGCGGGCGAGGTGATCCGGTATGTCTTCCTGATGACCCATTATCGCAAGCCCATGGACTGGACGGCCGACAAGGTGCGCGAGGCCGAGGCGACGCTGAGGCGGTGGCGTGCCCTGGCCGGGGATGCAGGGGATGGCGCCGCCCCCGACGCGGGGCTTGTCGAGGCGCTTGCCGACGACCTGAACACCCCCGGCGCCTTGGCGCGCCTGCACCAGATGGCGCGCGAGATCGCCGGCGGAGGGGGCACGGGCGATGGACGGCGCGCGGTGTTTCTGTCCTCGGCGCGGGCGCTGGGGCTGCTGGCGGCGCAGGCCGATCAGGCGCCGCGCGGCCCCGACCTGTCCGAGCTGCGGGACAGGTTGCAGGCCCTGCGGATCGCGGCAAAGGCCAGCAAGGATTTCAGCGATGTCGATGCGCTCAAGGCCCGTCTGGCGGCGGCGGGCGTCGCCGTGCGGATGACGGCCGACGGGGTCGAGCTGACCGCCGGGGCGGGTTTCGATCCGGCGGCGATCCTGCGCCTGGAGCAGCAGCCATGAGCGGTGAACGCGCGCGCCTTTTCCTTTACGACACCACCTTGCGCGACGGGCAGCAGACGCAGGGCGTGCAGTTCAGCGCCGCCGAAAAGACCGAGATCGCCCTGATGCTGGATGCCCTGGGCGTCGATTACATCGAGGGCGGCTGGCCGGGGGCCAACCCGACCGACAGCGATTTCTTTGCCGCCGTGCCGCGAACGCGCGCGGTGATGACGGCTTTCGGCATGACCCGGCGCAGCGGCCGGTCGGCCGATAATGACGACGTGCTGGCCGCGGTGCTGGATGCCGGCACGGCGGCGGTGTGCCTGGTGGGCAAATCCCATGATTTCCACGTCCGCGCCGCGCTGGGCATCACGCTGGAGGAAAATCTGACCAGCATCGCCGCCTCGGTCGCCCATGCTGCCGGGCGCGGGCGCGAGGTGCTGTTTGATGCCGAGCATTTCTTTGACGGCTATGCCGCCAATCCGTCCTATGCGCTTGACTGCCTGCGGGCCGCGCTGGATGCGGGGGCGCGCTGGGTCGTGCTGTGCGACACCAACGGCGGCACCCTGCCCGCCCGCGTGGGCGAAATCACGGCGGCCGTCATCGCGGCCGGCATCCCCGGCGACCGGCTGGGCATCCATGCCCATGACGATACCGGCAACGCGGTCGCCTGCTCGCTGGCCGCCGTTCAGGCGGGCGCCCGGCAGGTGCAGGGCACGCTGAACGGCCTGGGCGAGCGCTGCGGGAACGCCAGCCTGACCACGCTGATCCCGACGCTGCTGCTCAAGGAACCCTTCGCCTCGAACCTCGTGACCGGGGTGGGGTCGGTGTCCGATCTCACGCGCATCTCGCGCCGGCTGGACGAGATCCTGAACCGCGCGCCCGATCGCAGCGCGCCCTATGTCGGGGCCTCGGCCTTTGCCCACAAGGCCGGGCTGCACGCCAGCGCGATCCTCAAGGCGCCGCAGACCTATGAGCATGTCGATCCGGCGCTGGTCGGGAACGAACGGGTGATCCCGATGTCGAACCAGGCGGGGCAATCGAACCTGCGCGCCCGGCTGGCCGGCGCGGGGATCGAGGTCGCCCCCGGCGACCCCGCGCTTGCCGCGATCCTGACCAGCGTCAAGGAACGCGAGGATCAGGGATATGCCTATGATTCCGCGCAGGCCTCGTTCGAGCTGCTGGCGCGCGCCCATCTGGAACGCCTGCCGCGCTTTTTCGAGATCGAGCGCTATCGCGTCACGGTCGAGCGGCGCCTGAACGCCGCCGGGCGGCGCATCTCGGTCAGCGAGGCGGTCGTCGTCGTGCGCCTGGGCGAGGAGCGGATCATGTCGGTCAGCGATTCGGTCGGGGCGAGCGGCGAGGATGCGGGGCCGGTCAACGCGCTGTGGCGGGCGCTGGCCAAGGATCTGGGCCGCTGGCAGCCGGCCATCGAGGATATGGCGCTGACCGATTTCCGGGTGCGCATCATCGGTGCGGGCACCGAGGCGGTGACGCGCGTCATCGTCGATTCGGCCGATAGCCGCGGACAGGCCTGGTCGACGGTCGGGGTGTCGCCCAACATTGTCGATGCCAGTTTCGAGGCGCTGGTGGACGCGATCCGCTGGAAACTGATCCGCGACCGCGCCGTATGACCGAGGCCGAGATCATCGCCCGGCTGGAACAGGCCGATCCGGTCCGGCTGGCCATGGCGCTGCTTGCGCCCGCATCGGCGCGGGGCAGGCTGCTGAGCCTTTATGCCCTCAACGATGCGCTGGCGCAGACGGCGCTGGCTGCGCGCGAGCCGCTGGCGGCGCAGATGCGCGTGCGCTGGTGGATTGACCGGCTGTCCGCGCTGGAGCGCGAGGCCCCCCCGCCCCATGACCTGCTCGGCGCGCTATGGGCCGCATGGGGGCCGCAGGCGGCGGCCTTGGCGCCGCTGGCCGAGGCAAGGATGCACGATGCCGCGCGCGAGCCTTTCGCCAGCATCGCCGCCGTGCAGGATTATGCGGATGCGACGGGCGGGGCGCTGATGACGGCGGCGGCCGGGGTCTTGGGTGTGCCGCCCTCTGCCGCCCTGCGGGCGCAGGGACGCGGCGCGGCGCTGACGGCCTGGCTGCGGGCGCGCCCCGCCTTGCAGGGTTTGGGGCTGGGCCTGTCCGATCCCGGCCCCGAATCCTTGCAGGCGCTTGCCAGCCGCGCCCGGCAGGCCTTTGCCGAGGCAGCGGCGCTGCGCCGCACCGTTCCCAGGGCCGCCGCTCCGGTCCTGTTTGCAGGGGTGGGCGTGCAGGGCGCGCTTGCCGCCGCCGAAAAGGGGCGCGATGCGCCCCTGCCCTCAGATTTTGCAAGGCGCGCCGCGCTTGCACGGCTGGCCCTGACAGGGCGCTGGTGGATCTGACCAGCGCCGCCGCGCCCCAAGGGGCGCTGCTCTGACGGCGCGCATCAGCAGGTCGGCTCTGTCTTGACCGGATAGCGGATGCGCTATCCGGCCCATGCCTGTCGCCGCCCCGGCCCCCGGCAGCGATGCCCCATGTCGCCTTGGCGAGGGCGCATCGCTTGTCGCACCAGGCGGACCGAAGGCATGCGCGCGGCCCGCAGGACAGACAGAAAGCCCCTGCCATGCCGCATGCTTTCCGCCATGCCGGCCATTTGCCGCAAGCGATTGCGGGCACCCGATCTGCCGCCGTGATGCGGCAGGAAGGAAAGATTCACAAAGGCCGTTTTTCCTCTTGCAGCCCTGCCGGCTGTCGCCTAAACACCGCTCCACGCCGCGCGGCAGACGCCGCAAGGCGCCAATGGTGGCCCGTTCGTCTATCGGTTAGGACGTCAGGTTTTCAACCTGAAAAGAGGGGTTCGACTCCCCTACGGGCTGCCACTAAATCCGTTTCAGATTGTATTACCTGGATTGATTCAGCCCGTCTGGATCATCACCGATACAACGGATGACAATGGTTCCTCTCACAGGCTGCATGACAGCCCTTCGGCCCTGACGGTATTGCCCTCAGGGCAGGGCTGCGCCCGATCTTCCCCCTTGGGGTGCCCTGATCTGCAAACGCTTTTTTGCTGCAGGTTCTGCCCCAGCCGCGCCGCGGTCTGCAAAGCCCCCTGTCAGTTGCATTGCATGCCGTTCCGCAGGGCATCGCACGGCATTTCCGGCGGCCTTGTTGCCCGGGGCTGCTGCCGGGCGCCTGCAATGCCTGGTCGCGCGGCGTTCCCGCTGTGACCCACTGGCAGGCCATAGTGGCCTGGCCCAGCGCCCGTCGCGCCCGTGCCGGATCCTTCGGGCGGCAGGATGCCGGGGCATCCGCCCCGTCCGTGCCAACCGGGCTGCGCCTTAGGCGGGGGCAGCGTCATCCAGCCTCACGCGGACACGCTGGCGCCCGCCCCAGACCGACAGCTCCAGCCGTCCCGCCAGGTGAAAGCGGCGGCCCTGCGCACCCAGCAGGGCCGGCCCCAGCGGGCCCTGCATGGCGCCCCAGGCCACCGCCTCGATCGGGGGCGCGCCGGGGATGCGGGCGCGCAGGCGCAGATGGGCCTCGCCCATGGTCTGCACCTGCTCGACCAACTGGTCCGCAAGGGCAAAGCGCGGCGCAGGCGCGCCAGCCCCGAAGGGACCGGCCCGCTCGAGCATCTCGAGCAGTTCGACGGTCGCGCCCTGCGGCTCGATCAGGCCCGATATCCGCAGCAGCCCAGCCCCGCCGCGATCCGCCATGGCGGGGGAAAGCAGGGCCGACAGCCGCGCCATCGCCGCCGGAATCGCCTCGGCAGCGACGGTCAGCCCCGCGGCCATCGCATGCCCCCCGCCCCGTTCGATCAGCCCCTCGGCGGCAAGACGATGGACGGCGCGGCCGATATCGACGCCGGGGACCGAGCGGGCCGATCCCTTGCCGACCCCGCCCGACACCCCGATCACCACCGAAGGGCGCGCCGTCGCCTCTTTCAGGCGGGCCGCGACGATGCCGACCACGCCGGGATGCCAGCCCTCGCCCGCGGCCCAGGACAGGGCCGGGTCGGCGCGCGATTCGGCCTGCGCCAGCGCCTCGATCCGCACCGCCGCCTCGATGTCCCGGCGCTCGGCGTTCAGGGCGTCAAGCTGTGCGGCAAACTGCGCCGCCTCGGCCGCATCGGCGCAGGACAGGCACAGCGCCCCCAGATCGGCGCGCCCCACGCGCCCCCCCGCATTGATCCGCGGCCCCAGCAGAAAGCCGAGGTGAAAGGTCGAGGGCGGCCCGTCCAGCCGCGCGGCGTCTGACAGCGCCACCAGGCCGGGCCGTTCACGCCGGGCCATGATGGCAAGCCCCTGCCTGACAAAGGCGCGGTTCACGCCGATCAGCGGCGCCACATCCGCCACCGTCGCCAACGCGACAAGATCCAGCATCGGGATCAGCGGCGGCTCGGCCCGCCCCTGCGCGCGCAGCACCCGGTTCGCCTGCACCAGCGCCAGGAACACCACCCCGGCGGCGCATAGATGGCCCAGGGTGCCGTCCTCGTCCGCGCGGTTGGGGTTCACCACGGCCAGGGCGGGCGGCAGGGTCTCGCCCCCCTGATGGTGGTCGAGCACGATCACATCCGCCCGCCCCGCCGCCACGGCAAGCGCATCATGGCTGAGCGTACCGCAATCCACGCAGACGATCAGCTCGTGCCCCTCGGCCAAGGCGCCGATCGCGGGGGCGTTGGGACCATAGCCCTCGTCGATGCGGTCGGGGACATAGAGCGTGGCGTCGCGCCCCTGCGCGCGCAGCCAGCCCAGAACCAGCGCCGCCGAGGCGCCGCCGTCTACGTCATAATCGGCAAACACGGCGATCCGTTCGCCCCGGATCGCCGCCGCGGCGAGCCGTTCGGCCGCCGCCTCCATGTCGCGCAGGCGCAGGGGATCGGGCAGCAGGTCACGCAGGCGCGGCTCCAGATGGGCTGCGACCTCCTCCAGCGGCACACCGCGCGCGGCAAGCACCCGCGCGACCGGCAACGGCAGGGCCGCGCCCTGCGACAGGGCTTCGGCCAGCCGGGTCTGGGCCGGTTCCGGCCCGGCCCAGCGGCGGCCGGTCAGCGAGGTTTCGACATTCAGGAACGGGGTCATGGCCGCTTGTCGCCAAGCATCACGCCAGGGGCAAGCCCCGGCCGCAAACGCCCGCGTGATCGGCAGCCGTCATGCGGCCTGCCGGCTGTCAGGACAGGCGCCGGTCAGGCGCCGCCCTGGCGGATGGGATTGCGATAGATCATCCGCCGGACCGATCCGGTCTTGGACCGCATCAGGATCGTTTCGGTCTCGATAAAACCCGGCTCGCGCTTGAGCCCCGCGACCAGCGATCCGTTGGTGACGCCGGTTGCCGAAAAGATCACGTCCGCCGTCACCATCTCGTCGCGCGAATAGATACGGTTCAGGTCGGTGATGCCGGCCTTGGCGGCCCGGCCGCGCTCGTCGTCATTGCGGAACATCAGCCGGCCCCACATCTGCCCGCCCATGCATTTCAGGGCCGATGCGGCCAGCACCCCCTCGGGCGCGCCGCCGGAACCCATGTACATGTCGATGCCGGTCTTGTCGGGTTCGGCGACGTGCATGACGCCGGCCACGTCGCCGTCGGTGATCAGGCGGATCGCGGCGCCGGTGGCGCGGACCTCGGCGATCATGTCCTCGTGCCGGGGGCGTTCGAGGATGCAGACGGTGATGTCCTCGGGGTTGACCCCGCCGGCCCGGGCCAGCGCGTGGACACGCTCGGTCGGGGTCATGTCCAGCGACACCACGTCCTTGTCATAGCCCGGCCCCACGGCCAGCTTGTCCATATAGACATCCGGCGCATGCAGCAGCGTGCCGCGCGGGGCCATCGCGATCACGGTCAGCGCGTTCGGCATGTCCTTGGCGGTCAGGGTGGTGCCTTCCAGCGGGTCGAGCGCGATGTCCACCTCGGGGCCGCTGCCGGTGCCGACCTCTTCGCCGATGAACAGCATCGGCGCCTCGTCGCGCTCACCCTCACCGATGACGACGACGCCCTTGATGTCCAGCATGTTCAGCTGTTCGCGCATGGCGTTGACGGCGGCCTGGTCGGCGGCCTTTTCATCGCCGCGGCCGATCAGCCGGGCCGATGCGTGGGCGGCGGCCTCGCTGACGCGGGCGAGGCCCAGCGACAGCATGCGATCGTTAAAATCCTTGGTAGCGGTCATCGGGCGGTCCCTCGGCGGCTGCGGTAGCGCGCTCATAGTCCCGCCCCTCGGCCCGGGCAAGACTGGGGGCGCTAACAGCCCGCCGGCTTCAGCCGCCCAGCTCAAGCGCCAGCGCATGGATGCGCGGAACGATGTCGCCCAGCGTCCGATGCACCAGCCGGTGGCGCTCGATCCGCGACAGCCCGGCAAAGGCCGGCGCGTCGATGCGGATGCGGAAATGCGTCTGCCCGCCCTCGCGCCAGCCGGCATGGCCGTGATGGTGGTGGCTTTCGTCGATGATCTCAAGGCGGGTGGGCTGCAGGGCCGCAAGCCGTTCCGCCATGTCGTCGGCAATCATTTGCGCCATCAGCCGGTCCCCTCTTTTCCTCTGGAGGAAAAGCCCTACACTGCCGATCCCGAGTCGAAAAGCAGGCCGTTCATGACCACAAGCGACCCCTTCGGGTTCGACATATCCGCCGCTTCGGACAAGAAGCGGCGGTCGAAAGGGCGCCGGGGCATGTCGGGCGCGTTCGAGACATCGACCCGCAAGTGCGACAAGGTCGGCTGCCGCGAGGCCGGCCAGTATCGCGCCCCCAAATCGCCCAAGCAGCTGGACGAGTACTACTGGTTCTGCAAGGACCATGTCCGCGAATACAACGCCAACTGGAACTATTTCCAGGGCCAGTCCGAGGCCGAGTTCCAGGAGTTCCTGGACAATGCCACCGTCTGGGAGCGCCCCACCCGCCCCTTCGGCAAGGGGACGCAGGAACAGGCATGGGCCCGCCACGGCGTGTCGGACCCTTTGGAAATCCTGGGCGCCAACGGCACCAACCCCGAGGCGCGGGCCCGCGCGAGCCGCAAGCTGCCCCCGACCGAGCGCAAGGCGCTGGAAATCCTGGATGCCAGGGACAGTTGGACCCGCGCCGAGATCCGCCAGCAATACAAGTCGCTGGTCAAGGATCTGCATCCCGACATGAACGGGGGCGACCGTTCGGACGAGGACCGCCTGCAGGAGGTCGTCTGGGCCTGGGACCAGATCAAGGACAGCCGCAGCTTCAAGGATTGAGGCATGAAAAAGGCCCGCGGCATGGCGGGCCTTTGTCCTTCATGGGGCCTTTGTCACTGGGTGATCGTGACCTTGGCCATGTAATCGGGCTTGTCCACGGCCCCGTTCGCCGCCTGATCGCCCTTCTTGATGGCGTTCAGCACGTCCCAGCCCTCGATCAGCTGGCCCACGACCGTGTATTGCCCGTCCAGGAAGGTGGCGGGCGCCAGGTCGATGAAGAACTGGCTGTTGGCGCTGTCGGGGTTCTGCGAACGCGCCATGCCGACCGTGCCGGGGCCGAAGGTCACGTCGCTGAACTCGGCCTTGAGGTCGGGCAGGTCGGACCCGCCCATTCCCGCCTGGCTGGTGTCGCCCCCGTGCTTGCCGTTCCGCACGTCGCCCGTCTGGGCCATGAAGCCGTCGATGACGCGGTGGAACACCACCCCGTCATAGGCGCCGGACTTGGCCAGCTGGGTCAGGCGCTCGACATGGGCGGGGGCCTTGTCGGCGAGCAGGTCCAGCACGATCTTGCCCTTGGGCTGGCCGGCGGCATCGGCGACCTCGATCACCATGTTCGGGCCGGGGCCGTCAGTGGCCTTGGGCGCGGCGACCTGCGCCTGGGCCGCGGTCGCCGCCAGGGCCAGTGCCGAAAGGATCACGAGCTTACGCATCTGCAGCCACCTTGACGGAAATCATGCGGTCGGGGTTCGCCGGCGGCTCGCCGCGCGCGATCTTGTCGACATGCTCCATCCCCGAAATCACGCGCCCATAGACGGTGTATTGCCCGTTCAGGAAATCATTGTCCTTGAAGTTGATGAAGAACTGGCTGTTGGCGCTGTTGGGGTTCTGCGAGCGCGCGGCGCCCAGTGTGCCGCGGGCATGCGGCAGCCTGGAGAACTCGGCCGGCAGGTCCGGCAGATCCGACCCGCCCGTGCCGGCGCGGCGCGCGTCGCCGCCCTCGCGGCCATGTTCGACATCGCCCGTCTGGGCCATGAAACCCTCGATCACGCGGTGGAACGCAACGCCGTCATATTTGCCGGCGCGGGCCAGCTCCTTCATGCGCGCGGCATGTTTCGGTGCCACGTCGGTCAGCAGTTCGATCACCACGGGGCCGTCCTTCAGCTCGATGATGATGGTGTTTTCCGGGTCCTTGATCTCGGCCATCGGATATTCCTTCTGATTGGTCGGCGGCCGGTCTAGGCCGCGCTTGCCTTGTCTGCAACGCGCGAGATCGGGCGCAGGGTCCGCACTTGCCCGCCGGCCATGCGCACGAAGAGTTGACGCGCCCGCCCCGCTGGCCGAAAACCCACCGGTCCCCTGCGAAGGAGCTTGCCCGTGCCCCGCTTCAACACCATCGACGACCTCGAGATTGACGGAAAGGTCGTTCTGACCCGCGTTGATCTGAACGTGCCGGTCGAGAACGGCCGGGTGGCCGATGCCACCCGCATCGAAAAGATCGTCCCGACGATCAAGGCCATCCAGGCCAAGGGCGGCATTCCGGTGCTGCTGGCCCATTTCGACCGCCCCAAGGGCAAGCGCGTCGATGCGATGAGCCTGCGCCAGATCGTCCCGGCGCTGGAACAGGCGCTTGGCCAGCCGGTCGGCTTTGCCAGCGAGGCCGTGGGCGGAGACGCCAAGCGCGCCGTCGCGGCGCTGAAGGCGGGGGATGTGCTGATGCTGGAAAACACCCGCTTCTATCCGGGCGAGGAGGAAAACGATCCGACCTTTACCGCATCGCTCGCCGCGCTGGGCCAGGCCTATGTCAATGATGCGTTTTCCGCCGCGCACCGCGCCCATGCCTCGACCGAGGGATTGGGGCGGCTGATGCCAGCGGCCGCCGGCAAGCTGATGGAGGCCGAGCTGAACGCGCTGGATGGCGCGCTTGGCAATCCGCAGCGGCCGGTGGTGGCGGTGGTCGGCGGGGCGAAGGTCTCGACCAAGCTCGACCTGCTGTCGAACCTGATCGAGAAGGTCGATCACCTGGTCATCGGCGGGGGCATGGCCAACACGTTCCTTGTCGCCCAGGGGGTCGAGGTGGGCAAGAGCCTGGCCGAGCGCGACATGGCCGACACCGCGCGCGAGATCATCGCCAAGGCGCAGGCGGGTGGCTGCACCATCCACCTGCCTGTCGATGTGGTGGTGGCCGGTGAATTCGCCGCCAATGCGCCCAGCCAGGTCGTTGCCGCGGATGCCTGCCCCCCCGACGCCATGATCCTGGACGCAGGCCCCCAGACCGTCGCCCACATCCGCGCGGTGTTCGCCGAGTGCAAGACGCTGATCTGGAACGGCCCCCTGGGGGCCTTCGAGATCGAGCCCTTCGATGCGGCCACCAACGCCGCCGCCCAGGCCGCTGCCGAACTGACCCGCACAGGCCAGCTGGTTTCTGTCGCAGGCGGCGGGGACACGGTTGCGGCGCTCAACAGGGCCGGGGTGGCGGGGGATTTCACCTTCATCTCGACCGCAGGCGGCGCGTTCCTTGAATGGATGGAAGGCAAGGATCTGCCGGGCGTGGCCGCCCTGATCGCCGCCAAGCGCAAGTGATCGCCCTGGATCGGCGGCGGCCCTCGAACGCCGCCGCCGGTCTTGGCCCACGGGCCGAACAGCGTTGGCGGCGCCTCAGGCGGCCTGCCGCCCCGGGCGCTGCGATTGCACGCGCATCGGGGCGACAGGATCGGCCGCATGGCGCGCGACAAGATCGGGAAAATCACGCGCCAGCCTCAGATCGGCGGACAGGCGCAGGCTTTCGGCACGGATGATCTCTCCCGCCGCGTCCGCCCTGGCATACAGCCAGGCGTGATCCTCGACCAGGACATGGATATAAAGCCGCCCGTCGATACGGCCGCGCTCTTGCGCCACAGCCGCGGCGGGAACCAGCATCGGGCCATCCTCGACGCCGTGATTGGGCGACAGGCGCACGCCTTTGACCAGGGCGGGACGGTCGACATAACTCAGCGGGCACCAGCAATCGACCGCGAGGACCGTCTGCACCCCGCGCGATGTGGCGATCCGGTCGCCGGTGCGGATCGTCTCGACCGGCATCCAGCCGCGTTCCAGCAGGATGAACGTGCCCTCACCGAAACAGGGCCCACCATGGTCGGGCGGAAGAGGGGTCAGCCCGTTGTCGCGGCCTTTGTGGCCCCGCCCGATCAGGCCGACCAGCAGCAGCGGGAGAAGCGCCAGCCACCAGTTGGCGGCGGGGCCTGCGGTCAGCGCCGGCGGGGCGGGCGGCACCTCAATGATCGGGGCGGCAAAGCCGCCCGCCAGTGCCTTGTCTGCCCACAGCCATGCCGCGGCGGCCCCTGCGCACAGCGGCGCACCCAGACCGGACAGAGGCCAGCGCGCAGGGCGACGGCAGGGGCTGTTGCCTCCGCGGTATCCCGCAGCGGGAAAGCCGTGCCGGAAAAGCGACGGAAATTGCCGCGCTTTCAAGAATATATTACGCAGACGTGATCCGGTCATCGCACCCTCACATTACATGTGAAAATGGGATTATAGGGCCGGGTTACAGCAATGGACGGCCTGTCCTTTTGGACATTCGCGCTGCGGGATGATGCCCGCCAAGGATGAATTGCTTTTTATTTCCAACTGTTGGGCTGATCAGGACCCTGACTGAAAATACAGGTCGGCATGGTGCGGAAAGCCCTGGTTTCGCCCTTTGGTTGCAATGAGGAAGCAGACTGGCAATTTGCAATTGCGCTGTTTTCTGACCCGCGCAATCATTGCGTGCAATCACGGGTAGCCGCGTAAAAGGCCTGTCAAAAAGACCGGCGGGGCCAGCGCATCCCTGGGTACGTGAAAGGGGCAGGCCATCGCCCGCCCCTTTCCCCCGGCAATGCCGGCCACGATCAGTTCCTGGCGGGAGCCGTGCCGCCTGCGGGCGCGGCCGTTCCGGCCGGTGCGGTGGCCGCCCCGCCAGTGGCGGGCGCCAGCAGCTCGGGGGTGGACGATTCCTTGCTGCCGCCCAGCGGGGCGAAGAACAGGGCGGCCAGGGCAGCCAGCCCGAGCGCCACGATCAGCGCCCAGATGGCCGGCCGGTGGTGCCAGGCCGAGCGTGCCGGATTGTTGTCATTGTGTGACATGGTCAGATCGCCTTTCAGGTGAACAGCCTGCGACCGCAGGAATGAAGATCAACGTTCTGGTTGCGCCGCCGTTCCGCAGGCCGGCCGCCTCGACGCCGTTAGCGCAACCGCCCTTTCGCCGCGCCGCCCGTCTGCTAAGGGAACCTCATCCTGTTCCCAAGCAAGGCCGATCCCATGCAGATGACCGATACCGTTCGCAAGATCCTCGCCAACTACGAAGGCGAGAACCCCGGCGTGAAAGGCAACCTGGCGCGGATGCTGATGACCGGCAAGCTGGCAGGCACCGGCAAGATGATCATCCTGCCCGTGGATCAGGGCTTTGAACACGGCCCGGCGCGCAGCTTTGCCAAGAACCCCCTGGGCTATGACCCGCATTATCATTATCAGCTGGCCATTGATGCCGGGCTGAACGCCTATGCCGCGCCTTTGGGCATGATCGAGGCGGGCGCCGACAGCTTTGCCGGCCAGATCCCGACCATCCTCAAATGCAACAGCGCCAACAGCCTGATGAGCGACACGGCCGGCAAGAACCAGGCGGTGACCGCGACCGTGCAGGACGCGCTTCGCCTGGGCTGCGCCGCCATCGGCTTCACGATCTATCCCGGCTCGGACATGGCGCTGGACATGTTCGAGGAGATTTCGCAGATGCGCGCCGAAGCGGCGAGCGTCGGCATTCCGACGGTGATCTGGTCCTATCCGCGGGGCGAGGCGATCACCAAGGACGGCGAGACCGCTATCGACATCGCCGCCTATGCCGCGCAGATCGCGGCGCTGCTGGGCGCCCATGTCATCAAGATCAAGCTGTCCACCGACCATCTGGAAAACAAGGACGCCAAGAAGGTCTATCAGGATCAGGGCATCGACATTTCCACCCAGGCCAAGCGGGTGGAACACTGCATGCAGGCGGCCTTTGGCGGGCGCCGGATCGTGGTGTTCTCGGGCGGCGCGGCCAAGGGCTCGGACGCGGTGTATGAGGATGCGCGCGCCATCCGCGACGGCGGCGGCAATGGCTCGATCATCGGGCGCAACAGCTTCCAGCGCTCGCGCGAGGATGCGCTGGCGATGCTGGGCAAGCTGGTCGATATCTACCTGGGCAAGGACTGATCCAGCGCAATCGCGCCTGTTCGGGGGCGGCGGTGCAACCCGCCGCCCCTTTCATTTCGGGCCGCACCATCCCTGTAACGCCCCCCGCACCGCTGCCTGCCCGGCGCCTTGCCGCAGCCATGCGGCAAGCCTGCGATGGATCGCCGGTTCGCGCCCTGCCCGCCCGGCTTGCCGCTGGGCAAGACAGGCCGCTTTCACTCGGGCGCGAAAAACCCTAGGTTCCGCTGAATGATCAAGGGTGCGCCATGTCCTTCCTATCCAAGCTGCGCGAGCGGCTGACCAAATCATCGTCCCGGATCAGCGCCGGGCTGGACGAGGTGGTGTCCGAAGCCCGCCCCGATATTCCCCCTGCGCCCGCCCCGGCGCCCTTGGCGGCGCCCGCCCGCGCCATGGCGGAACCTTCTCCGCCGGCCGCACCGCCCGCTGCCCCTGCCGCACCGCCCGCTGCGCGCCCCGGCCTGATGGGCCGCCTGTTCGGGCGCGAGCCGGGCCGCGAGGCCGCGCCCCCCGAACCCCGGCGCGAGTTGGACGATGCCATGCTCGAGGATCTCGAGGACATGCTGATCGCCGCCGATCTGGGCACCGATACCGCCCTGCGCGTCACGGCCAATATCGCCGAGGGCCGCATGGGCCGGCGCATCAGCGCCCCCGAACTGAAGCAGGCGCTGGCCGACGAGATCGAACGGATCATGTCGGCGGTGGCCCGCCCCTTGCCGCTTTATCCCAAAAAGCCGCAGGTGGTGCTGGTCGTCGGGGTCAACGGCTCGGGCAAGACGACGACCATCGGCAAGCTGGCCAGCCAGTTCCGGGCTGCGGGCAAGTCGGTGGTGATCGCCGCCGGCGACACGTTCCGGGCCGCCGCCGTGGAACAGTTGCAGGTCTGGGGCCAGCGCGCCGGCGTTCCGGTCATGGTCGCGCCGCAGGGGTCGGACCCGGCCAGCCTTGCCTGGGATGCGATGGCACGGGCCGAGGCCGAGGGCGCGGACCTGCTGATGATCGACACGGCCGGGCGGCTGCAGAACCGCGCCGACCTGATGGAGGAACTGGCCAAGATCGTGCGCGTCATTCGCAAGAAGGACCCCTCCGCACCCCACAACACCCTGTTGGTGCTGGACGCGACCACGGGCCAGAACGCGCTGAGCCAGGTCGAGACCTTCCGCAAGCTGGCCGATGTATCGGGGCTGGTGATGACCAAGCTGGATGGCACCGCCCGGGGCGGCGTGCTGGTCGCCCTGGCGGACCGGTTCGGCCTGCCGATCCATGCGATCGGGGTGGGCGAGCAGATAGACGATCTGGATGCCTTTGACGCGCGCGAATTCGCGCAGGCGCTGGTGGGGCTGTAGATCTGTCGGCCGCGGCCGCCGCCCATCCGGGACGGCGGCCATGGCCTGCCGCGATCAGACCGGGCGGTTCTCGTTGGCCTCGCCCGGCTGGACGGGCGAGCCGTCCTCTTCCTCGAGCAGCTGCTGGGCATTGGCGGCATCCGCCGACAGCCAGACCTTGCCCTGATCCACCGAGGCGACCGCGCTCAGCGCGACATAGTGATGGTGCCTGTCGTCCTGGCCGTGCGCCTCGTCCTTGCGGGCCATCTTGATCCGCTCGCCGTCCATGTGATCGACCTTGCCGACATGGACGCCATCCGCGCCGACGATTTCCATATGTTCCTTGATGTCGCTGGCGTTGACCATCTGACACTCCTGCATGCTTTTCCGGGCCTCGCGGGGCCTCTGCTCTGAACGCGCCGAGGAGGGGCCGGGGTTCCGAACTTATTCGGGAAAGGGGGCCGTCAGTTCGGCAGCATGCGTTTCCTTGTCATAGATGCAGATGGTCCGCTCGCTTGCCCCGCCATTAAGGCGCGTGGTCAGAATGGCGGCGCCGAACCGTTCCGATCCGAAGGGATTGACCTCGATCACCGTCTCGCCGGCCGATCCGGTGCTGTTCCTCAAGGCAAGGCAGCGGTCGTGGATGTCCTGGCGCATGGCATCCCAGGTGCCCTCGGACGAGGCGGCGGCGTAACCTGCCGACAGCAGGACAAAGAGCATGGCAGCAGCGTGTTTCATCCTCACGGCCTTTCTCAAGGATGTCTGTGGGGCATGGCGTTCACCTTGTCCCCGGCCAGCCCCAGTTGCCGGGCAAGGCCGGCCAGTGCGGCGGGATCGGCGCTGCGGGCCGCGAACAGCGTCGCCTGGCTGGCATGGATCAGCGCACCGGGCAGGATCTTGAGATGGTTGGCGCGCAGCGTCTCGCCCGAACTCGTGATGTCGGCGATCGCCTCGGCGGTCAGGTTGGCGACCGTGCCCTCGGTGGCGCCCTGGCTGTCGATCAACTGATAGTCCGCGACCTCGTGGGCGGACAGAAAGGCGCGCGCCAGGCGGTGATACTTGGTCGCGATCCGCAGGCGGAACCCGTGCGCGGCGCGAAAGTCGGTGGCGATGGCGGCGAAATCGTCCAGCCCTTCGCAGTCGCGCCAGCAGGCCGGAACGGCCAGCACCAGGTCGGCATGCCCGAACCCCATCGGCGCCAGCTCCACCACATGCGACCGCCAGCCGGCCAGCCTCTCGCGCACCAGGTCCGATCCTGTCACGCCCAGCTGGATGCGGCCCGCGGCCAGTTCGCGCGGGATCTCGCCCGCCGACAGCAGCACCAGATGCAGCCCGTCATGCCCTTCGACCCGGCCGGCATATTCCCTGTCCGACCCCGCGCGGGAAAGGATGACACCGCGCGCGGCGAACCAGTCGAAGGTCTGTTCCATCAGCCGCCCCTTGGACGGCACGCCCAGCTTCAGCATAGCGCCTCCACCAGGCGGGGGCGGATGATGCCGCCGACGGCCGGGATGGCCTGGCCCTGCCCCAGCACCGCCGTCAGCGCGTCATAGCGCCCGCCCGAAGCGACGGGGGGCCATCCGGGATGGGCAGGGGCGGCAAAGGAAAAGGTCATGCCGTCGTAATATTCCATGGTGCGCCGCCCATGGCTGGCGTCAAAGCGGATCATGGCAGGGTCGATCCCCCGCGCCGCGATGGCATCCAGCCTGCCAGCCAGCCGCCCCACCGCCTCGGCGATGGCGGGCATGTGATCGGCCAGAACGCGCAGCTCGTCCAGCGCGGCCGGCGCGGGGCCGGCAATGGCGAACAGCCGGTGCAGCCGCTCGCGCCAGATAAGGGGCAGCGGCGGCACCAGGGCATCGGCGTCAAGCCGCGCCATGCGGGCCTGCATCTCGTCGGGGGCGCGCAGCCCCGTCCAGGGCGCATCGTTGACCGCGAAGCGTGGCGGCGCAGGCGGATGCGAAAACCGTTCGAGCGCGCGCTCGAACCGGCCCGGCCGCCAGATGTGATGGCGCAGGAAGGCCCGCCGTTCATCGGGCAGCGGCAACCCGTCCACCGCATCCAGCAGCAGGTCCATGTCGCCCATCGTGGCCAGCAGCGGCAGCCCGGCCAGCAGGCCGTGGAACAGGGCAAAGACCTCGGCATCGGCGCCCGGATCGCGGCTGAACAGCTCGAACCCCGCCTGCAGATATTCGTTGGCGCGCGGGCTTTCGGGGCGCGTCTCGCCCTGATCCTGCATGCGGAAGACCTTGCCGAGGTAACAATAGCGCGCCGGCTCGGCCCCGCCGGCCATGTGCATCTGCACGACCGGCACGGTGAAATCGGGGCGCAGCATCATCTCGCCCTGCACCGGGTCCGGCGTCACATAGGCGCGGGCGCGGATATCCTCGCCGTAAAGATCGAGCAGCGTGCCGGCCGGCAACAGGATGTCGGGTTCGACGGCGACCGCGCCGGCGGCGCAGAACGCATCGAGGATGCGCGCCTGCTGGCTGTCGGCCTGTGCCGTCATCTGTCCAGCATGGCGCGGACCGTCTCGACCAGCGCCGGGCGCGGCACCTCGACCTGGGCGGGGCGCGCCTTCCATTCCTCGACCGAGGCCTGCCCGGCGATCTGCGCGCCAAGGACCAGATCCTTGACCTGCACCACCCCGCGCGCCGCCTCGTCCGTGCCCTGGATCACCGCAACCGGCGCGCCACGCCTGTCGGCATATTTGAGCTGGTTGCCGAAGTTCCGGGGATTGCCAAGGTAAACCTCGGCCCGGATGCCGGCCGCGCGCAGCTCGGCCGCCATCGCCTGGCAATCGGCCATCCGGTCGCGGTCCATGACGGTGACGACCACCGGGCCGGCGGCCGCCCTGCCCGCCTGCCCCTTCTCGCGCAGCGCGGCAAGCAGGCGGTCCACGCCGATGCTGACGCCCGTGGCAGGCACCTTCTGCCCGGTAAAGCGTTCGACCAGATCGTCATAGCGCCCGCCCCCGGCAACGCTGCCGAACTGTCGCTTGCGGCCCTTGTCGTCGAGGATCTCGAAGGTCAGCTCGGCCTCGAACACGGGGCCGGTGTAATAGCCAAGGCCGCGCACCACCGCGGGGTCGATCACGACCCGGTCCTCGTCGAGGCCCATCGCGGACAGCAGCGCGGCGATCTCGGCCAGCTCGGCGACACCTTCGGCCCCGGCGACCGAGCCGCCGACCGCCGCGCCCAGGTTGGCGAGGGTCCGGGCATTGTCCGCGCCCTTCGCGGTCAGGAAGGCCAGAACCGGCGCGGCCTGATCCTCGGCCAGACCGACGCCCTCGATGAAGGCGCCGCTGTCGTCCTTGCGGCCGGCGGTCAGCAGCGCGCGCACCCCCTCGGCCCCGACCTTGTCGAACTTGTCCACCTGCCGCAGCACGTCGGCGGCCTGATCCTCGCGCACCCGCGCGGCCTCAAGGACGCCGTTCAGCACCTTGCGGTCGTTGACGCGCACCAGATAGTCGCCCCGCGCGATCCCCGCCGCCTCGAGCGCGCTGGCCAGCATGGCGATGATCTCGGCATCGGCGGCAGGGCTGGCGCTGCCCACGGTGTCGGCGTCGCACTGATAGAACTGGCGGAACCGCCCCGGCCCCGGCTTTTCGTTGCGCCAGACCGGGCCCATCGCATAGCGCCGGTAGGGGCTGGGCAGGTCGTTGCGATACTGCGCCGCAACGCGCGCCAGGGGCGCCGTAAGGTCATAGCGCAGCGCCAGCCAGTCGCCCGATCCCCCGCCGGGAACGGCTTCTTCCTGCCAGGCGAAGACCCCGGCATTGGGGCGGTCCACGTCGGGCAGGAACTTGCCCAGCGCCTCGACCGTCTCGACACCCGATGTTTCCAGCGCGTCAAAGCCGTGCAGATCGTAGATGGCGGCGATACGGTCGAGCATTGCCTTGCGTTCGGTCACCTCGGCGCCGAAATAGTCCCGGAACCCTTTGGGCGTTTCAGCCCGGGGGCGGCGTGGTTTGGTGTCCTTGGCCATCGGTCCGATCCGTGAGATGCCGGGACCGATTAGCGGAAGGGCTGGGGATGGACAAGCTGCAGCGGGTCGAGGAGCGCCTCTCGCATCTGGAGCGCATGGTGGAGGATCTGTCCGAGGTCATCGCCCGGCAGGATGGCGAACTGCGCCGCATGGCCCGCCGCGTCGGCATGCTGATGGAACGCGAGGCCGACCGCGAGGCGGCCGAGGGGAACACCATCCCCCTGGCGGATCAGCGCCCGCCGCACTGGTGACGCCTGCTCAGCGTTCGGCGGGGCCAAGCCGTCCGCCCGGCATGCCCCCCGAAAAGACCGGACGGGCCTGATCGGTGCGCGCGGCCAGCGGCGGGCGGCGGGTAAAGGCCGGAGGCTCGGCCCCCGATGACGCCCCTGATGCCGGCCCCGGTGCCGCATCGGCCTGGGGCGAGGCGGCGCGCGCGCCGGGTTCGGGATCAAAGCCCGGCTCGTCATACCGATCGACCGCCGATGCACTGGCTGGCGCGACAGGCTGCGCGCCCGCGCCCCCATCGGGCCAGTCGGCGGAAGGCTGTGCAGGGGCGGCTGCGTGCGGCGCGGCGCGCAGCGCCGGCGGCTCGGCCGAGGCGACCGGGCGGGGGGCGGCAACGGCCAGCGCGCGGCGGAAAACCAGCAGGTTGTGATAGACGGTCGTGCGGCTGGTCAGGCCGCTGCGCTCCTCGCAGGGCAGTGTCTCGGCCCGGACATATTCCCAGCCTGCCTGCGCCATGCGGTTGATCTCGGTGGTCAGCGCATGGGCAAACCGGTCCGCGCCGGTTCTTGCGCCGCGCACCTTTTCGCCCCGATTCGGCGCGGGCAGGACGGTATACTCATAGGGCTGCATGGCATGCTCCTTCCGCTGGCTCCGGTTTGCGGTCTAGCCCAAGGCCGCCAGCCATGCCAGCGCCGGCGGCTCACCAGGGGGTGAGGCCCGGCAGGGCCGCGCCCCTGGCGCGATCGCTCACAGGCCCAGCTTGCGCGCCACCAGCTCGTTCACCGCCGCCGGATTGGCCTTGCCGCCCGTGGCCTTCAGCACCTGCCCGGTGAACCAGCCGGCCAGCTTGGGATTGGCGCGCGCCTTTTCCACCTGTGCGGGGTTGGCGGCGATGATCTCGTCCACCGCCGCCTCGATGGCGCCCAGATCGGTGACCTGCTTCATCCCGCGCGCGCTTGCGATCGCGGCCGGATCGCCCCCTTCGGTCCAGACGATCTCGAACAGGTCCTTGGCCATCTTGCCCGAGATCTCGCCCGAGCCGATCAGGTCCAGCACCCCGCCCAGCTGCGCCGCCGATACCGGGCTGTCGCCGATCGCCAGCCCCTGCTTGTTCAACCGCCCGAACAGTTCGTTGATGACCCAGTTGGCGGCCTGCTTGCCGTCGCGGCCCTGCGCCACGGCCTCGAAGAAATCGGCGTTTTCGACCTCGGCGGTCAGCACGCCGGCGTCGTATTCCGACAGCCCCAGGGCCGACACGAAGCGCGCCTTCTTGGCATCGGGCAGCTCGGGCATCGATGCGGCGATATCGTCCACCCAGCCCTGCTCGATCTCGAGCGGCAGCAGGTCGGGATCGGGGAAATAGCGGTAATCATGCGCCTCTTCCTTGGAGCGCATGGACCGCGTCTCGCCCTTGTCGGGGTCGTAAAGGCGGGTTTCCTGCACCACCTGCCCGCCATCCTCGATGATGGCGATCTGGCGGCGCGCCTCGTATTCGATCGCGGCCTGGATGAAGCGCAGCGAGTTCATGTTCTTGATCTCGCAGCGCGTCCCCAGCACCGAATGATCGCCCGTCTCGATGAAGCGTTCGTAATCGCCGGGCTTGCAGACCGACACGTTCACGTCGGCGCGCAGGTTGCCGTTCTGCATGTTGCCGTCGCAGGTGCCCAGGTATCGCATGATCTGGCGCAGCTTCGCGACATAGGCCGCCGCTTCCTCGGGGCCGCGGATGTCGGGGCGGCTGACGATTTCCATCAGCGCGACACCGGTGCGGTTCAGGTCCACGAAGGACAGGGCCGGGTCCATGTCATGGATCGACTTGCCGGCGTCCTGTTCCAGATGGATGCGCTCGATCCTGACGCGGCGGGCGATGCCCGGCCCCATGTCGACGATCACCTCGCCCTCGCCCACGATGGGGTGATAGAGCTGGCTGATCTGATAGCCCTGGGGCAGGTCGGGATAGAAATAGTTCTTGCGGTCAAAGGCGCTGCGCAGGTTGATCGCCGCCCTCAGGCCCAGGCCGGTGCGCACGGCCTGCGCCACGCAGTATTCGTTGATGACCGGCAGCATGCCCGGCATCGCCGCATCGACAAAGCTGACATTGCTGTTCGGCTCGGCCCCGAAGGAGGTCGAGGCGCCCGAGAACAGCTTGGCGTTCGAGGCGACCTGCGCGTGGACCTCCAGCCCGATCACCAGTTCCCAGTCGCCCCTGGCCCCCGCGATGACCTTGGGCTGCGGCGCGGTGAAGGTGAGGTGGTCGGGCATCGGCGTCTCCGGGCTGGTCGCGGCCGTTCTAGGGCGGCGACCGGGGCTGGGCAAGGGCGCGGCGGCCTCCGCTGCCTGCGCGCCGGGCTTTCGGCGGCGGATGGGGCGCCCATCCTGGCCTGCGCCGCCCCGGCCCCTGTCCCTGCGCCTGTTCCTGCCGCAACCCTGCCGCGCCTTTCCCTGCCCCTCCATGCTGTCTAAGCTGTGCGCGCAACCGCCAGGACCGCAGATGAGCCGACCCTTCCGCCGACGGGTTCTGTATGTGCCCGGCTACGATCCCATTCCGCCGCGGCGCTATCGCGAGCTTTACCGGCGCGAGGGCGCGCAGCAGGCTCGGATTTCCGGCTATCACTTGGGTTTCGGCCCCCGGCGGGAACGGACAGGCTTTGGCTGGGCAGCCGAGGGGCGCTTTGCCGAAGGCGAGGCGCGGGCCGAAATCGAGGTGCTGGCCTGGGCCGACGTGGTCCAGCAATCGATGGGGCGCTCGGTCGCGGCGACCTATGCCCAGCTGGTGCGCACCCTCTGGGCCTATGTCGGCTCGGGCGCGCTGTTCCGGCTGATGCGGCTGCGGCGGGGGCCGGTCATCGCGGCGCTTTATCCGGTGGCGGTGCTGCTGGCGCAGGCGGCGGCGGCGATGCTGCTGGGCGCGGCCATCCTGTGGGCCGGGCACGGGGCGGTTCACTGGCTGGCGGGGTTGGTTCCGGCGGCGCTTGCCGCGGGGGGGCTGCTGTGGTGGTTCCGGCGCATCGACGGGCGCGTCTTCGCCTATTACCTGATGCATGACTATGCCTTCACGGCCCGGCATGGCGGTGCCTATCCGGCCGCGCTTGAACGGCGGATCGCCGCCTTTGCCGACCGTGTGGCCGGCGCGCTGGCGGGCGACTGGGACGAGGTGCTCGTCGTCGGCCATTCCTCGGGCGCCTATCTGGCGGTGTCGGTGCTGGCCGACCTGGTCCGGTCGGGGCGCGCCGCGGCGGATGGGCGGCTGGCGCTGCTGACGCTGGGCCATGTGGTGCCGATGGCGTCCTTTCTGCCCCGCGCCGGGCGGCTGCGGGCCGATCTGCGCTGTCTTTCCGCGCGGCCCGAGCTTTTCTGGGTGGATGTCACCGCGCCGGGGGATGCATGCTGTTTCGGCCTGTGCGATCCGGTCGCCGTTTCGGGGGTAGAGCCGCCGGACCGGCGCGGGCCGCTCGTGTTGTCGGCCGCCTTTCGGCAGACCCTGTCGCCGCAGCGGCAAAAGGCGCTGCGCGGGCGATGGTTCCGGCTGCATTTCCAGTATCTGTGCGCCTTTGACCGGCCGGGTGACTACGACTATTTCGCGATCACCGCCGGTCCCCTGCGGCTGGCCGAACGCTTTGCCGGCCGCGCCCATTCGCCGGGGCGCATCGCGCGGGCGGTGAACGATTGGCCGGGCCGGGCACGGGGACAGGCGTGATCCCGCCCAAGCCCCCCACGACCGAGGCGCGGGGCACCGCAATCGGCTATGCGCTGCGCTTCAGGCGCGATCTGCTGTCGGCGCTGCCCTCGCGGCTCTACCGCGCCTGGATGGCCGATTTCCGCAGCCCCCTCGTCCGCAGCGTCCTGTGCAACGATCCGGCGCTGGTGCGGCTGGTCCTGCAGGACCGCCCCGGCGATTTCCCCAAGTCGAGCCGCCTGCGCGAGGGTCTGGCGCCGCTGCTGGGCCAGTCGGTCTTTGTCACCAATGGCGCGCTGTGGGAACGCCAGCGCCGCATCATCGACCCCGCCTTCGAGGGCGGCCGCCTGCGCGAGACCTTCCCCGCCATCCGCGCCGCCGCGCTGGCCGCCACCCAGCGCCTTGCCGCCCGCGCCGGGGACGAGATCGACATCGAGCCTGAGGCCAGCCACGCCGCCGCCGATGCGATCTTCCGCACGCTCTTCTCGATCCCCATCGAGCACAGGATCGCCGCCGAGGTGTTCGCCGCCTTCCGCGCCCATCAGGATGCCCAGCCCATCGTGAACCTTGCCGCCATGGTGCGCCTGCCCGGATGGATGCCGCGCTGGCACGGGCGGCGGACCCGGCGCACCGCCGGCGTGATCCGCGGCCTGATCGCGCAGCTGGTGCAGGACCGGGCCGCCCGGATCGCAGCGGGCGCCGCGCCCGACGATCTGGCGACCAAGATCATGACCACGCCGGACCCGGTGACGGGCCAGCCCTTCTCGCCCGCCGAAATGGTGGACCAGGTGGCGATCTTCTTTCTGGCGGGTCACGAAACCTCGGCCAGCGCGCTGGCCTGGGCGCTGTGGCTGCTGGCCGCCGCGCCCGCCTGGCAGGACCGCGTGGCGGCCGAGGCCCGGCGCGTGATGCCGCCGGGCGACCTGCCCGACTTTGCCGCAATAGCCCGCCTGCGCACCGCCCGCGCCGTGTTCCGCGAGGCGATGCGGCTTTACCCGCCCGTCCCCATGATGGTGCGCGAGACGACCCGGCCCGAATGCCTGCGCGGGCGCGATCTGCCCGCCGGCACGCAGGTTGTCCTGTCACCCTGGCACCTGCACCGGCATGAGCGGCTGTGGCACAGGCCCGACGCCTTCGACCCCGCCCGCTGGGACAGCGAGAACGGCAAGTCCTGCGCGCGCAATGCCTATATCCCCTTCAGCGCCGGGCAGCGCGCCTGCCCCGGCGCGGGGTTTGCCATGGTCGAAGGGACGCTGATGCTGGCCCTGATCTGCCGCGACCTGCGTCTGATCCGGGGCGCGGCCGACCCGGTGCCGGTGGCGCGCCTGACAGTGCGCGGCCGCGACGGCATCGCGATCAGGCTGGAACGGCGCGACTGCGACCCGAAGCGTTGAAGGGGTCAGGCTGTCCACCGCCATTCCGGCGGGTGCGCCTGCGCGGGCCCGGCTCCCTATTTCGCAAGCAGCCTGGCCCCCATAGCCGGGCGCCAGGGGCCGCCGGGCCGGATGCCTAGCGGTCGCGCCAGAGGCGCAGCACCCACAGCAGCATCGCCGCGCCCGCAACAGCGCCGATCGCCCCCGCGAACAGGCCCAGCAGCCGCACGATCACCCAAAAGCCGACGCCGCCCAGCGCCCCGCCGACGGCGCCCACCAGCGCGGCGACCAGCGCAGGTTCGTCCCGGCGGGCCGAGAGGAGCCATCCGGTACCGGCACCCAACATTGCAAAGATCAGGATCATGACGGGCATATGGGGACCGGCCGGGCAGGATCAAGCCGGACCGCGCCGCAGGATGGGCACCCCGCCGCCGGACCGCTCGCCCACCCCCATCCGCAGCCCCGCGCCGATCCGGTGCGCAAGCGCCGACCAGGCCCGCGCGGCCTCGGCCGGCAGCTCGCGCAGCAGCGTCGCATCGAACAGCATCAGCCAATGGTCGAAATGATCGGCCCTGACGTCGCCGGCATCCCTGTGCACCTGCATCGGATTGCCGTCATAGCCCCCTTCGCGCAGGATCGCGTTGCGCCAGAACGCGGCGATGCGCGCCTCATGCGCAGGCCAGTCGGCGACATGGGCGGCAAAGACCGGGCCAAGCACCTCGTGCCGGCGGATGGCAGCGTAGAAGACCGAGACAACCCGATCGATCTGCGCAGGCGTGACGGGAATGCGGGGCGGCAAGCTCATGGATGGGATACTGGGCGGCAACCGCGCCGCAGGCAAGGCGGGGATCGGACGCGGCCCCGACCGGCCGCAAATGGCGGCATTCATGAAGCTTGGGCCTTTGCCAGCTGAGGGCCGGCAGGATGAACCGCGCCGGCACCGTGGCGTCCGGCTGTTACGGGCAAGACTTGCCGGGCCGGACCGGTCAAGGATGCCGCCGCTGAGCCAAAGGCCGCCTCTGGCCGCCCCCCCGGCGCCTGCCCTGCCGCCCTGACGGGCCGAATCGGTATCAGGGGCCGTTTTCGCTTGTCCCGTGCCAGCCAAGGCCGCCAAGGGGATGGTCGCCCCGCGCGCCGCGCGGCCTGTGCCGCCTGCTGAGCCCCCCATCGCCCGACAAGGCGCGATCTCCCGGTTCCGGAAAGCTTGCTCGCCCAGCGCCCGGCGGCGGCCCAGCGGCACCGTGCCTGCGAACGCTGCCGACCGCCCGCCGGTTTTCGGAAAACGCCCCCTTGCGCCCCCCCGCCCTTGCCGCTAAATCGCCCCGCACGGTCCAGACCGGACCGCCGGCGCTGTGGTAGCTCAGTGGTAGAGCACTCCCTTGGTAAGGGAGAGGTCGAGAGTTCAATCCTCTCTCACAGCACCATGCCTTTCCCTGCTGCCATCCCTGTCCGCTGCGATCGGCTGCAGCTTCGCCCTTGCCTTGTCTTGGCGCGCCCTTTGCGCGCCCTGCCTGCTGGACGGCACCTGTCCTTGCGATTAACAGGGATCGATGAGCCGCGACCGCCGATCCGACAAGCCCGGTGCCACGCAGCCGGGCGGCCGCGATGCCCGCCTTGGCGCGGCGCTGCGCGCCAATCTGGCGCGGCGCAAGGCGCAGGCCCGCCAGCGCGCGGACGGCGCGCATGACGACGACAACGACAACGGGGCGGGCATGCATCCGCCACAAGAACCACCGCATGCGGCCCCTGTGCCGCCGCCGGGGCCGAGCGAGGACTGATGGACACGATTGTGGTGCGCGGCAACGGGCCGCTGAACGGGGATATCCCGATTGCGGGTGCCAAGAATGCCTGCCTGACACTGATGCCGGCGACGCTGCTGACGGACGAGCCGCTGACGCTGACCAACGCGCCGCGCCTGTCGGACATCCGCACCATGACCGCCCTGCTGCAGTCGCTGGGCGCCGAGGTCACGGGACTGAACGATGGCAAGGTGCTGGCCATGTCCAGCCATGCCCTGTCCAGCCACCGGGCCGATTATGACATCGTGCGCAAGATGCGCGCCTCGATCCTGGTGCTGGGGCCGATGCTGGCGCGCCACGGGCATGCGGTGGTGTCGCTGCCGGGGGCTGCGCGATCGGGGCGCGCCCGGTTGACCTGCATCTCCGCGCGCTCGAGGCGATGGGCGCGGCGCTTGACCTGCGCGAGGGCTATGTCCATGCCAAGGCGCCCGCGGGCGGGCTGCGGGGCGCGGTGGTCGATTTTCCCATCGTCTCGGTCGGCGCCACGGAAAATGCGCTGCTGGCCGCAACGCTGGCGCGCGGCACGACGGTGCTGAACAACGCCGCGCGCGAGCCCGAGATCGTCGATCTCGCCCGCTGCCTGCGCCGCATGGGCGCGCGGATCGAGGGCGAGGGCACATCCACCATCACCATTGAGGGGGTGGACCGGCTGGGCGGGGCCACCCATCGGGTCGTGACCGACCGGATCGAGCTGGGCACCTACATGCTGGCCCCGGCGATCTGCGGGGGCGAGGTGACGTGCCTCGGCGGGCGGATCGAACTGGTCCAGAGCTTTTGCGAAAAGCTGGACGAGGCGGGCATCAGCGTCACGGAAAGCGAGCGCGGCCTGACCGTCGCGCGCAAGAACGGCCGGATCCGGGCCGTGGACGTGCGCACCGAACCCTTCCCCGGCTTTCCCACCGACCTGCAGGCCCAGATGATGGCGCTGCTGTGCACGGCCGAAGGGGTCAGCGACCTTGAGGAGACGATCTTCGAGAACCGCTTCATGCATGCGCCCGAACTGACGCGCATGGGCGCGCGGATCGAGGTTCATGGCGGCCATGCCCGCGTCACCGGGGTCGAGCGGCTGCGCGGCGCGCCCGTGATGGCCACCGACCTGCGTGCCTCGGTCAGCCTGATCCTCGCCGGCCTTGCGGCCGAGGGCGAGACGGTGGTCAGCCGCGTCTATCATCTGGACCGCGGCTATGAGAAAGTGGTGCGCAAGCTGCGCGCCGTCGGCGCGGATATCGAGCGCATCAAGGAGCCGCCCGCCCATGCCTGACGTCCCTGCGCCGCCCGGCGGCGATGCACGCTTTGCCGATGCCGACGCCGACCGTCCGCTGGCCATCCGGGCCGAGGACGCGCGCGATCTTGCCGTGCTGGCCGCGCTGGCTCAGGATGCGGTGCTTACGGCGGCGGACATGGCCTGGGATGCGCGCGCGCGCCGCCTGTCGCTGCTGGTCAGCCGCTTTCGGTGGGAGGATGCCGAGGCCGCCCGCGCCGAGGGGCGCCCCTTCGAACGGGTGCGCGCCCTGCTGGTGATCGGCGATGTCCTGCGCCTGCGCCATGACGGCATCGACCGCGATGATCCGGGCACGGTGCTGTCGCTGCTGAGCCTTGCCTGGCAGCCCGGCCCGGACGGCACCGGCACGCTGATGCTGCAATTCGCCGGCGACGGGACCGTCGCGGTCGAGGCGGAATGCATCAGCGTCGATCTGCGTGACGTGGCCCGGCCGCACCGCGCCGTCGCGGGCGAGATACCGCGGCACGACTGACATGCCGGCGTTGTGGCAGCTGACCCCCGACCGGGTGGGCGAATGGCGCGGCATCAGGCTGGCGGCGCTGAGGGATGCGCCGGGGATCTTTGCCGATGCCTGGGCGGACTGGGTGGACCGGCCCGATGCCGACTTCCTGCCGCCGCTGGATAATTCGGATTTCTGGGCCGCCGGCCATGTTCCCGGCCATCCGCTGGCGGTCGCCCGCTGGGCACGGCACGATACCGTTGCCGATGCAGCCATGCTGATGTCGGTCTTTGCCCGGCGCGAAGCGCGCGGCACCGGCATGATGGACAGGCTGATCCACCATCTGCTGGGGCGCGCAAGCGGGCAGGCAAGGCGCATGCTGCTGCATGTCGCCGCAGGCAATGACCCGGCCATCCGCCTGTATTGCCGGCATGGCTTTCAGCCCACGCCGCGCGCGCCCTTTCCCAACCGCGACGGCGTCATCGAAATCGAGATGATGCGCCCCCTGCCCGCCTGAGAGCCGCCGCCCCCCGCCCCAACGAGAAAGACCGCCATGCCTGCCCTGCTGAACACCGCCGATCCCGATTTCAAGGCAGGCTTTGCCGCGATGCTGGCGGCCAAGCGCGAGGATGCGGATGATGTGGGGGCGGCGGTGGCCGACATCATCGACGAGGTGCGCGCCCGCGGCGATGCCGCGCTGGTCGCGCTGACGGCCCGGTTCGACCGCACCGACCTGACGGCCGAGACGCTGCGCTTTTCCGAAACCGAGATCGACGCCGCCTGCGCGCGCGTCGATCCGGCCGAGCGCGCGGCGCTGGAACTCGCCGCCGGGCGCATCCGCGCCTATCACGCCCGCCAGATGCCCGAGGATGCCCTGTGGACAGATGCCAGCGGCGCGCAGCTTGGCTGGCGCTGGACGCCGGTGACGGCGGCGGGCCTGTATGTCCCCGGCGGACAGGCGAGCTATCCGTCCTCGGTCCTGATGAACGCGATCCCGGCGCGGGTTGCGGGGGTGGAGCGGCTGGTCGTCTGCGTGCCCACCCCCGGCGGGGCGGTGAACCCGCTGGTGCTGCTGGCCTGCCGGCTGGCAGGGGTGGACGAGGTGTGGCGCATCGGCGGGGCGCAGGCGATCGCGGCCATGGCCCATGGCACGCAGACGATGCGCCCCGTCGACAAGATCACCGGACCGGGCAACGCCTATGTGGCCGCCGCCAAGCGTCAGGTATTCGGCCGCGTAGGCATCGACAGCATCGCCGGGCCGTCCGAGGTTCTGGTGATCGCCGAGGGCGCGCAGAATCCCGAATGGCTGGCGCTCGACCTGCTGGCCCAGGCCGAACACGACGCGGATGCGCAGGCGATCCTGATGACGCCCGATCAGGGCCTTGCCCGCGCCGTCGCAGCCGAGGTCGAGCGTATCCTGCCCCAGCTGCCGCGCGCCGCCATCGCTGGCGCCAGCTGGCAGGCCCATGGCACCATCATCATCACCCGCGATCTGGCCGAGGCGGCAGCGCTGTCCAACCGCATCGCGCCCGAGCATCTGGAACTGTGCGTGGACGATGCAGAAGGGCTGGCGGCGCAGATCCGCCATGCGGGGGCGATCTTCCTAGGCGCCTGGACGCCCGAGGCGACGGGCGATTACGTCTCGGGGCCCAATCACGTGCTGCCGACGGCGCGCTCGGCCCGGTTTTCGTCGGGGCTGTCGGTGCTTGATTTCCTCAAGCGCAGCACGCTGTCACGCCTGACCCCTGCCGCGCTGGCCGCGATCGGACCGGCGGCGGTGACACTGGCCATGTCCGAGGGGCTGCCCGCCCATGCCCGTTCGGTGCAGGCAAGGCTGGACGACCTGCCGCCCCTGCCGAGGCCCTGATTCGCGCCCTTGCACCCTGTCTGGCCCCGCGCAGCTTTGGTCCAGGTAGCCGGATGTGCCCTTCCTGAAAGCGGATGAAGGGCGCAGGCAGCCACGGATCGCCGCTGCCGCGCCCGCTTTTGGGGCATCGGCATCCGCCGGCTCAAGCGGCGGCCTGTTCTCGGCCCTTGATTCCCGCGGCGCGCAGCGGAATGGTGAATCCGGCCGCCCAGGCGGCTTTTGCCTCACGATAAGGCTGCCCATGTCCACTGACCGCCTGATCCGCGTCGAGATCGACGATTCCGCCCTGCCGCCCGCCACCCCCGAGATGGAGCAGGAGCGCCGCGTGGCGGTGTTCGACCTGCTCGAGGACAACTCGATCCGGCTGCCCGCGCGCGGGGGGGCCGCCGCACCGGCCGGCCCCTATGCGCTGACGCTGGCGGTGCGCGATCGCCGGCTGGTGTTCGATCTGCGGTCCGAACAGGATGACCCCTGCGCCGAATTCCATTTGTCGATGGGGCCGCTGCGGCAGGTGGTCAAGGATTACTTCCAGATCTGCGAAAGCTATTTCGAGGCGGTCAGGCGCCTGCCCCCCGCCCAGATCGAGGCGATCGACATGGCCCGCCGCGGCATCCACAACGAAGGGGCGCGCACCCTGCAGGAACGGCTGGACGGCAAGGCCGAGATCGACATCGACACCTCGCGCCGCCTGTTCACGCTGATCTGCGCGCTGATTGCGGACTGAGCGGCGTGCCACAGGGTGCGCCCGGCAAGGAACAATCGGCGGGTTTCCCCGCCTCGGTGCTGTTCTGCTGCGACCATAATGCCATCCGCTCGCCCATGGCCGAAGGGATGATGAAGAAATTCTACGGCCACCGGGCCTATGTGCAATCCGCCGGGGTGCGCAACGACATGGAGATCGATGGCTTTGCCATCGCCGCCTGCCAGGAAATCGGGGTCGAGCTGTCGCGCCACCGCACCCGCAGCTTTGATGAGATGCGCGCCTGGGGCGACGATCTGGGCCAGTTCGACCTGGTCGTCGCGCTGACCCCGGCCAGCCAGCGCCAAGCGCTGGAAATGACGCGCAGCTATCACCTGGACGTGGAATACTGGCCGATCATGGACCCGGCAGGGCTGGGCGAGGGGCGTGAGGCGAGGCTCGCCCATTATCGGCAGGTCCGCGATCACATTCGCCAGCGGATGCTGACGCGCTTCGGCCCGCCGACCGAGCCGCAGGACTGACGATCAGGGGCGCCAGTCCAGAAAGTTGCGCAGCATCCGCAGCCCGAGGGCCTGCGACTTCTCGGGGTGGAACTGCAGCCCGACGATGTTATCGCGCGCCACGATCGCGGTAACGGCGCCGCCGTAATCCACCTCGGCGACCAGGTCGGCGGGGTCGGCCACCCGGAACTGCCAGGAATGGACGAAATAGGCGTGCCCGCCCGCCGGGATGCCGTCCAGGATCGGATGGGGGCGCCGGAAGGCAAGATCGTTCCAGCCCATATGCGGCACCTTGAGCGCCGGATCGGCCGGCGCGATGCGCTCCACCCGCCCCCCGATCCAGCCGAAACCGGGCGTGGGGACATGTTCAAGGCCCGTATCGGCCAGCATCTGCATCCCGACGCAGATCCCCAGAAAGGGAACACCCCGCCGGCACACCGCATCCGACAGCGCCTCGTTCATGCCCGGCACGGCGTCAAAGGCGGCGCGGCAGGCCGGAAAGGCGCCATCGCCCGGCAGCACGATCCGGTCGGCGCGGGCCACCGCGGCAGGGTCGGCGGTGACGGACACCTCGGCCCCCCGCTCGCGCCCGGCCAGCATCACCGCCTTGGCGGCGGAATGCAGATTGCCGCTGTCATAGTCGATGATGGCGACGCGCATCCTAAAGCATGCCCTTGGTGGACGGCAGGGCGCCGTTCAGCCGCGCGTCAGGCTCGACCGCCTCGCGCAGCGCGCGGGCAACTGCCTTGAAGGCGGCCTCGGCGACGTGATGGGCGTTCAGGCCGTGGATCAGATCGACATGCAGCGTGATCCCGCCATGGGTCGACAGGGCCTGAAAGAACTCTCGCACCAGTTCGGTGTCGAAGCTGCCGATCTTGGCCGCCGTGAACGGCAGGTTCCAGACGAGATAGGGCCGCCCCGACAAATCCAGCGCGGCCCGCACCAGCGCGTCGTCCATGGCCAGGTGAAAGGCGCCATAGCGGCGGATGCCGCGCTTGTCGCCCAGGGCGCGGGCCAGGGCCTGACCCAGCGCGATGCCGCAATCCTCGACGGAATGGTGATCGTCGATATGCCGGTCGCCGGCGCAGTCGAGATCGATGTCGATCAGCGAATGGCGCGCCAGCTGGTCGATCATGTGGTCGAAAAAGCCGATCCCCGTGGCGCTGGCCGATCGCCCGGTGCCGTCAAGGTTCACCGCCGCGGTGATCGCGGTTTCGGCCGTCTTGCGAGTGATGGTGGCCATGCGCGGCACGGGGCAGTCCTTTCGGTTCTCGGCAAAGGGCCATTATCGCCGATCGGCGCGCCGCCGCAACGGCTGCGCCCTTGCGCTCACGCGAGCCACAGCCCCGCCTGCCTCAGACGGTGGCGGATCGCCTGTTCGGGCGGCGGGGGTTCCTCGCCCCGGAACATCGGGCGGATACGGCGGCGGCCCTGCCGCTCGCCGATCAGGCGCTCGGCCGGCTCCCATCCGCGCATCAGGGGCGCGATTTCGGGCAGGGCGGCGATCGCCTCCATTTCCTCCAGGGCGCGGTCGGGTTCGCGGGCATATAGCAGCGGCAGGTTGCGCCAATGGCAGGTCACGTCCCCGTCCAGCCCGTCCAGCTCCGGCCCCGGCCGCCCGCCGCCCAACGAATGGATGACCAGGGGCAGGATTACCTGATCGAGCCATGGGTCAAGCGACTGGCAGGCCAGCGGCTCGCCCGGATCGTCGCGCACGGCCACCGCCCAGTCACGGAATCGCTGACCGAACGCGGCCGCATCGGCGGCAAAGAACCAGCCGGCGTTGAAATAGAGGAAGCGTTCCCAGTGATCTTCGGGCTGGGAAAGGTCGAGCGTGCCGTCCATGTCGAGCGAAAACCGATCATAAAGCGAACGCCAGATCGATTCGTGCGTTTCCCGATAGGCGGGCGGCTGCGGCCATGTCCCGCTGCGCCGCATCGAGGCCGAGGGGCGGGCGAAATCGAAGGGCACCGCCCCGATGTCGCCCAGCACCAGCGTATCGCTGTCGAGGAACAGGAACGGGCGGCCGGGTTCGAGCAGCGACAGCGCCTCGATCTTGTTGCCATGGGGATAGCTGCGGCCGAAATCGCGCGCATGAAGGGGGCGTATCTCGGCGCCCAGCGCGCTCAGCGCGGCACGCGCATCCCCCGACATGCAGGGGTCGGCACCATCCCATGCACCGTCCGGCTGCGGCTCGGCCACGATCAGGCGTCCGGCAAAGCCGGCTGCGTTGCGCCGCAGGCTGGCGGCAAGGATCGCCGCCTCGCGGTCGATCCCGCCGCCCTGGGCGACAATGAGAATGTCGAAGACGGCGGGGGCGATGGGGGCGCCGCCCCGCATCCAAGGCGCCGGGCTGAAAGGCGCGGCGGTATCGGCAGCGGCCGCGACAGGCGGGTGCGGCGCCTGCGGCGTGGCCTGCCCTGCCCCCCGGTCTGGCTTGCCTTTCGTGTTTTTCCCCGCCTCTTGCCGCGCCGCCTGCCGTTCGGCCTGCCGCGCCGCCCGCGCGCCTTGGCGCTCCGCCTGACGGGCGGCTGCGGCGGCGGCGCGTTCGGCCTGCCGCGCCTGTTGCCGCGCCGCGCGCGCTGCGGCGCTGCCGGGCGCTGCGGGTTCCTGTCCGGAAGGCAGGTGATCCATGCGCCCTGTTCCGTCCGCCCGCGCGGACGGGGATGATGCCGCCGGGGATGGCTGATCGGGCGCGGCGGCGGGGGGCGGGGCAACAGGCTCCGCCGTGGCCTGCCCCTGTCCCGTCGGGGCAGGATGCGCCTTGCCACTGGCGTCGGCGGCGGGGCGGCGGGCCTTGCCCGTTCCTGCGACAGGCGGCGCGGGATCGCCCTGGCGGGCCTTTGCGCGGGCCGGTTCCGGTTGCGCCGCGCCTTGGGGATGCGCAGGGCTTTCCGCCCCGACCGGCCCGGCCTTTGCCGCCGCGACCTTGGCCCCCTTGCGGGCGCCTTGCCCGGCCGTCTTCGGGGCAGCCCCCAAAGCCGCAGGCTCGATGCGGTCCGCCCCTGCCTGGGGGGATGCCTTGTCCCCGGATGCAGGCGTGCCATCGGTTCGTTTCATGCGTTTCGCCATTGGTTCTACCCTGCACCGACCGGGGATCTCATAGCCCGAAGGCAAGGCCAGGAACAACGTCCTGCCTGACCGGGCCATGCGGATGTGGGGCATGCAAAGGGGGAGGCAGCGAGGCCCAGCGGGGGCAAGACCGCCATGCGATCCGGTCAGGCCGCCATCCCTGGCCACAAGCACCGCTTTTCGGGAAAAGTGGTGGGCGACCCTGGAATCGAACCAGGCATGGGTCTCCCCGGCGGAGTTACAGTCCGCTGCCGCACCTTGCAGCACGTCGCCCGACGCCGGGGGTGATTAGCTGCGGCTCTCTTGCGGGTCAAGCAGTTTTGGAACGCCCCCCGAGACCCGCGCATTTGCCCGCCCGCGCAACCCGGCCCTTGCGCCCCCGCGCGCGGCGCGCCAAACGCGCCCTGACAGGAGAGCCGATGAGCAAAGCGCCCGAACCCGATCCCCGCCCTGCCCCCCCGCCCCGGCGCGGGGCGCGGCCCGGTCACGACCATCGTCCCGATTCGCCCGATGGCCCCGCCCCTTGGGCAGAGCCTGGCGCGGGCCAGCGCGCCGGCGCGCAGCGCAAGGCCAAAAAGCCCTCATGGGTGATCGACAAGGAACGGGCGCGGCGGGCGGCAGCGGCCGAGACGGTGTGGCTGTTCGGGCTGCATGCGGTGCGCGATGCCCTGGCCAATCCTGCGCGAACCAGGCTGCGGCTGGTGCTGACGCGCAACGCCGCTGACCGGCTGGGCGATGTGGTGGCGCAATCGGGCATGACGCCCGAGATCGTGGATGCGCGGGTCTTTGATCGCGACGTTCCCCTTGATCCCGGCAGCGTGCATCAGGGCGCCGCGGTCGAGGTCAGGCCGCTTGCCTGGGGCACGCTGGCCGAAATCGCGGCCGCCGGGCCGGGTCGGGCGCTGATCGTGGCGCTTGACCGGGTGACGGACCCTCACAATGTGGGCGCGATCCTGCGTTCGGCCGAGGTGTTCGGCGCCCGCGCCGTGATCGCCCCGCTGCGCCATGCCGCGCCCGAAACCGGCGCACTGGCCAAGACCGCATCGGGCGCGCTGGAGCGTCAGCCCTATGTGCGCGTGGCCAACCTTGCCGATGCGCTGAACCAGCTCAAGGCCATGGGCTATGTCGTGCTGGGGCTGGACGGGACAGGCACGGGCACGCTGGGGCAGGCGATCGCCGGGCTGGGGGGACGGCCCGTCTGCCTGGTGTTGGGGGCCGAAGGGCCGGGGCTGCGCGACAGGACGCTTGAAACCTGCGATCAGGTGGTGCGCATCCCCTATGCAGGGGAATTCGGATCGCTGAATGTATCGAACGCCGCCGCAGTGGCGCTTTATGCAGCAGCAAGCAGCACCTGACCCGAGGGGACGGGGCCGTTTCCGCTCACATCTGCTGGAAGCGGGTCAGGGGATCGTTGCAGCCGAGGGCGCGGGATGCCAGATGCAAGGCATCATGCCGATTGTCCTGCGCCTGCCCCTGCCCTGCCGATCCCGCCTGCCCATGCTGGCTGCCGTCATGCTGATCGGCGCCCTGCCGGTGCTGGCTGATGACGCCATGGGCGGCGTCGACGTGGTCAGCCTGCGCGACAGCGGCCGGCTGATCGAAGGCAAGACCGCCTTTTCAACCCAGTGGAAGGGTCGTGCCTGGACTTTCGCCAATGAGGCGAACCGCGCCGCCTTTGAATCCAATCCGCGCGCCTATGCGCCCGGCTTTGGCGGCAACTGCCCGGTGGCTCTCTCCGAAGGTCGCCGCCAGCCCGGATCGCCGCGTTTCGCCGTGGTGGTGGGCGGAACGCTTTATTTCACCTCGAACGGCGAGGCACGCGAACGGATGCAGTCCGATCCCCAGCCGGTTCTGGACCGGGCGGGCGCTGCATGGGGCAAGGGCCGCCGCTAGATCACCTTCGCGTGATCCTACTGGAACCCCCAAGGGGTGATGCGCATTTACATCACGAACACGGCCCCGGAACGGTCATGTTCTGATCACTGTCCCTCGTTCCGCGACTCGCGCCCGGTCAATGACCGGGCGCTTTTTATCTGCCTGCACCCTTGGGGGATCAAGGATACTCATACCGCCGGCGCCGATCCTGCGGGCTGTCCCGCCGGGTTGGTCAGGGCCGCTGTTCTCTCCGGCAGACGCCGGCCGGCCCCATTTTGGCCTTTCCAAGACGGCTGCCGCGCTTATAGTCGCCCCATGACGCGAAGCATTCCCCTTCCTGCGCATCCCGCGACCGGCACCCAGCCGGGCGCGCGGGGCGTGGTCGTCCTTCGCGGTCTGCTGCTTCTTACGCTGCGCTGAGCGGGTCCGCCGGGCCGCCGCTCAGGCAAGCGCAGAGCCCGGCTTTCCCTCGCCCATGCCAAGGAAGCACGATCCATGACCAACCCCGCCCGCGATCCGTCCCGCGTCCTGATCTTTGACACCACCCTGCGCGATGGCGAACAATCGCCCGGCGCAACCATGTCCCATGCCGAAAAGCTGGAAATCGCCCAGATGCTGGACGAGATGGGCGTGGACATCATCGAGGCGGGCTTTCCCATCGCCTCGGAAGGCGATTTCGCCGCGGTGTCCGACATTGCCCGGCAGGCGCAGAACGCCGTCATCTGCGGCCTCGCGCGCGCCCAACTGCCCGACATCGACCGCTGCTGGGAAGCGGTGCGCCACGCTCGCCGCCCGCGCATTCATACCTTCATCGGCACGTCGCCCCTGCACCGGGCGATCCCCAACCTCGACATGGACCAGATGGCGGACCGCATCCACCAGACGGTCACCCATGCCCGTAACCTGTGCGACAACGTCCAGTGGTCGCCGATGGACGCGACGCGAACCGAACATGACTACCTGTGCCGGGTCGTGGAAATCGCGATCAAGGCGGGCGCCACGACGATCAACATCCCCGACACCGTCGGCTATACCGCCCCGCGCGAATCGGCCGACCTGATCCGCATGCTGCTGGAGCGGGTGCCCGGCGCGGACGAGATCGTCTTTGCCACGCATTGCCACAACGATCTGGGCATGGCGACCGCCAACGCGCTGGCCGCGGTCGAGGCCGGCGCGCGCCAGATCGAATGCACGATCAATGGCCTGGGCGAGCGCGCCGGCAACACCGCGCTTGAGGAGGTGGTCATGGCGCTGAAGGTGCGCCATGACATCATGCCATTTTCCACCGGCATCGACACGCGCCGCATCATGGGCATTTCCCGCCGCGTCGCGCAGGTCAGCGGTTTTCCCGTCCAGTTCAACAAGGCGATTGTCGGTAAGAACGCTTTCCTGCACGAATCGGGCATTCATCAGGACGGCGTTCTGAAGAACGTCGAGACGTTCGAGATCATGCGCCCCGCCGATATCGGCCTGAACGAGGCCAACATCGCCATGGGCAAGCATTCGGGCCGCGCCGCGCTGCGCGCCAAGCTGGCCGATCTGGGCTATGAGCTGGGCGACAACCAGCTGAAGGACGTGTTCGTGCGCTTCAAGGCGCTGGCCGACCGCAAGAAGGAGGTCCATGACGACGACCTGGTCGCCCTGATGCAGGACAGCATGGCGAACACCGACACCGACTATCTCCAGGTCCGCAAGCTGCGTGTCGTCTGCGGCGGGGGCGAGCCGGCGATGGCCACCCTGACCATGGTCGTCGGCGATGCCGAGCGGACCGAGACGCGGCAGGGCGACGGCCCGGTGGACGCCGCCTTCAACGCGGTGGACGCGATGTTCGACCATCACGCGACGCTGCAGCTGTATCAGGTCCATGCCGTGACCGAAGGCACCGATGCGCAGGCGACGGTCAGCGTCCGGCTGGAAGAGGACGGGCGCATCGCCACCGGGCAGGCAGCCGACACCGATACGATCCTTGCCTCGGTCAAGGCCTATACGGGCGCGCTGAACCGCCTGAAGGTGCGCCGGGAAAAGACGGCGCCCGATGCGGACGCCAAGCAGGTGTCGATGTATTCGCACTGATCGGCAGGATGGGCGCCCCTAAAGAAGTGGCGCCCATCGGTTCAGCCTGATGACGACCGGCGCCGCCAGCAAACACAGGATGATCGAGCCGAGGAACACCGTGACCGATCCGGCGCCGCCGGCCTGCAGCGTGATCTGAAACAGCGGGTGCAGCAGAAAGATGCAGGTCGCGGCATGAGCAAGATTCTTGCCATGCCCGCGCAATTCGGCCTGGCGCATCAGCATGAACAGCAAGGGGCTGACCACGAACAGGCTGAGATACATGTCGTTGCCGTTCCGCTCCATCTGTGTTGCTACCGCAGCTTCGATGCCAAGGCCGGCCAGGCCGAGCGCGAGAATGATGCCCTTGCCGCGCAACCGCGAAAGGCGGGCCTGCTCGCGTGCGATCAGAACGCCCAGGGTCAGGAAGGGAAAGGCGAAGAACAAGGCGTTGCGGGTATATTTGGGATCGTCCAGCCTGAGCGCCCAGGGCCCTTGGTCGACAAGGTTCAGACGGCCCGCATATTGCAGCGCGACCCCGATGACGAAAAGCGTCAGCGCCGCGGCCAGCAACCCCCGCGATGAAGACAGCACGGGCCTGACGGCAAGAAAGATCGCCGCGCCGACGACCAGCGCCACCAGATACTACAGGTGATACCAGCCCTTGAGCAGCTCGGCCGCCGAGGATTTCAGCGTTCCGTGATCGAAATCGAACCACCAGCCCGCATAAACCATCGTCCAGATGGCCCACATCGACAGGATACGCGTGAACCACGCCGTTCCCTGTAGGGCAAGCTGCCGCTCCAGATAGAAGCCGGTGATGACGAAGAAGGTGGGCACCGCAATCCGGAACAGACCGTTCTTCAGGAAAACCTGGATCCCCGCGACATGATCGGCCAGCAGATTCGCATGAAGCCCGGCGACCATGGCAGCCAGAACCAACTTCAAGAGGTCAAGGGACAGGTTGCGGCTTTCGCCCTGTGGGATGATGCGTGCCGGTGCTGAAACAGTCGTCATGCCGGGGCCCTGTGCTTGCGGGGCCTGCGGCCCGGTTTTGCCCGGTGTGCAGCACCCCGGCCTGACGGAACAACCTGTCCAGTTGGTCAGGTGGCGGCTGGCAGGGCCGGCGCCTTGCCTTGGGCCGCGCCTGCCTGCCAAAGCCCGTGCAGCGCGGCGAAAACTGCTTTAACCATGTGGGCACGGGCCCTATATCGGCGGTTGGCCAACCGGGCGACTCGCGCCTTGAGAAAACAAAAGGCCT
Source organism: Paracoccus contaminans (assembly GCF_002105555.1). NCBI lineage: Bacteria > Pseudomonadati > Pseudomonadota > Alphaproteobacteria > Rhodobacterales > Paracoccaceae > Paracoccus > Paracoccus contaminans. Next base: position 183,907 of record NZ_CP020612.1, read on the forward strand.
CGGGACAGGCAGACAAGGAATTGGGCACATGGCATTCGGCGGTCTGTTTTCGACCGATATCGCGATCGACCTGGGAACCGCGAACACGCTGATCTACGTCAAGGGCAAGGGCGTGATCCTCAATGAGCCGTCGGTGGTGGCCTACCACGTCAAGGACGGCAAGAAGCAGGTGCTGGCCGTGGGCGAGGACGCCAAGCTGATGCTGGGCCGCACCCCCGGCAGCATCGAGGCGATCCGCCCGATGCGCGACGGGGTCATCGCCGATTTCGACAGCGCCGAGGAAATGATCAAGCATTTCATGAAGAAGGTGTTCCGGCGCACCAGCTTTTCCAAGCCCAAGGTCATCGTCTGCGTTCCCCATGGCGCAACCCCCGTCGAAAAGCGGGCGATCCGCCAGTCGGTCCTGTCGGCGGGCGCCCGCAAGGCGGGCCTGATCGCCGAGCCCATCGCCGCGGCCATCGGCGCGGGCATGCCCATCACCGAGCCGACCGGCAGCATGGTCGTCGATATCGGCGGCGGCACGACCGAGGTTGCGGTGCTGTCGCTGGGCGATGTGGTCTATGCCCGCAGCGTGCGCATCGGCGGCGACCGCATGGACGAGGCGATCGTCAACTATCTGCGGCGCAACCATAACCTGCTGATCGGCGAACAGACGGCCGAGAAGGTCAAGACCAGCATCGGCACCGCCCGCATGCCCGATGACGGACGCGGCGCGACCATGATGGTGCGCGGCCGCGACCTGCTGAACGGCGTTCCCAAGGAGGTCGAGATCACCCAGGCGATGATCGCCGAGGCGCTGGCCGAGCCGGTGCAGGCGATCTGCGAGGCGGTGATGATCGCGCTGGAGGCGACGCCCCCCGACCTGGCCGCCGACATCGTCGACCGCGGCGTGATGCTGTCGGGCGGCGGCGCGATGCTGGGCGAGATGGACCTGGCCCTGCGCGAGCAGACCGGCCTGATGATCGGGCTGGCCGACCAGCCGATGAGCTGCGTCGCGCTGGGGACCGGCAAGGCGCTGGAATACGAAAAGCAGCTGCGCCACGTCATCGACTACGACAGCTGAGGCGCCTTGGATGGCGCGCCGCAGCCATGACTATGCCACGCCGGTGCGCCGCATCCTGGTGGCGCTGCTGGTGCTTGTCCTGCTGGGCGTGTTCCTGTTCTGGCGCATCGACAGCCTGCGGGCGGAACGGATGCGCGCCGCCATCGTGGACCGCCTCGTGCCCTCGCTGGAATGGGTGATGGCGCCGGTGACGGCGGCCAGCCGCATGGCGGCGGGGTTCCAGTCCTATCAGCGGCTCTATCAGCAGAACCAGGAACTGCGGCGCGAGCTGCAGAAGATGTCCGCCTGGAAAGAGGCGGCGGTCCAGCTTGAACAGGAAAACGCCAAGCTGCTGGCGCAGAACAATGTGCGGCTGGACCCGGCGCTCACCTCGGTCTCGGGGGTGGTGACGGCCGATTCAGGCACCGCCTTCCGCCAGTCGGTGCTGGTGAACCGGGGCGCGCGCGACGGCATCCTGGACGGCTGGGCGACGATGGACGGGCTGGGGCTGGTGGGGCGGATCACCGGCGTCGGGCAGACCACCAGCCGGGTGATGCTGCTGACCGATCCATCCTCGCGCCTGCCGGTGACGATCCAGCCCTCGGGCCAGCGGGCCTTGCTGACGGGGGACAATACGGCCCTGCCCTATCTCGACTTCATGGAATCGCCCGAGGATGTGCGCCCCGGCGACCGGGTCGTGTCGTCGGGGGATGGCGGGCTGTTTCCGCCGGGGCTGCTGGTCGGGCAGGCGGTGCAGGCGTCCGACCGCCGCATGCGCGTGCGGCTGGCGGCCGATTACGGCCGGCTTGAATTCCTGCGCGTCCTGCGCAGCCGCCCGGCCGAGCCGCTGGCCGACGAAGGCGCGCTGATCCCGCCCCCGCCGCCCGGCTTCATCGGCCCGCCCTTGCCGCCCAGGCCCCTGCCCTCGCCCCTGATCGGCGCCGAGGCGGGCACGGGCCTGCAGTCTGCGGGCCTTTCGCCAGCGCCCGATGCGGACCGGGAACCGCAGTCCGAGGACTGAGCCGATGGCCGCCACACCGCGCCAGCGCAGATTGCTGGGTCAACTGTCCTATCTGCTGGCGGCGCTGGCGCTGCTGGTGGCCTCGCTCCTGCCGCTCTCGCCCGGCGCGGTCGGCTGGCCCGGCCCCGACTGGCTGCTGGCGCTGACCTTTGCCTGGGTGCTGCGCCGGCCCGAGCAGGTGCCGGTGCTGGCCTTGGCCGCGGTGATGCTGGCGGCGGACATGCTGCTGCTGCGCCCGCTGGGGCTTGGCGCGGCGATCGCCGTCGCCGCGACCGAGGCCGCGCGCCGGCGCGAACAGCGCTGGGCGGAACGGGGCTTTGCGGCCGAATGGCTGCGGGTGGCCGCATTGATGGCGATGATGGTGCTGGCGGCGCGGGTGCTGCATGTGCTGTTCGTGATCCCCGCGACGCTGGCGCCGCTGCCCGCTTTCGGGCAGGATGTCATGCGGCTGATCGCGACGGTCGGCGCCTATCCGGTCGTCGTCGCGCTTGCGCGCGCGCTGGGTCTGCGCCGCGCCGCCCCGGCAGAGATGGACCTGGTCTGAGCGATGAAGAAATCCGCCCGCGAGATCGGCGACAGCGCCCGCCAGATCACCCGCCGCGGCCTGATGCTGGGCGGGATCCAGGCGGCTGTCATCGCCACGCTGGGCTGGCGGCTCAAGACGATGCAGCTTGACCGCGCGGACGAGTTCCGGCTGCTGTCGGACGGCAACTCGATCAAGCTGCGCCTGCTGCCGCCGGCGCGCGGGCTGATCCATGACCGCAACGGCGTGCTGCTGGCGGGAAACGAGGCGAACTACCGCGCCACCATCACCGCCGAAGAGGCGGGCAACCCGGCCCTGGTGATCGCCCGGCTGCGCCACCTTATCCCGATGACCGACAGCGCGGTCGCCGCGCTGCTGTCCGAAATCGACCGGCGCAGCGCCATCACCCCGGTGATCGTGGCCGACCGGCTCAGCTGGGAACAGTTTTCCTCGATCGCCGTGAACGCCCCGGCGCTGCCCGGCGTGTCGCCTGAATCGGGTCTGTCGCGGTCCTATCCGCGGGGCAGCGATTTCGCCCATGTGCTGGGTTATGTCGGGCCGGTATCCGATTACGACCTGTCCAGGATGGAAAACCCCGATCCGGTCCTGATGCTGCCCGAATTCCAGCTGGGCAAGCTGGGGGTCGAGGCCAAGCTCGAGACGCTGCTGCGCGGCAAGGCGGGCACCCGCAAGGTCGAGGTCAACAGCGCCGGGCGCGAGATGCGCGAGCTTGAGCGGGTCGAGGGCAAGCAGGGCGAGACGGTCCAGATGACGCTGGATGCCGCATTGCAGAACTTTGCGATGCAGCGCCTGGGCCAGGAATCAGCGGCCGCGGTCGTGCTCGACGTGCAGAGCGGCGACATCCTAGCCAGCGCCTCGGCGCCCAGCTTTGATCCCAACCTGTTCGTGCGCGGGATATCGGGGCCGGATTACAGGGCGCTGATGGAACATGACCACCGCCCGCTGGCCGACAAGACGGTGCAGGGGGTCTATCCGCCCGGCTCGACCTTCAAGCTGGTGACGCTGCTGGCGGGGCTGGAATCGGGGCTGATCAATGGCGGCTCGCATTTCTACTGTCCGGGCTACACTACCGTCGCAGGACGGCGCTTTCACTGCTGGAGCAGGGGCGGCCATGGCACGGTGGGGCCGGTGCAGAGCCTCGAACATTCCTGCGACGTGTTCTTTTACGAACTAGCGCAGAAGATCGGCATCGACCGGATCGCCGATATGGCCCGCCGCCTGGGGGTCGGCGTGCGGCCCGACCTGCCGATGTCGGCCATCGCCGAGGGCATCGCCCCCGACCGGGCATGGAAAATGCAGCGCCACGGGCAGGAATGGCAGATCGGCGATTCGCTGAACGCCTCGATCGGGCAGGGCTACGTCCTGGCCTCGCCGCTGCAACTGGCCGTCATGGTGGCGCGCGTCGCCAGCGGCCGGATGGTCGAGCCGCGGCTGGTGCGCGCGCTTGACGGCGCGCCCCAGCCCGCCCCCGACTTCGCCCCGCTGGAGGTCAGCGAGGCGAACCTGCGCATCGTCCGCGCCGGGATGGACGCGGTGATGAACTCGGCCAGCGGGACGGCCTTCCGCTCGCGCATCGTGGCGCCGCAATGGCGCATGGCGGGCAAGACCGGCACCAGCCAGGTGCGCAACATCACGGCCGCCGAACGGGCGCGCGGGGTCATCGGCAATGATCAGCTGCCTTGGATCCGGCGCGACCATGCCCTGTTCGTCTGCTATGCGCCCTTCGACGCGCCGCGCTATGCGGTCACGGTTGTGGTCGAACACGGGGGGGCGGCTCGGCGGTGGCGGCGCCCATCGCCCGCGACATCCTGCTGTTCGCGCTGGCCGGGGGCTTGCCGCCGCTTGACGCCTACCCCCCCGGCCAGCGGGGCGGGGTCGAGGAGCTTCGCGCCCGGATGCGGCTGATGCCGCCCCCTTCGGCGCAGGCAGGCGGCCGGACAAGGGCCTGAAGGGGGACAGGGGGATGAGCAGCGGCTATCTCGACTACAAATCCGACCAGACGCCAACGGGCTGGCGCAGGATCCTGCACCTGAACTGGCCGCTCGTGTTCCTGCTGACGGCCGTCGCCTCGGCCGGTTTCCTGATGCTGTATTCCGTCTCGGGCGGGCGGGCCGAGGTCTGGGCCGAGCCGCAGATGGAACGCTTTGCCGTGGGGCTGGTCGCCATGATCGGACTGGCTTTCGTGCCGATCTGGTTCTGGCGCTCGATCTCGGTGCTGTCCTATGTTGCCTGCGTGCTGATGCTGTTCGCGGTGGACGTGTTCGGGCACAACGCCATGGGGGCCCAGCGCTGGCTGGACCTCGGCCCCATCAAGCTGCAACCGTCCGAGATCACCAAGATCGCGCTCGTCCTGGTGCTGGCGGCCTATTACGACTGGCTGGACCTCAGCCGGGTGTCACGGCCGCTGTGGGTGCTGGTCCCGGTGGCGCTGATCCTGATGCCGACCGCGCTGGTGCTGGCGCAGCCGGATCTGGGCACCTCGGTGATGCTGGTGGCGGGCGGGGGCATCATGATGTTCGTGGCGGGCGTCAGCCTTTGGTATTTCGCCGCCGTCATCGCCGCCGTGGGCGGGCTGGTCTTTGCAGTGCTGGAAAGCCGCGGCACCGACTGGCAGCTGCTGCATGATTACCAGTACCGGCGCATCGACACCTTCCTCGATCCGACAACGGACCCGCTGGGCGCAGGATACAACATCACCCAGGCGCAGATCGCGCTCGGCTCGGGCGGCTGGTCAGGGCGCGGCTTCATGCAGGGGACACAAAGCCGGCTGAACTTCCTGCCCGAAAAGCACACCGACTTCATCTTCACCACGCTGGCCGAGGAATTCGGCTTTGTCGGCACAATCACGCTGCTGACGCTGTATGCGCTGGTGATCGGCTTCTGCCTTTATTCGGCGCTGAGCAACCGCGACCGCTTTGCCAGCCTGCTGACGCTGGGCATCGCGGCGACGTTCTTTCTGTACTTCGCCGTGAACATGAGCATGGTGATGGGCCTGATGCCGGTAGTGGGGGTGCCGCTGCCCATGGTCAGCTATGGGGGAACGCAGCTGATGATCCTGCTGATGGCGTTCGGGATCGTGCAATCGGCCCATGTCAACCGGCCGCGCTGAGATGCGGGCCTTCTTCGCCGCCCGCGCCGCATTGTGGAACTCCTGGGCCCCTGCCCTGCGCGCCGCCTGCCCGGAACTGGACCTGGCGCGCGAGGGCGATCCCGCGGGCTTTGATGCGGTCATTTATGCCCCCGGCTTCCCCAAGGATGGCCGCGCGATGGACTTTGCCCCCTTCACGCGCGCGCGGCTGGTGCAAAGCCTGTGGGCCGGGGTGGAACGCATCGCCCCGAACCCGACGCTGATCCAGCCGCTGTGCCGGATGGTCGATCCGGGACTGGCGCAGGGCATGGTGGAATACTGCGCGGGCTGGACGCTGCGCGCGCATCTGGGCATGGATCGTTTCGCGCAGGACGGCCTGTGGCGCAATGATTGCCCCCCGCCCCTGGCGGCCCAGCGGCGCGTAAGCGTGCTGGGCATGGGCGAACTTGGCGGCGCGGTCGCCGATGCGCTGGCCGCGCTTGGCTTTCGCGTCACGGGGTGGTCGGCCTCGGGCCGCCCCCGGCCTGGGATCGAGGTGCTGGGCGGACCCGACCTGCACCGCGCGCTGGGGCGGGCCGACATCCTGGTCACGCTGCTGCCCGATACCCCCGCCACGCGCGATCTGCTGGACGCAGACCGGCTGGCGCTGTTGCCGCAGGGGGCGTGGATCATCAACCCCGGCCGCGGCACCCTGATCGTCGAGGATGACCTGCTTGCGGCGCTGAACAGCGGCCGCCTGTCCCATGCGGTGCTGGACGTGTTCCGCACCGAACCGCTGCCCCCCGCGCATCCCTTCTGGAGCCATCCGCAGATAACGGTGACGCCCCATGTCGCGGCCGAGACGCGCCCGGCCAGTGCCGCCCCGGTCGTGGCCGAGAACCTGCGCCGCGCGATGGCAGGGCGGCCGCTGCTGCACCAGGTGGACCGGGCGCGGGGTTACTGACGCATCACCAGCGCAGGCGGGGCGGCGCGCCCTGCCCTGCGGATGGGGCGGTCGGCTGCGGCTCTGGGGCCATGGGCTCGATCCGCACGGCGCCGGGCGGCAGGGCGAGCGGCTGGAACGTCACGTCCACCCCGCCCTCGATCTCGGGCAGAAAGGCGATCAGTTCGGCCAGCGCCTTGGCGATGACGGCGTGGTCCTGATCGGCCGCGCCGGCCACGACGATCAGGTGCCCGCCCTCGCCGGTCTGGCCGGCCGTGCCCACAAGGGCGATGCCGGCGACCATCCCGGCCATGTCGGCCAGGCGCGCGGCCAGCGGCTCGGCCAGCACGGCCAGCACGTCGGCCCGCGGTGCGGTCAGGCGGCGGGGGGCGGCCTCGCCCGTCTCGGGCCGGGCGGCCAGGGCGGTGCAAAGCCAGTCCAGCGCAGCCCCGTCCAGCAGCATCTCGGACGGGCGGCCGGGATTGACCAGAAGGCCCCGCCCTGCCTCCGCAAGTTCCCGTGCCAGCACCCGGCCGGGCAGCGAGACATGGGCCACCGGCCCGCCCAGAAACCCCGCCAGCGCCGCCGCGTCGTCAAAGGCAAGCGCCACCGGCCCGCCCGGCAGGTCGAACATGCGCAGCTCGGCCCTGTCCCCGGCAGGCTCGGTCACGAGGGCGGCATGCAGTTCGGTATCGGCAAGCTGCCGCAGCACCAGCGCGCGCAGGGGGGCATCGGCATCGTGAAACGGAACGCGGGCGCACAGCAGGTCCAGCGCGGTGGGATCGGCCATCGGATGCCCTTTCATCAGCGCGGCTCCAGCATGTCCCCCAGCGTCTGCTGCAGCGCGGGGACCAGTTCGGCTTGGAACCACGGATTGCGTTTGAGCCATCCGGTATTGCGCCAGGACGGATGAGGCAAGGGCCAGACGGCCGGGGCGTGATCGCGCCAGCCCGCCACCGCCGCCGTCACGTCGCGCAGCCCCAGATGCCAGCGGATCGCATAACCCCCGATCAGCAGCGTCACCCGCGGGCGCAGCTCGTCCAGCACCCGCCCCCGCCATGTCGCGGCGCAGATCGCCGGGGGCGGCAGGTCCGATCCCCTGGCATCATAGCCCGGAAAGCAAAAGCCCATCGGCACGATCGCGACGCGGCTGCGGTCGTAGAACGTCGCCTCGTCCACGCCCATCCATTCCCGCAGCCGCCGCCCCGATGCATCGGTGAAGGGACGGCCCGACTGATGGACGCGCAGGCCCGGCGCCTGGCTGGCGACCAGCACCCTTGCGCCCCGCGCGAACCACACGACGGGGCGCGGCGCATGGGCCGTCGCGGTGGCGGCAAAGCGGTCGGCGCACAGGCGGCAGGCGCGCAGCTCGCCGGCGACCGGCGGCTCGGCCCGATGAGGGGCCGGGGGGCCGATCAGAGGGCCCGCAGCAGGCGGCTGCGGCTCAGGGCAAGGGGCGGGCGCTGGGGGATCGGGCGGCATGCTGGCAGGCTGGCTCATCGCATCCAGATAGGGGCCCGCATGGGCGAATAACACCGTGTATTTTCACGGCCCCGCGCGTCCAGATGGACACAAGCGGCCGGCCTGCCTATGTTCCGCCGCAATGCCGCGCAGGCGGTGCGGCGTCTTTCGACCCCAAAGGGACCACTGCGCACAGGATGCTGGAATTCGACAACGTCTCGAAGTCGTTCTGGACCGGCTCGCAGCGCAAGGTGATCCTCGAGCGCGCCTCGTTCCGGGTGGAACTGGGGGAATCGCTGGGTATCCTTGCACCGAACGGCACGGGCAAGACCACGCTGATCAACATGATGTGCGGGCTGGAAAAGCCGGACGAGGGCACGATCCGCACGGGATGCCGGGTGTCGTTTCCGCTGGGCTTCATGGGCGGGGTCATCGCCAAGCTGTCGGCCAACGAGAATTCGCGCTATATCGCGCGGATATACGGGCTGGACCCGGACTATGTCTCGGCCTTCTGCCGCTGGCTGTGCGACATCGGGGAATATTTCGACCGCCCTGTCGGCACCTACAGCGCGGGGATGCGCTCGCGCCTGACCTTTGCGCTGCTGCTGGCGCTCGAATTCGACATCTACCTGATCGACGAGGGGATGCCCTCGACCACGGATGTCGAATTCAACCGCAAGGCCGGATCGGTTCTCTATGACCGGCTTAAAACCGCGACGGTGATCGTCGTGTCCCATCAGCCCGCCACGCTGGAAAAGTTCTGCCGCCGCGCGGCGGTGATGCGCGACGGCCGTCTTTACATGTTCGAATCCCTGGACGAGGCCAAGCAGTATTATGACTACACCGCCTAAGGTCCGCCGTTTCCACCTCAGCGCCGCCGAATCGCCGCTGTCCGCCGCGCGGGCGGCCGCACAGGGCGAAGCGCCCGCCCCTGCCGCGCCGCGGCAGTCGCCTGCCCGTCCCGCGGTGCGGGTCGAGATCCAGCGCGGCGCGCAGGCGGCGCAGACATCGGCGCAGCCCCAAGCCCCACATGACGAGGCGCCGCAGGGCGCGGGCGCGCATGCGGCGGAACCGGCCGACATCGCCGCGATGCTCGGGGCGGCCGATGACGGCTTCGGGGCGATGCGCTTTCCCGGGGCGGCGCCGCACCCGGACGCGGCCGCGCCGGGCGCTCGGGACCGCAAGGGGGGCCAGCCGCCTGCGGGCCGGCCTGCCCCGGACGACGCGGCGCGGATCGCCGCCGTCCGGGCCGAAAACCTGACCTCGCGCCAGCTTCGCCTTGCAGCCCGGATCGCGGCGATGCACGGGATCGAGGCCGCCTCGGAGCACGAGGCGGTGCTGCGCCTGCGCGACAAGGGGATCGACCCCTTCCACCGCGGCGCGGTGGGCAGGATCCTCGCCAATGCCGGGAATGCGGCGCAATCGGCGCCCTCGCCCCAGGCCCCCGCCACGGTTCCCGCGCCATCGCTGCCGGCCCGCGCCAGGCGCAAGGAAATCGCGCCCATTGCCCCCGACGGGCTGCCGGCCCGCCCGCAGGGGCCTGCCCTGCCCTCGCGCGAGGCGCTGACCGAGGAACGCCGCGCGGCCGAAATCTATCGAATCCAGCGTGACATCGCCAAGCGGCGGCGGCGCAACTTCAGCTGGCTGATGGCGCGGCTGGCCTTCTTTGTCGGGCTGCCCACGCTGATCGCCGGATGGTATTACCTGACCCAGGCGACGCCCCTTTACGCCACGACATCGCAGTTCCTGATCCAGCAGGCCGATGCGGGCGGCGGGGGCGAGCTGGGCGGGATGTTCCGTGGCACGCAGCTGGCGACAAACCCCGACAGCGTTTCGGTGCAATCCTACCTGACCTCGCGCGATGCGATGCGGCGGCTGGATCAGGAACTGGGCTTTACCCGCGCCTTCCAAGATCCGTCCATCGACCCGCTCAAGCGGCTGTCGGGGGATGCGACGATGGAACAGGCCTATGCCGTGTATCAGGATTCGGTCAAGATCGGCTATGACCCGACCGAGGGGGTCATCAACATGGAGGTGATCGCCCCCGATCCCAAGCTGTCCGAACAGTTCAGCCTGGCGCTGATCCGCTATGCCGAAGGCCAGGTCGATCAGATGACGGCCCGCCTGCGCGACGACCAGATGAAGGGCGCCATCGAGACCTACAACGATGCCGAGCGCAAGGTGCAGGAAGCGCAGGCCCGCGTGCAGGCCCTGCAGGAACGGCTGGGGGTTCTGGACCCTACCGCCGAGGGCAGCGTGGTGATGAGCCAGATCTCGGCGCTGGAGGGAGAGCTGTCCAAGAAGCGGCTGGAGCTTGGCCAGCTGCTGGCCAATGCCCGCCCGAACCAGAGCCGCGTTGCCGGCACGCAGGGCGACATCTCGCGGCTGGAACAGCTGATCGCCGACACGCGCGCCAAGCTGACCCAGGACCAGGGCAACCGCGCCTCTCTGGCCGCCATTTCGGGCGAGCTGCGGATCGCCGAAGGCGATCTGGCGACCCGCCAGCAGCTGCTGGCCGCCGCGGCCGGACAGATGGAAACCGCACGGGTCGAGGCGAACAAGCAGGTCCGCTACCTGTCGCTTTCCGTGGCGCCCGTCCCGCCGGACGAGGCAACCTATCCCAAGGCTCTGCAGAATACGATCGTCGCCTTTCTTGTCTTTTCGGGGATTTATCTGATGATGTCGCTTACCGCCTCGATCCTGCGCGAACAGGTGTCCTCGTGATCCGCGACAACGGGTCAGAGGCGCCCGGATCGCTGCCGCCCCTTCCGGCCGCCCAGCGCAGCGTCGCCGTGGGCGGCGTCACCTTCGGCAATGACCGGCCACTGGTGCTGATCGCCGGTCCGTGCCAGCTGGAAACGCTGGATCACGCCCTGCGCATCGCGGATGTCCTGGCGGATGCCTGCGCCCGCGCCGGCGCCGGGTTCGTGTTCAAGGCCAGCTATGACAAGGCGAACCGCACCGCCCTGTCGGGCCGGCGCGGCGTCGGGATCGACGAGGGGCTGGCGATGCTGGCCGCGGTGCGTGAACGGTTCGGCTGCCCGGTGCTGACCGATGTTCATGACATCGACCAGGCCATGCGCGCCGCCAGCGTCGCCGACATCATCCAGATCCCCGCCTTTCTGTGCCGGCAGACCGACCTGCTGCTGGCCGCGGGGCGCAGCGGGGCGGCGGTGAACATCAAGAAGGGGCAGTTCCTTGCCCCCTGGGACATGCCCAATGTTGCGGACAAGGTCGCATCGACCGGCAACGAACGCATCCTGCTGACCGAACGCGGGGTCAGCTTCGGCTATAACACGCTGGTCACGGACATGCGGTCCCTGCCGATCATGGCGCGCACGGGCTGGCCGGTCATCATGGATGCCACCCATTCCGTCCAGCAGCCCGGCGGCCAGGGCAGCGCCTCTGGCGGGCAGCGCGAATTCGCCCCCGTGATGGCGCGCGCCGCCGTCTCGCTGGGCATCGCCGGGGTGTTCATCGAAACGCACGAGGCGCCCGACACGGCCCCCTCCGACGGCCCCAACATGATCCCGCTGGACCGGATGGCGCCCCTGATCGCCAGCCTGATGCGCTTTGATGCGCTGGCCAAGGCCGAGCCGCTGCGCGCCTAGCCGTCCGAGCCAATGGCGCGGGCGGCGGCATCTGCCGACGCCCAAGCCCATTGAAAGTTATAGCCGCCCAGCCAGCCGGTCACGTCGACCACCTCGCCGATGAAGAACAGCCCCCGCATATGCCGTGATTGCAGCGTGCGGGCATCAAGGTCGCGGCAATCCACGCCACCGACCGTGACCTCGGCGGTGCGATAGCCTTCGGACCCGACGGGGACGACCTGCCAGCGGCTCAGCCGTTCGGCAAGGCGTGCCAGCGCCGCATCCGACTGATCAGCGATGCGCGCCTCGGCCAGGCCCATCTGGTCAAGCACGGCGCCGGCCAGCCGCGCTGGCAGCCAGCGGCCCAGCACGGTGGCAAGCCGCGCCCGCCCGCCCTCGCCTCTGGCCTGCCGCAGCAGGCCATCCAGATCGCGCCCCGGCGCGAGATCGAGGCTCAGCGCCTCGCCCGGCTGCCAGAAATTCGATATCTGCAGGATCGCCGGGCCGGACAGGCCCCGATGCGTGAACAGCAGCGCATCGCGGAACAGGGGCGCGCGCTGGCCCTTGCGCGGCGCGGCAGCCACGCGGGCCGCTGCCTCGACCGAAACGCCGGCCAGTGCCGCGCTGTGACGCAGCTCCTGTTCGGCAAATGTCAGGGGAACCAGGCCGGGCCTGGTCGGAACGATCCGGTGGCCGGTCGCCTCGGCGATGCGGTAGCCGATGCCGCTGGCCCCCATCTTGGGGATGGATTTCCCCCCGGTGGCCACGACGACCCGGCGCGCACCGATCGGGCCGGCCGTCGTGTGGACAATGAAGGGCTCGCCCGCCGCGCCCGGCGCAACCGCCTCGACCCCGACCCCGAGCCGCAGCTGGCAGCCCCCCAGCGCCTCGGTCAGCATCGTCACGATCTGCCTTGCGCTGCCGTCGCAGAAAAGCTGCCCTTGCGTCTTTTCGTGCCAGGCGATGCCGGCACGATCCACCAGCGCAACAAAATCCTGCGGCGCAAAGCCCGCCAGCGCCGAGGCGCAAAAGCGCGGCGTCTGCGACACGAAGCGATCCGGCGCGGTCGCGATGTTGGTGAAGTTGCAGCGCCCCCCGCCCGAGATGCGGATCTTTTCACCCGGCTCGCGGCCGTGATCGAGCACGACGATGCGCCGCGCCCCGCCTGCCCCGATCAGCGCGCCCAGCCGGCCCGCACAGAAAAGCCCCGCCGCCCCAGCGCCGAGAATGACCACATCCGCTTGCTCCATCCCTGCGCGATACAGGGGCGGCCAGGCCTGGGCAAGATTTTACCCCGATGCCTCTTGCAGCCCCCCGAACCCTTGGCTAAACACCCCCCACTGCTGGGGCGTGGCCAAGTGGTAAGGCATCGGTTTTTGGTACCGTGTACCGTAGGTTCGAATCCTACCGCCCCAGCCAGTATCCTGAAAATTCGTTCTGTATCAGGCTTTTGACCCCGCCCCGAGGGGGATGATGACACGGCGTCAGCATAATGACACGGCGTCATCAGGTTCCGAGGCCCGCCGACCCCGCATCACGGGGGGCGCCTTGGGCATCACGAACTACGTCTTCCGGCGCGGCCGCTTCTATGTCTGGCGGCGGCTATATCGCGGAAAGGCGGTTCAAATCCCGCTCGCCACCGCCGACCCGTTCGAGGCCAAGCGCCTCGCCTGCGCGGCCACGGCGGCATCGCTTTTAGGTTGGAACCTCCTTGACCGGGAAACTGCCGACCTGTTGACTGTCCGGGAGGCCATCGTCCGCGCCGTTCAGCGGGAGCGGTTGGCGATTGATTACGAGAAGGCCGGAGGCGACCCGGCCCACCTACCGGAGGGCCGCGCCTTCTTCTTCTTTTTCGACCCGCCCGCCGACGCGTCTGACGAGGGGCCGGAGCCGCCCAAGAAGCCCGAGCGCCGCGCGGAGCCGCCCCCGCAGCCCCGTCGCGCGCCGGAGACGGCCCCGACACCCCGCCCGCGTCCCGCGCCTTCACGCGGGCCCTCCGCAGGCTTCTCGGCGCGGATCTCGGATGTTGTGAGCCGCATGAGCGCCACGCACGCGCGCACCGGGCGCGCCAACGCGAAGACGTTGACCCAGTTGCGCGCCATCGCGGACCTGTTCTGCGAAATCACCGGCCTGGACGATGTGCGGGACATTCGGCAGCACCACCTCGCGCAGTTCGTTGCCACGCTTGACCACTTGCCACCTTCTTACAGGCGGAGCGCCGCCGAGCGAGAGAAGCCTATCGGCGACATCGTGGCCGAAGCGGCGGCGGCAGGCGTTTCCGTGGGCCTTTCTGTCGCAACGGTGAACCGGAACCTCGTCCACCTCGGGAAGGTGCTGAAAGCCGCCCAAGCGGAGGGCCTGCGGGTTGACTCCTCTGTCAACCCATCCCTCCTCCGCCGCTTCTCGAAGCGCGCCGCGAAGGACGAGCGCGAGGCGTTCACGCCCGAGGACGTCCGCAGCATCTTTGCGGCCCCCGTTTGGACGGGCTGTAAGAGCGCGAAACGCCGCCGTCAGCCGGGCAGCGTTGTCGTGAAGGACTGGCTTTACTGGGTGCCCCTGATCGCCGCCTACACCGGCGCGCGCCGCGAAGAGATCTGCGGGCTTGAAACGACCGACATTGACGAGGCGGAGGGCGTCCCCGTCATCCGCATCCGCCCGAACGCCCGGCGCGGCTTGAAAAACCCGCAATCCGAGCGCGTCGTGCCGGTCCACTCTCACCTCATCGAACTCGGCTTCCTCGACTACGCGGGCGGCCAGCGCGAGGCGGGCCGCACCGACCTCTTCCACGACCTCCGGCGCAAGAGCGCCAAGTCCCAGATTGGCGACTCGATGGACTACCTGTGGCGCAACATCCAGAACGACCGCCTCGGCCCGCAGCCACGGAAGACCTTCCACTCCTTCCGGCACTACGCCGTTCAAGGGCTGCGCGCGGAGTCCGAGATTGAGAAGCATATCCGCGCGGAGTTGTTCGGCCACCTTGTGGGCGACATCGAGGACGACCGATACGGAGGGCGCGCGCCAGTCCTGACACTCCGCGCGGCCGTGGAGGCCCTGCCGCGCGTCTTTTGAAGCGGCCTTCCTTGAAGCCATCTTCTCTATGTTATGAATCATCACAGATTTGAACACACGGTGTGTTCATTTTCGACCCCTAATATTACTCGAAACCTTTACGGAGAATAAAACGAAGCGAGGTGATCGGTCGACCGATCATCTGTGATCGAATTTCGACACCTCACCTGCCCGGCGTAGCCGGGCAGGTCCGACCGCGCAGGGGTGCGCGGTCTCGGCCACGCTCGCGTGGCCTCTTCGGCCTCTTCGCATCCGTCCGAGATGACGCCGACGCCGTAGAGGTGCTTCGGTCCCGCTGGTCCCTCTTCTTTTCTTGTGAACACGCCGTAGGCGGGGGTCCGGGGGCTTGCCCCCGCCCCTCTCGAACGGTCGCGAAGAGGCCGTGAGAGTAGACAGAGAGGGAGAAAATCTAAGTATCTGTTATAGCATCGTTTTTAGACATACGACCGATCAATAGGATGATCGGTCCACCGATCAGTAGAGTGATCGGTCCACCGATCAGTAGGTTGATCGGTGTTTTTACCGGATTCGATCACCAGAGAGAAAATTCGGATCTGCCGTGTCTTGTTCTTGACGCGAATCAGATCGGATCATAAGGGCGCCCACCCACAGGGAGGAGCGGATATGACCACAGAAGATATTTTTCTTGAAGAACAAGAAGAAGAGCGGAAAAAAGCGAAGAATCCGCACTTCACGCAGGTCTACCCCGAGGGGTGGGATGGTATGATGACGATGATGGCCGAGAACGCCAACGCCGCGCGCCTCTTCGCCTTCATTGCCAATCATATGGACCCCAACGGCGGCGTCTTGGTCGCCTCACAGAAGGTGCTGGCCGAAGCGTTGGACGTGGCTGAAATCACCATCCGCCGCGCCAGCGCGTGGCTTGAAGAACGAAACCATCTCGTTCGGGTGCGGGTGGGAACCTCCGTATACGCTTACGCCCTCAATCCGAATGAGGTCTGGAAGAGCTTTCACGAGTCAAAGAAGTATGCGGTTTTCACGACGCGCACCCTCGTCTCCAAATCCGACGAATTCAACCGCACGGTTGACCGCCGGATAAAGACAATGCTTAAAGAGCCGAGACAGGAAGCATTGCCGGAAATGACGGTTCAAGACTTGGGGCAAGTCCTTAAAGGCAACACGCCGAGCGTCAAGAAACGAGCGAGAAGCGGCAAAGTCGGGGAAGCGGTCCAAACGGACGCTTTTGAAGATTATCTCACGGAAGCCATTGCGGCTGAATAGTCATAGCGACAGAGTAGACCCCGGATCTTCGGCAGGCAATGAAACCCCGATTTTCTGGGCGTCCTCCCGCGCCCGATTGAGCGCGTTGCGGGCTATCGGACCGACCCGGACAATCTCACGGCGCGCCACCTTGGCCTCCGCCCTTTCCTTCGGTGGCGTCGCAGGGCTTTGAAGCATCCGCCGCACTACGGGAATCGCTGAACGAATAGCCTTGAACGCCATCGTCAGGTTCTCGATTTGGCGGGCGATGAATGCCCGCTTCTCATCCCGTTCTTTCTGGATAGCAGCAGCAGCGAACACCAGCGGCTCCAACTCGGGCAATCCCGGCAAGATAGCAACGCTCGCCTCCTTGTTCTTGAACCGGATTTGGTCCTCTCGACCCTTCGCATAGTGGATGCGCTCCTCTCTCATTTCATCCACGAGCACCCGCCCGGCTTGGGCGATTTCCGCTGCGTGTTCCTGCGCGGCCTTCTCACGCGCCTCCGCTTCGGCCTGCGCCGCCTGCGCCTTGCGCGCCTTATCCTCCGCGTCGGCTCGGGCTTCCTGCGCCTTGCGCGCTTCGCCCTCCGCCTCCGCACAGGCGGCCCGCGCCTCATCGAGCGCCTGACGCGCCTCGGCGGCGTCGGCCTCCATCTGCCGCAGTCGCCATTCCTCGATAGCGAGTCGGTCCTGTGCCGGGCTCTCTTTGAACTTCCGCGCGTCCAGATTGACGCCGTTCTCACGCGCGAAGAACTCTCCGAACTCTTCTTGAAGCGCCATCCCCACGGCGCGCGGAGAAGTGATTGCCTTCGTGGTGGTGGCATCCTTCATCCGCGCCCGGATGTGGTCCTGATGCTTCCGCGCCAACTCCTCCCCGAACTTCGTCGCGCTGGTCCAGAGCGCGGGCTCACGGCGTTCCGACCGCGAGGGCTTCATGTAGCGGGGACACGCGAACACATCGACAATGCTTTCCCCCGCTTCATCCCGGTCCAAGCGGGCGGCGAACACGGCCTGCCCGCCGTGGCTCTCGTTGATGAAGCGCACCGCCTGCTCGACCATCAGCCGCTCACGCCCGGCCCGGTCCAAGCGGGCGAACGGCGTCGGCCCGTCATCCAGCAGCACCTCCGGCGGGAACCTGACGATGTAGTGAAGCACCGGCTTCTTCGCACCCTTGTTCTGTCGCGCCCCGTCGACGTGGGCAGCGTAGAGGTCAACCAGGTCCATGCCGCCGACCACAAGCGGATCGGCGTCCCGGATTTTCCGCTGACGACCGATCCAGTCCAAGCGTTTCCCGTGCTTCTCGGCGCGCGTCAGCCCGGCCATATCCAGCGATTCACAACGAACGGCACCCTTCATTCTGCGGTCCTCCCGCAGCCCGGCTATGACGGGCTGAAGAAAGACAAGAGAAGTTTTTGGGAAACCCAAAACTCGCTTTGGGTTTTAGGGCCCCGTCCTGACGGCCACCCCAAAACCCCACTCGCCCTGCCGGGGGCCTCTCCGAGGGGGCCGTCTGCCGACCGCGCCGCGGGGCCCTGCCGGGGGCCTCTCCGAGGGGGCCGTCTGCCGACCGCGCCGCGGGGCCCTGCCGGGGGCCTCTCCGAGGGGGCCGTCTGCCGACCGCGCCGCGGGGCCCTGCCGGGGGCCTCTCCGAGGGGGCCGTCTGCCGACCGCGCCGCGGGGCCCTGCCGGGGGCCTCTCCGAGGGGGCCGTCTGCCGACCGCGCCGCGGGGCCCTGCCGGGGGCCTCTCCGAGGGGCCGTCTGCCGACCGCCGCGGCCCTGCCGGGGCCTCTCCGAGGGGGCCGTCTGCCGACCGCGCCGCGGGGCCCTGCGCGGCCACGGGCTGACGCCGTGGCCGCGCATCCTCTCACGCTGACGGGTCGCCGTGCGCGTGGCGCATTGCGGCGACCTCGGCCGCCGCCTCGCGCTCTGCGGCAATCTCGGAAGCACCCTCTTGGGCTTCCTCGCGTGCCAGCCGCGCCTCCGCCCGCCTCACGCGCCAGGCGTCGAGCGTGTCCGGCGTCTTGTATCGCCGCCAGCCCGCGAACAGCGTCAGGAGCGCCGCAGCGTTCTTGTCGTCAGCGCGGCCGAGCAGGTCCCAGACGTCCGGGCTATCACCGCCCTCCGTCATTGAGACCAGCAGGCCCCGCAACCTCTCGGCGAACCCGCCGCCGAGGCTGACGGCATCCAGCAGACCCGCCGCCGCCGCCTCGTATTCGTCCCTGTTTGGAATCGTTGTCATCATAAGCCCTCCCCCGCCTCCTGCCGTGCCGGGGCAGGAGGCAGGAAGCCTGCCCGGCACTATCGGATATGGCGCTCCCGTGAATTTTCAAGCGCCTGACGCGCCCACAACTTCATAAGGCTTGCGTCTCCGGTGTCAGTCTTCAATCGACGGTTTAGCCGCGATTGATACGGCCGAGAGCAGACGAGAGCGGAAGTTCTCATAGTCATCCCCTTCCTTGCTCATCAAGCCGGCGAGAGTAAAGAAGTGATTTGTCGACGGCGACTCAGCCCTAACCTTCGCCATATCAAGCCCTCCCACATTGACGACAGTCCAGCACTCCGCATATCCATCTTTCCGCGCCTTCTGGTGGCTCTTCTCGGCTTCCCCTATGCGGTTGTGGATATTGGACGCGTCCGTTCCGGCCTTCACCTCGATTGCTACTGCGTTAATATAGCGGCCGGGCGACACCTCTTCCTGAACGACAATGTCAGGGTCCGCAGCAAACCGGATTAGCACAGACCTTCCTGTGGCGCTCTTAATTGTTATCCGAGTTTTATCATCATCCTCATCCGACAGACGGGCATGACCGACGATATCCTCGATAACTTCAAAGACGTTGGATATGCCGAGCAAGCCGCGAACATTATTGGCGCCACCGCGCAACTGCGGCCCGAGGGTAAGAAGTGAGAGATCTTCGAGTCCACTTTTGCTGACCTTCAGGTCAAGCTCTTTCATGCCGCGCAGCATTAGCGAGCCAGACGCGCATAGCGCCTGACAAATATCTTGTAGGTCGTTCGAGGCCGCCGTTCCAATGCGGCCCTTCTCTTCCATTGACTTGAAATGACCGACCCCAAATCCCGAGGCTCCGCCATAGAATTGTTTTTGAGAATATCCTAATAGGAGTCGATAATATGCGAGTAGCTGGGGGTTATCTTGCAACACACATGGCACGGCAAAAAGCAGTTCTCCCCGCAACCCTGCTGCTGCCAAGGTAGAAAGATCGTCCTTCGGGACAAATTCTGCCAGCTGCGAGTCCAAATTCTCAATATCCAGACGTTGGACAGTAGCCGCAAGCGCCTCTTGTAGGTACTGAGGACGGAAGGTGTTAAGCTTATTGGCAAAGGCGACCTGAAGCTCAGGAGGCGCAAAACTGAACTTACTCACGCCGCGACCCTCACAATGCGAGTTTCGGCAGCATTGAGCCTTTTCCGCGCCAACTCGACATAGGCAGGGTTGATTTCAACACCCACATACCGGCGGCCCTCACTTTGAGCCACCTCACCGACGGTTCCCGATCCAAAGAACGGATCCAGCACAAAATCCCCCCTCCCCGAAGAGGCAAGGACACACGGACGGACGAGTTCGGGAGGGAAGGTCGCAAAATGCGCGCCCGCGTAGGGACGGGTGCGCACATTCCAGACAGATCGGCGATTCCGCAGGCCGCCTGTCTCGGAACGCTCCTTTACCGCCTCGGCGTTATAGAGGTATTTCTCCGACTTCGTGAACATGAAGAGGAATTCGTGGCTGCGGTTCGGCCTGTCCTTCACGCTTTCGGGCATAGCGTTAGGCTTGTTCCAGACGATATCTGTTCGGAGATACCAGCCGTCATCTTGTAGCGCGAATGCCAGACGCCACGGAATCCCGAGCAAGTCCTTCGGCTTGAGGCCGTCAGGCGTGTCGGGCCGCACGCCCATGGCGCGCGCCGGATTCTTCTTATCTGCGGCTCGGTATCCTCGATTGCCGCTCGTGAAGCCGTCTCCGATGTTCAACCAGAGGGTGCCATCAGGTGTAAGCACCCGATGGACCTCGCGGAACACGGCGACCAACCGATTGATGAACTGCGGCATCGTCTCTTCGAGGCCGATCTGGGTCTCCACGCCATAGTCCCGCAGTCCCCAGTATGGGGGAGAGGTCATCGCGCACCTGATCGAGGCGGCCGGGAGTCTCCGAAGCACCGAGAGGGCGTCCCCTTGAAAGATGGTGGACTGCTCGAACGCGAGCGGCTCCGGCTCTTCTACCCGTCTAACCTCGACTTCTTGCGGCATCTTCGTCTCCTGTTCCCGTGTCAGTCTGTATAGCCCAGCAGGAGAAAAAACCTACTCGTTCTGGAAGCGTAGACCTCTATGGAAAGCAGGCAAGCAGGCTTCAAGGGGCGCTGCTCATTTTTTTCCGCATTGCGAGCGCCGAGCCCACTTGCTACACGGCGTCATCATCGTTCTGGTCGGCGGGCCGGGGCGGGCGGCAGAAGAGCTTGATAGTAGGTGAGTTTTCCGGGATTTTGGTGGGGCTCCTACCGCCCCAGCCAGTCAGTTTCCTTCCATCGGTCTCTTTCGGACGGCACCCGGATAGTTGCGGGTTTGCGGTCGCTTACGGCTGCGGTTCTGTATCCGAGACTGATGTTTCTCCCTCTCATCGCCTCATTCCGCGCCGGCGTCTCAGCGGCCGTGTTTTGTCGTGCGGTTTGGGGTCCGCGGACGGTTTACAGGGAATATACAGGGAATCTGGGCGCCAGACGCGCCGGAAACGCTGTTTGATTCCCGATTATCCCAAGCGATTTCAGATCCTTGCGGGCAAATACCCTGCGCTTCGGAACAGGGAATTAAATCATGCCGAACAGGGAATAAAATCCGCCGGAACAGGGAAGCCCCAGGGAAGAACAGGGAACGCCGCGGGTCCGCCTCAGGCGGGCCGGATGCCGGCGCGCCTGGACTGCGCCTGCCAGTCAGAGGGCAACTCCGGGCGGGTCAGGCGGTTCAGGGTAAGGCCCTCGGGCTGGGTGCCATCGAGGATCGCCTTCTGGATCGCAGGGGCCAGCAGGGCCAGCTGCAGGTGCACCCGCAGGCAGCCCTCGGAGATGCCGTCGGCCCTGGCCAGGCCGGCGATGTCGCGGCCGGCCCGGATTGCGTTGAGCCAGCGATGCGCGCGGGCGAGCGCCGCGACCAGTTTGGGGTCCGGATCCCGGGGCCGCTCGCCGATCACCAGCCGCGCCTCGACGCCCCGCCGGCGGATCGACGTGGGTGCGGTGATGGACAGGGCGGTGTCCGATATCTCTGCAGGATCGACACCGAGGAGAGCGGCAAGGCCGGAGCGCCGCAGTTGCAGCGCGGTTGTCTCGCGACCGACGGTTCCGCTCTCGACGAGATCGAGCAGCCTGCCCCGCCGGGCGGCATCCGACGCCGCCGCCGGCTGGACAAGGTCGATCAAGGCGGCGGCGAACTGCTCGTGCTTGGACAGGTCCGGCACCGCCAACAGCGTGTGGCCGGCCAAGGCGCGGGCAAGCTGGGCGCGTACGGCCTCCGCGACCTGCGCCTTAAGGGATGCGGCCGGCAGCCGCCAGCCCTGCGGGTCCGGCGGCCCCGAGATCATCCGGTTGGAGACATAGTAGCGGTACCGCCGCGTGCCCTTCGCCGTGTGCGTCGGGGTCAGTCGGTCGCCGGTCTCGTCGACCAGCTTGCCGGTGAGCGGGGCGGGGTCGCGCGCGGCGGCCTGCGCGCCCCGCCCCCTGCCCGACTTCTGCTGCAGCAGCGCCTGCACCCGGCTCCACTGGTCCTCGTCGATGATCGCCGGATGCTGCCCCTCGTGGTCGGCGCCACCATGGCGTGTACGACCCCGATAGACCGGGTTGGTCAGCAGGTAATGCAGCTGTCCGCGCCCGAGCGGGCGGTTGCCGATCTCGCGACCATCCCGGCCCTCCCGCGCCTTCGAACGCAGGCCGCGGCGCTGCACCTCCTCGGTCAGCGCCCGCAGACAGCCGGCCTGCTCGTAAAGATCGAAGATCAGGCGAACGGTCGCCGCCTCGGCGTCATTCACGACCAGCACCTGCGCGCGCGGATCAGGGTGACGGTCATAGCCGAGCGGCAGCGTGCCCCCCATCCACAGGCCCCGCTTCTTCGACGCGGCGATCTTGTCCCGGATCCGCTCGCCCGCCACCTCGCGCTCGAACTGGGCAAAGCTGAGCAGCACGTTCAGCGTCAGGCGGCCCATGGAGGTCGAGGTGTTGAAGGCCTGGGTCACGGAGACAAACGAGCAGCCCTTCGCCTCGAGCCGTTCGACCAGCCGGGCGAAGTCCGCCAGCGACCGGGTCAGGCGGTCGATCTTGTAGACCACGATCATCGACACCCGCCCGGCATCAACCTCGGCCAGCAGCCGCTGCAGCGCCGGACGATCGGTATTGCCGCCCGAGAAGCCGCCATCGTCGTAGCGGTCCCGGACCAGCTTCCAGCCCTCGTGCTTCTGGCTGGCGACATAGGCCGCACAGGACTCATACTGGGCGTCGAGGGTGTTGAACCCCTGCTCCAGCCCCTCCTCGCTCGACTTGCGGGTGTAGATCGCGCAGCGGACGGGCGAGGTCATGGCCAAACCTCGGCATGACGGGGGTTCAAACCTGTCCGCGCTGACGGTCCGGACGGGATCGCCGGACCGGCCCGCCCCCTGTCCGCCTTACCCGCTCGCGCGGGCGTCTGCCGAGCCTTCTTGTCACGGGCATTGCGCTCCGCGTTCAGCCCGAAGAACCGCGGTCCCGACCAGTGCGCACCGGTGATCTCGCGGGCGATCACCGACAGCGACCGCCAGGTCTGCCCATTCCAGCGGTACCCGTCCGGCGTGATCTCGACGACATGGGTGATCCCGTTCCACTCGCGCAGCAATCGCCCGCCGGCCTTGGGCTCGGCCGTCCGGGCGCGCGCGCCGCCTGCCGCGAGCCTGGTGAGCCGCGCCTCCAGCCCCTCCGGCCAGCCCCCCGCGGCTCTGAGCTGCAGGTCGAACGCAAGGACCCGCCGCAGGAGCGGCTGGCTCATCGATCGCGGCGGCGCGCTGCCGTGAAGCGCCCGCCAGGCCGCGGCGAGACCCGTGCGGTCGAGAGCCAGAATCTCGGCAACGAAGAGCGCCAGCTCTGCCGAAGCAGCTGCAGTGGTCGCTGGTCTCCTGCTTGCGGCTGCAAGGCGGGGTCGCGGCGTCATGGTGATGGTATGCTCCGGGTTGCGGCAGCGTTTGCGCCGCCTGTTACCCGGACAAGCCCGACGCGCGGTCGGGCTTACCGTCCATCACGCTCGCCCCGGCAGAGAAGTCCAGTCTCCCAGAGGTTCGGTCGCCGGAGCCTCAACGGAGCTTCAGCGGAATCGCGGCTGCCAGGGCCGGTCCGACCGCGCGTCGTCCTCCGCTCCATCCTCGTCCTCACGTGCAAGGTCTTCGCTGCTGAGCACGGTCAGCGTCCGCCCCGATCGCCCCAGCCCGATGATCTCCTCGTCGAGCTCGAGGGCACGCGCACCGTCGAACCAGTCGCAGAGGCGGCAGGTGCCGACGGCGCGATGACCCAGCCCGATGGCCGACAGGTCGGCGTTGAACCCCGCGGTCACCGTCGCCGGGAGCGGTTGCCCCTTGCGTGGATACGGCAGGCGCCCGAGCCGCCGGAAGCCGGGCGACAGAAACGCGTAATCGACCTGGTCCCCGTGGCTGACAATGACCGCAACCGGGCGGTCGGCCTGTCGCGCGCAGGCGATCGCGGCGGCTCGGATCGACACAGCCGCGCGGTCCCGCAGTGCCAGGATCGCGTCAAGCCCAACCGGCAGTTCGGCCAGCAATGCCCGCACCGGTCCCGCCGGCATCAGCAGCGCCGCCGCGAACTGGTCCGCCTCGACCTCGAGCGCCGACTTCCGCCCCCTGAACCCGGCATTCGAGGAATGCCGGCCGCCCTGGCTCAGGATCATCTGCGGATGGCCCTCAAGGAAGTAATGCCCGAGCTCGTGGGCGACCGAGAAACGCTCGAAGCCCGGATTGCCCGGCGAGGCGCGGTAAAGGATCGCAGCCTCGGTCCCCATCAGCAGGAACACGCCGCTCACCCCGCTCTCGTCCGCCGGCAACGGCTGAACGCGGATACCCTCGGCCGCGGCGATGAGGAACGGGTCAACGGGCAGAGCGGTCATTCCGTGCCGGCGGGCGACCTCCTCGCCCATTCGCTGCGCCATCTCCTCGCGGGGCCTGGACGCAGCGCTCGTGTTCAAGGCGACCCGGCCTTCTGCGCTGCCAGCGCGTCGATCATCACCTGGATCCGCTCACGGTCAGCGGCGCTCAGCAGCTCCTCATTGCGGAATGCCGTGGTGGCCCCGGCCATGTCGGGACTTGTCCCGAGCAAGTAGTCCGCCGAGACACCCAGCGCCTTGGCCAGGGCGCGGATATTGGCAAAGGACGGGTTGCGGCGGCCGTGCTCGAAGTGCCCGATCGCCGCCGGCTGAAGGCCCGCCTTGCGGGCCAGTTCCGACTGGTTCAGTCCGCGCGCTTCACGCGCCGCGACGAGCCGCGGGCCGATGCCCAAGGACGCGATGCCGTCAGCGCTTGACATGATACGGATTCGTAGTATATGACGCTCTCATATTGTCTATCCTGCCACCGGGCGCTTTGCGCCTTTTCTTTGATCCGCCAACCCTACGGATTCGTCAATGACGTTACGCACAACAACGATGAGCGTCAAGGCCAACGAGCACCGCACAGCACAGGAGACCACCATGGTTGACCTTCACATCGAGCAGATCGCTCCCGCCGCGCTGACACCGTGGGCCCGCAATGCCCGCACCCACTCGAAGAAGCAGCTCCGCCAGATCGCGGACAGCATCCGCAGCTTCGGCTTCACCAACCCGGTCCTCATCGACCGCCAGAATATCATCCTCGCCGGCCACGGCCGCGTCGAGGCCGCCAGGATGATCGGGATGGTCTCCGTCCCGTGCGTCCGCCTCGAGCACATGACCGAGGAGCAGAAGCGCGCCTATGTCATCGCCGACAACAAGATCGCCCTCAACGCCGGCTGGGACGACACCATCCTTGCCGAGGAACTGCAGGCGTTGTCCCAGGCCGACCTCGACTTCGACCTTGGCGTGATCGGATTCGAGGTCGCCGAGATCGACCGCCTCGTCGAAGGCCTGGCGCCCGAAGAACCCGACGATCCCGCGGACGATGCCCTGCCCGCATCGCCCCCGCCCCGCTGCCGGCTCGGCGATGTCTGGGCGCTCGGTCCGCACCGCCTGGTGATCGGCGACAGCCTCGACCCTGACGTTGTCGCCGGGCTGATGAACGGGGCAGAGGCCCGCATGGTGTTCACCGATCCGCCCTACAACGTCCCGATCGACGGGCACGTGGGCGGGGCCGGCAAGGTCAAGCACCGCGAGTTCGCCATGGCCGCCGGCGAGATGACCAGGGGCGAGTTCACGGCCTTCCTGCTCCGCGCCCTGCAGAACCACGCCGACCACAGCTGCGACGGCTCCATCCACTTCGTCTGCATGGACTGGCGCCACATGGGCGAGCTGCTCGAGGCCGGCGCCTCCGTCTACGACGAGCTCAAGAACCTTGTCGTCTGGGTCAAGGACAACGGCGGCATGGGCACCTTCTATCGCTCGCGCCACGAGCTGGTGTTCGTGTTCAAGAAGGGCACCGCCCCGCACGTCAACAGCTTCGGCCTGGGCGAGGGCGGCCGCTACCGCACCAACGTCTGGCAATATCGCGGGGTCAACACCATGCGCACCGGGCGCATGGAGGAACTCGCCATGCACCCCACGGTCAAGCCGGTCCAGATGATCGCCGATGCCCTCAAGGACTGCTCCGCCCGCGGCGACATCGTCCTCGACCTCTTCGGCGGCTCCGGCTCCACCCTCATCGCCGCCGAGAAGACCGGCCGCCGGGCCCGACTGTGCGAGATCGACCCGCTCTATGGCGATGTCATCCTCGCCCGTTGGGAGCGCCTCGCCCACGACGACGCCGAGCAGCTGGTCTGCGGCTGGGCACCCCCCATTGCTGCGGCCAACCTTGAACCGGGCACCCTTGCGCGGGTATCCACCATCGCGTGTGGCAGCGACGAGGCCGCGGCGTGACCGCCCCCCGCAACCCTCCGCCGGGCCTGCCGAGGCTCGACCCGCCCGGCGCGGAGCCCGCCTACGAGGTCGGCTATGCCCGCCCGCCCGCCGCCCACCGCTTCCAGAAGGGGCGGTCCGGAAATCCGCGCGGCCGCCCCAAGGGCGCGAAGAACAAGCGCCCCGCCCTCAACGAGGAGCGTCTCAAGTCCATCATCCTCGACGAGGCCTATCGCGGCATCGACATCCGCGAAGGTGATCGCACCCTCACCGTCCCCATGGCCCAGGCCGTCATGCGCGCCATCGCCCACAACGCCGTCAAGGGAAAGCACTTCTCCCAGAAACTCTTCGCCGAACTCGTCGGCGACATCGAGCGCGCCAGCTTCCAGCTGAACGCCGAGTACTTCCGCTCCGCCGTCACCTACAAGGACGCGTGGGAGGCGGAGTTGCGCCGCCGGAGGACCCACGGCATCACCTCCCTTCCCGACCCGGTCCCGCACCCGGACCACCTGGTCCTCGACGCCCGCGCGGGAACGGTACGCGTGATCGGGCCGATGACGCGCGAAGAAAAGGACGTGTACGACGCCGCGACCGACGAGTTTGCCGAGCTGCTCTGGATCCTTGCGGCCACGCGCGACAAGCTGGCCCGCGCCCGCAGCGCAAAAAGGAAACAGACGCTGCAGGAAATCCTCGAGCGCCTCGGTCAGCGCGAGCCGAGCTACCGTGCCATCCTCCCACCCGACATGCAGGCCAAGGCCGCAGCCCGCGCCGAAAGGTTCGCCGCCGACATCGCCGATCCTCAAACCGCAGAACAGGCCAGAGCGGCAAGGCAGCAGTCACGGCACACCCGCCAGCTCCTGCTCCTCCATGCCAAGAAACGGGAGGAAGAGATCCGAAAATCCCGGTGATCACCGCACTATGCCGGTCGCATCAACACGTCGATGACAGCGTCGCTTGAGAATAGAGATCGAACAACTCGGTCGCGCTTTGGCCTGAGCGCCAGACCTATTCTGCCGGCTCGGCGACGGCCCCGTGCTTTGTAACGATGTCCTGCACCTCGCCCGGCTTGAACGCGACATCCCAAGCCCAGCGTCCGAAACCGCCTGCTGCATTGATCGCCTTCACCCATTCGTTCAGCGCGTCCCGCTTGGCCTTGTTCTGAAGACTGTCGGTGCCCTTGATCTCGAGTGCGAGGATCGTGCCGCCAGCAAGACGGACCAGGAAATCCGGGACGTATCGCCGCCGGGAGCCCGCCCACATGTAGTAGATCTGGAAACCGAGGTGATCGTTCTTGGCGTAGGCAAGAACGTCCTCGCGCTTCTCGAAGACATTGGCCGCGTGGCCTTCCCAGGCAGAATCTCCCACCAGATGGCTGATGTGCGACTTGGTCGTCGGGAAGCACGGCTTGGTCGTGTACCAGGTGCGCATCGAGCCGGTGGCACCAATCGGATTTTCCTCGTCGAAAACCGGCGTCAGGCGTTCCGTATTCTGCTCCGTCACATTGCTCAGCACATGCTGAACGATGAGGTCGATGTTGAGTGCGATCAGGATCCGCCTCCGAAGCGGGTCAGTGTGAAACAGCGACGGGATGTTGAGGCGGTCCGAGTTGAGGAACGCCTCGACGATCCTGACCAGCTGCGCCGCCAGATACTCGTGCGTGCCGGTGAACCCATGGCTCAGCTCGGCAAACGCCTTCCGTGCAGCCTGGAACACGAGGCGCTGCAGACGGAAGCCATCCGGTAGCTTCTCAAGGTCGATCGCGGTGACCTTGCCCATGTCCGTCGCGCCGCCGAGCGCAGGGGCGAGCTCGGCGCTGATCGGTGTGCTGGCTGGGTCGAGCACCAGTGGCTGCACCTTGCTCCAGTCAATCGCGAGCTCCGGTTTGACGACCGTCTCCACGCGCAGCACGTTCGGCCAGCGAAGTTCCAGATGGGCCCGGTCGGGCACCACCTCGATCTGCGTGGTGGGCTTCGGCGGTGGCGGCGCCTCACCGCCTTCGCCGGTCTCCGAGATCGAGAGCGGCACGCCGAAGACGTTGACGTATTCGGGCAGGAACAGGCCGTTCTCGTCAGTGTCGTAGGACACCCGGCGCAGTCCGCGTCCTACGACCTGTTCGCAGAGCAACTGGGACGTGAAGGCCCGGAGCCCCATGATGTGCGTCACATTCTTGGCGTCCCATCCCTCCGACAGCATCGCCACCGATATGACGTTCTGAAGGTCCTGACCGGCGGCACCCCTTTTCCCGACATTGTCCACGATCTCGCGCAGCAGTTCTTCCTTCTTAAGGGCAAGGAACTGCTGGCGGCGCGTTTCGGGAAGGTCTGCCGCGTCGATGATCTCCTTCAAGCGCGCCTCGTAGTCCTTGTCGGATGAGGCGGTGTCGCCGATCTCTGCCTTCTCGAGCACTTTCGAGTCGACGCGAAGCGTCCGGTCTGGCGCGTGCAACTCGGGCCAATGTGCATCGCCCTTGTTGAAATAACTCTCGATGCGGGCCGCGGTCTCCGTGCGGTTGCAGACGGTGAGCATGACCGGAGGCGAATGATGCCCGGCTTCTCGCCACTGCCGACGCGTTTCCCGCCAGTCGGCGCCGAGGAGCGTGTAGGCGTCCTGCACCAGCTTCGGCAGTGCTTCGTGGGGTTCGGCTTTTGCCCGGTTCAGGTCCTCGGAGACGGACGGGTCGCGATAGATGTGATAAAGCTTCGACCGGAGCGTCTTGGCGTCCGGGACAGCATCGTCGCGGACAACGACACGCGGCGTCTTCACGAGCCCGGCCTCGATCGCGTCGTTCAGCCCGAAATCCGAGACGATCCAGTCGAACAGCGCCGTGTCGGTGCTCTTCTTCCCTGTCGGGGCGAAGGGCGTGGCCGAGAGGTCGAAACAGCGCTGGATGCGCCGGGTCTTGTGGATGCGGTCCAGACCCTCGATCCAGCGGGTCGCTTCGTCTAGGTCGATGCCTTGTTCCGCGGCCGCCTTCTTGCTGATCTTCACCTCGGGCGGCTTGCGGTAGGCGTGGTGCGCTTCGTCGTTGATGACGATGATGTCCTTGTGCGCCGCCAGCTTGCCCAGCACCCGCCGCGTGAAGGCCTCGTCGGACTCGCGCCCCTTCTTCACCACCGAGCGGTCCGCTTCCTTCAGCGGCATCAGCGTGTGCCAGTTCTCGATCAGCACCTCCGCTTGGTTCAGCTTCTGGCGCAGGGCCTCGGACGGGCACAGGTTGAACTCGTCGTAGTAGCTGCCCTCGCTGGGCAGCAGCACCTGCAGCCGTTCCTTCACGGTCAGGCCAGGGGCCACGATGAACACGGCGCGGCTGAAGTCTTTGTTCCGTTTCGGATAGGTCAGCGCGTTCAGCACCTGCCAGGTGATGATCATCGCCATCACCGTGGTCTTGCCCGCGCCCGTCGCCATCTTGTTGCAAAGACGCTCCCACACCCCGCCATCGCCGGGGATCGCGATGCCCTGCTTGTAGGCCTCGGCCCCCTCGACCCACCAGATCAGCGTCTCGATGGCCTCGAGCTGGCAGAAATAAAACGGGTACTGCCGCGCATCGCGGTCGTGCCAGTGGTCCAGCAGCTTCCGAGTGACGATGGTGACACCGGGCCAGCCGTCCCCGCGCCACTGATCCACGCGCGCCCGGATCGTGTTCACCAGGTCGAGAACCTCGGTGCGCTTGGTGTTGTTCCGCGCATCGAAGACCTCGTAGCTCGCCGGCCGCCGCTCGGGCTTGATCTCCAGCTTGCCGCCCTTGCCCTCGATCCAATGCTGTGCGGGGCACTCGAATGGCGTGTTGATGATAAGGGACATGGCCTATCCCTCGAGCGGCATGATCTTGAGCGACTCGATCCCGCGGTCGTCCACGATCTTGACCGCGATCCGGCTGTTCTCGCCCGCCTCGAACGGCAGCGAGACGGTGCCGTGGAACTGTTCCAACAGGTCCTCGTCCAGCTCGGCGCGCACCGTCCTGCGCAGGCGGTTCCAGCCGCCCTTCGCATCCGCCATCGGGAAGAACACCTGATGCGGCATCAGCGAGCGGTTGTCGTAGTCGGTATCCAGCGACCACATCGCGATCTGCGTCTTGCCGCCCGACACCAGATCGCCCTTGCGCGGATCGAAATAGTCGAAGCCGTTCACCTCGACCTCCCACATCCCGTCCTTGCGCTTGCGCAGCTCCACGTCCGGCTGGCCCATCAGCCAGAAGGACTGGTTCGAGGAACGCTTCTTCTTGAGATCCTCGGTCAAGAGGTCGGTGTTCATCTGCGCCTTGAGCAGCGTGACGCCGGGCCAGTTCACCTCGTCAATGTCTTTCGCGGCCTCCGGGTCGAAGGTGAAGGCGCAGAACAGGATGAATTTCGGCGACGGGCGCAGGGTCTCGGCCTCGGTCAGGGCCAGTTCCACCTGCCGCTGCTCCAGCGCTGCGTGCTCGGGGCCGAAGCTGACGACGACGCGCTCGCCCGTATCGGCGAGCGACCCACTGGCGTGGATGTATTTCAGCCCCGGCAGCGTCTCGAACTCGGCGAAGCGGAGCATGGCGCCGCCCTTGCCGCGCACGCCGGTCTTGAGCAGTTCATCGCGCCACAGCGCCTGGCGCGAGGTCTCGCCGGAGCGGGCG
Organism: Paracoccus contaminans; assembly: GCF_002105555.1. NCBI lineage: Bacteria > Pseudomonadati > Pseudomonadota > Alphaproteobacteria > Rhodobacterales > Paracoccaceae > Paracoccus > Paracoccus contaminans. Next base: position 214,528 of record NZ_CP020612.1, read on the forward strand.
ACGGTCTCGTCGGCTTCCTGCGGCGGCATGCTCTCGTCCAGCGACAGGACGGTCGGCGCCGGCACCGCCTCGACTGAGAAGGGCCCGCAGATGCGCAGCTTGGATTTGTCGATGCGCGGCTTGTCGTAGAGCGTTTCCTGCTCGGCATGGTCGGCGATGGACTGGTCCATGCGGCGCTGCATCGCCTGCCGGGCGGCGTGGAAGGCATCGAAGGGCGCGCGGGCAGCCTCGGGCCAATCGTCCGGCCAATCGAAGGGCACTTCCCATTCGTGCAGGGTGTCGCCCTTGGCGAAGTCCACCGGCTTGCCCTTGCGCGCGCCCTGCGCGGGCTTGAGCGGCTTCGTCGGGGCGGCGGCCAGTGCGGTGTTGAGGCCCTCCAGCGCCGCCGTGATTTTCGGGTGATCGTCGTCGAAGATCGTGTCGATGTCGGGGTTAGTAACAATGTTCTTGAGCATGATGTGCGGCACGGTGTCGTAATCGAAACCACCTTTCAGCCCCTCATGCGGATACCGCAGGGCGTAGTAGTCGAAACTCGCAGTCATCAGCCTTTGCTTGGCGAGCGTAATCGCCACGCGCGAGGTGTCACACGTGATCCATCGTCTTCCCCATTTCTCGGCGACGGCCGCAGTCGTGCCTGAGCCACACGTCGGATCCAGCACGAGATCGCCCGGGTCGGTGGCCATGATCATGCAGCGCTCGACGACCTTCTCGGACGTTTCCACCACGTAGCGCTTCTCGGAAGCAAAGCCGGCGATACCGGTATCAGCCCACATGTTGTCTTCTTTGAATGCTGCGAAATCATCAAAGTATCGGACGTAATAGAGTCCGGAACTTGTGGCGCTCAGGCGACCTGCTTTCAAAAGCCGCTCCATGCCGATTTCGTTGGTCTTCCAGCGGACCTTCTCAGATGGCCGAAGCGTGGCTCCTTGGAAATCAACTGGAAACCAGGACGCAGCGCCCTCTCCTTTGTCTCTGCCTGCGCCTTGGCTGGTAAGGTTGTCTATTCGAAATACACGCGCGCCATTTTCAAGTTTCACTGGATCCTGCAATTCCTCCTTGAGAATTGGACGCTCCGCCAGGTTCGGAAGACGTACCTTTTTATAGGCCGCGCCTCCGGTTCCACCGACCTCTTTCAACACATACGGTTGGCGAAACTTCAAGTTGGGCTTATCTTTCGCATAAAAGAGGATGAGGTCGTAAGTTCCGGAGAGATTCTCTGAAGTTGCACTCGATGTTTTTGTGAAAATGATCTGAGATACAAAATTTTCACCGCCAAAAACTTCATCCAATATATCGCGCACCAAGTGGCAATTCTCTTCCCCGATCTGCACGAACACGGATCCACTATCGCTAAGTAGCTCACGCGCCAGCATGAGCCGATCGCGCAGATAGGTGAGATAGGAGTGGATACCGAGTTCCCAGGCGTCCCGGAATGCCTTGATCATCTCGGGTTCCTGGGTGAGGTCGTCGTCCGAGCGGTCCTTCACGTCGCGCTTGTTCGTGAAGGGCTGGAAGTTCGACCCGTATTTGATGCCGTAGGGCGGATCGATGTAGATCATCTGAACCTTGCCGCCCATGCTCTCCTTGGTCAGGAGCGAGTTCATCACCAGGAGGCTGTCGCCCGCCACCAGCCGGTTCGACCAGCCCTTCTCGTGGTGGTAGAAATCCAGCGCCTGGCGCAGCGGCAGGTTCTCGAACGGCGCGGCGAACAGGTCAGGCTGCTGCCACTGCGCCGCGCCGTCCTTGCCCTTCAGCCGCTTGGCCGCGTTGGCGAGGATCGTCGCCGGGTCCACCCGTTCATGGACATGGAGCGAGACGGTATCGACCTCGACGCTCGTCCGCTCCGCCTTGCCCGTCCAGTTGAGGTAAGGCGCCTGCAGCCGCTTCAGCTCCTGCAGCGCGTCCTTCATTCGCTCCGGATCGCCGCTGGCCAGCGCATCGTCGATCAGCTTCTCGATCCCCGCCCGTGCGCTGTCGAAGTTGAGCACCGGGTCGAGATGCGGGTCATAGGCCCAGACCGTCTTCTCGCCATCCGGATCGGTGCCGGCATGGACCATGCCCACCTCAGGGTTGTTGACCCGCGTCTCGCCGTGGCGGTAGCTGAGAACCTGCGTAGGGCCGTTCGACTTGCGCGCGACCTTCTTCCCGCGAGAGGCGGCACGCTGCCGCGGCGCAGGCTCGTCGGTCGGCGTCAGCTCGAACCCTTCCTCGTCGTCGGCATCCTCGTCCCAGGCGTCCTCGCCGTCCTCCTCATCCTCGTCAGCATCGACCACCCGCATGATCGACCCGCCCCGCCCACGGCCGCGCGCAAGAAGCCCGTCATCGACCAACGCATCACGCGCGGCGACGTAGTCGTCATCGGTCAGGCCCGGCACACGCTCGCGCAGCAGCGCCATCATCGCACCATTCCCGATGGAGGAGCCGTCGCCTGGGACCAGGGACAGGATCAGAGCGGACAGACTGCTGTCAGACATGCGTAAGGCTTCGCGGAAAAACGATTGTGATTGCGGCCCGGTGGTGCTGGCCTTCTGCCAGGACGTGCAGGCCGAGGCCCATGACTGGCCCGAGGCGTTCTTTGCCCCCCGCACCTGGCGCATCCGCCGCCCCGAACCCGATGCGGCGGAACTGGCCGAGGTCGCGGCCCTGCTGCGCGCCGGGCAGCGCCCCGTGATCGTGGCGGGGGGCGGCGTGATCTATTCCGGGGCCGAGGCGCGGCTGGCCGATTTCGCCCGCACCCACCGCATCCCCATCGTGGAAACGCAGGCCGGCAAGGGCGCGGTGGACTGGAGCGATCCGCTCAACCACGGCTCGCCCGGCGTCACCGGGACGGATGCAGGCAATGCGCTGGTCGCGGCTGCCGATGTCATCCTGGGGATCGGGACGCGCTTTCAGGACTTCACCACCGGATCATGGACGGCCTTTGCCAATGAGGGCCGCAAGCTGATCTCGGTCAACGTCACCGGCTATGACGGGATGAAGCACGGCGCGGTGCCGCTGGTGGCCGACGCGCTGGTGGCGCTGGACCGGCTTGGCGCCGCGCTGGGCGATCACCGCTTTGCAGAACCACACCCAGCCCCGCGTGCGGCGTGGTTTGCCCTGTCGGACCGCGCCACCGCCGCGCCCGGCCAGGCGGGCCTGCCATCCGACGCACAGGTCATCGGCGCGGTGCAGCGTCAGGCGGGGCCTGATACCGTCGTCATGTGCGCCGCCGGCACCATGCCCGGCGCGCTGCAGGTGCTGTGGCGCGCCGCACCCGGCGGCTATCACATGGAATACGGCTATTCCTGCATGGGATACGAGATCGCGGGTGCCCTCGGCATCGCCATGGCGCGCCCCGCGGCGCATGTCGTCTGCATGGTCGGCGATGGCAGCTACATGATGGCCAACAGCGAACTGGCGACGGCCGTGATGATGCGCGTGCCCTTCACCGTCGTGCTGACCGACAACCGCGGTTACGGCTGCATCAACCGCCTGCAGCAGGAATGCGGCGGGGCCGAGTTCAACAACATGTACGCAACCAGCAACATCGCGGTGCAGCCGCAGATCGACTTTGTAGCCCATGCGGCCAGCATGGGCGCGCACGCCGTCAAGGCGGACGGCATCGCCGCGCTGGAACGCGAGATCGCCGCCGCGCGCAGCCGCGACGTGCCCACCGTCATCGTCATCGACACCGAGGCGGAAACCGGCGCCAGCATCGGCGGCGGCTGGTGGGACGTGGCTGTCCCGCAGGTCGGGGCAACCGACCGCCTGCGCGAGGCCCGCGCGGGCTATGACGCCAACACCGCCAAACAGCAGCTTGTGAACTGAGGCAGCGATGATCCTTTTCGGCACCAACCCGATCGCCTGGACCAATGACGACGATCATTCGATCGGCGCGCATCTGACGCTGGACGACTGCCTGTCCGACTGCCGGCAGATCGGCTTTGACGGCATCGAAAAAGGGCACCTGATGCCCGACGACGGCGCGGCGCTCAAGGCGCGGCTGGGCGGCTACGGCCTGCGCTTTGTCGGGGCCTGGCATTCGACGAACCTGCTGACGAATGACATCGACACCGAAAAGGCCGCCCTGATGCGCATGATCGAGATGATCCGCGCCGCCGGCGGCAGCCATATCAACGCCTGCGAATGTTCCAACACCGTCCACGGCAACGACGCGGTGGCGGTCAATGACCGCCCCGTCATGTCGGATGCCGAATGGGACCGCTTCAGCACCGGGTATGAGGAACTGTCCCGCTTTGCGCGCGAACAGGGCGCGGTGATGGGCTATCACCACCACATGGGCACGATCATCGAAAGCCCGGCCGACATCGACCGTTTCATGGACATGGCCGGGCCGGACACGCGGCTGTTGCTGGACACCGGGCACTGCCTGTTCGGCGGCGGCGATCCGGCGGCGATGGCGCGCAGATACATGGACCGCGTGACCCACATCCACGCCAAGAACATCCGCCGCCCGGTGATGGAACAGGTGCGGGCCGAAGGGCTGTCCTTCCTCGAAGGGGTGCGGCGCGGGGTCTTCACCGTTCCGGGCGACCCCGAGGGCTGCGTCGATTTCCCCCCGGTGCTGAAAGCGGCAGCCGATGCGGGCTATCAGGGCTGGCTGGTGATCGAGGCCGAACAGGACAGCGCCCTGCGCAATCCGCTGGAATACCAGGGCATGGGCAACCGCGCCCTGCGCCGGATGGCGGCGGAGGCAGGCCTCGTCTGATGCTGATCGACCCGGACCACCCGTTCTTCCGCCCCCTGTGGGTGCGCCTGCTGACCGTGGCGCTGCCGCTGGCCTGGGCGGGGGTCGAGGCGCGGACCGGTGCGCCCGGCTGGGCGCTGATGTTCGCGGCGGCAGGGCTTTATGCCCTCGCCGCGCTGTTCCTGATGCGGAGGAAACGATGACCCTGCTGCGCAAACCCCTCGCCCCTGGGGGCCATGTCCACGCCATCACCCCCGAAAGCGCCGGCTGGGGCTATGTCGGGTTCGATCTGTGGCGGCTGGCCGCTGGCCAGGCCGCAGCCGCCCCCACGGCCGCGCGCGAGGTCATCATCGTCATGGTCGAGGGCAAGGCCCGCTTGACCGGCGCGGGCCGCGACTGGGGCGTGCTGGGCGATCGGATGGACGTGTTCGAAAAGACCGCGCCGCACTGCCTGTATCTGCCGGACGGCACCGACTGGCGGGCCGAGGCGGTGACGGACTGCACCATTGCCGTCTGTTCCGCCCCCGGCCACGGCGGCCACCCGCCCCGCCGCATCGGCCCGGACGGGATCGAACTCACGCAGCGCGGCACCGGGGCGAACACCCGCCATATCAACAATATCGCCATGGAGGCGCAGGACTGGTGCGACAGCCTCTTGGTGACCGAGGTGTTCACCCCGCAGGGCAACTGGTCCTCCTACCCCCCGCACCGCCATGACGAGGACGACTTTCCCCGCATGACCTATCTGGAGGAAACCTATTACCACCGCCTGAACCCCCGCCAGGGCTATGGCATCCAGCGGGTGTTCACCGAGGATGGCAGCCTTGACGAGACGATGGCCGTCAGCGACGGCGACGTGGTGCTGGTCCCGCGCGGGCACCACCCGGTCGGCGCGCCCTATGGATACGAGATGTATTACCTTAACGTCATGGCCGGCCCGCGGCGGGCATGGCGGTTCCAGAACCACCCCGACCACGACTGGATCTGGCAGCGCGACAACGGCTGAGGCCAAGGCCCGTCCCACCTTGGCCGAGATCGCCCCCGCGCAAGCGTCGGCACCGCCGGGGCCGAGCGGGCGCTGAACGGCCGCATGGCGCGGGGCGGCGGCCGCATCCCTGGCCCCTGGCCACCCGATCCATGCCCCACCGCGGCAGGTTGCGCCGGTTCTGCAAGGCCCGCGCGGCCCCGCTACCGCAGCGTCGGATCAAGGCGGTCGCGCAGCCAGTCGCCGATCAGCGACACCGACAGCGTGGTCAGCACGATCACGGCCGAGGGCGCCAGCACGATCCACGGGGCCCGTGTGATATAGTCGCGGCCAAAGCCGACCATGTTGCCCAGGCTGGTCATCGGCGGCTGCACCCCCAGGCCCAGAAAGGACAGGCCCGATTCCAGCAAGATTACCTCGGGGAAGACCAGCGTCATCGAAACGATCAGCGTCGAGGCGATATTGGGCAGAATATGGCGCGCATAGACGCGCCCCGGACGCGCGCCCAGCTGGACGACCGCCGCGGCATAGCCCTGCGCGCTGGCGGAAATCGCAAGGCCGCGGGAAATCCGGGCATAGCGTTCCCAGCCATAAAGGCCGATCAGACCAACCAGCAGCGTCAGCGCATTGCCAAAGAATGCCAAGACGGCCAGGGCCAGGATCAGGAAGGGCATCGCCGCCTGAAAATCGGCCAGCACCAGCACCGCCTGTTCCACCCAGCCGCGGAAATGTGCCGACAGAAAGCCCAGCACGGTTCCCAGCGTCGCGGAAATCAGCGTGGCGCCAAAGGCGATCAGCAAGGATACGCGGATCGACACGATCAGGCGGGAGAGCACGTCCCGGCCCAGCTCGTCCGTGCCCAGCGGGTGCGCCCAGGCGTGAAAGGGCGGCGTCATGCGGTATTTCAGGTCCATGGCGGTATAATTATAGGGCGCGATCACCGGCGCCAGCAGCGCCACGGCGATCATCAGCACCACAAAGCCGACCGCCAGCCTGATGAACAGCGGCATCGCGCGGCGCGGGCGGGCCAGGGCTGCCGCGGCGGGCGCAGCCGAGGGAACGGGCGCGAGGGTGGGCACGGGGGGCGGGGTTGGGGCAGACAGGTCGCTCATCCATGGGCCTCGGCGCTGCGCAGCCGGGGATCCAGCGCGCCATAAAGGAAATCGACGATCAGGTTGGAGGTGACCATGGTCGCGGCGACCAGCAGCAGGATGCACTGCACCACCGCAAGATCGCGGTTGGATACGGCGACCACCAGCAGGCGGCCGACGCCGGGCCAGGAAAAGACGCTTTCCACCACCACCGCCCCCGCGATCAGCGAGCCGACCAGAAAGCCGATCAGCGTGACCGTGGGGATCGCCGCATTGGGCAGGGCATGGCCCACCACGACCGATCGCCAGGGCAGGCCCTTGGCCGAGGCGGTGCGGATGAACGGCCGGCCCAGCACCTCGAGCATCGCCGAGCGGGTGAACCGCGCCAGCGCCGCCGCGCCGCCCAGCCCCAGTGTCACCACCGGCAGGATGGCGTGGCGCCAGCTGTCCTGTCCGCCCGAGGGCAGCCAGCCCAGCGTCACCGAAAACAGCAGCACCAGCCACAGCGCCAGCACGAAGCCGGGGATCGAAAAGCCCAGCACCGATGCCACCATCACCAGACGGTCCAGCCCGGTGCCGCGGTTCAGCGCCGCCAGTACGCCCGCCGGAATCCCCAGCGCCAGCTTGAGCAGCAGCGCCGGCAAGGTCAGCGCCAGCGTGGCCGGGATCCGCTCGGCCACCAGTTCGATCGCGGGGCGGCCGTCCCGCATGGAAATGCCCAGATCGCCCCGCAGGATGGCGCGGACGTAATCGACATATTGCACCCAGATCGGCTGATCGAGGCCCCATTCCTTGCGGAACCGCGCGATGGCGTCCGGGGGGGCATCGGGGCCGAGGATGATGACCGAGGGATCCCCGGACATCCGCAGCACGACAAAGGCAAAGGTCACGACCAGCGCCACGGTGACAAAGGCGCGCAGGGCGCGTATCGCGGCATATTTCAGCATTGTCAGGCCGCCTTTCGTCCGGCAGGGGCGCCGTGGGACATGTCGCGCCCGGCCCCGCCGCCGCCCAGCAGGTGACAGGCCGCCCGGCGGCCTGGGGTGATCGCAGCCAGCACGGGCGCATCGCTGCGGCAGCGCTCCATCACCAGCGGGCAGCGCGGGTGGAAGGCGCAGCCCGAGGGCCGCGCCGCGGGGTTGGGCGGCTCGCCCTTGAGCACGATCCGCTGGGCGCGCCGCGTGGCGCCCGCCCCCGGCACCGGGGCGGCCGACACCAGCGCGCGGGCATAAGGGTGCTGGGGGTCGGCCATCAGTTCGGCTGCGGGGCCATCCTCGACGATCTGGCCCAGATACATGATCGCGACCCGCTGCGACACCTGACGGACAACGCGCAGGTCGTGGCTGATGAATACCATCGCCAGATTGCGCGCCGCCTGCAGGTCGGCCAGCAGATTGACCACCTGCGCCTGGATCGACACGTCCAGCGCCGAGACCGGCTCGTCGCAGACCAGCAGGTCGGGCTTGGTCATCAGGGCGCGGGCGATCACGACGCGCTGGCGCTGCCCGCCCGACAGCTCATGCGGATAGCGCAGCGCCTGTTCGGGCGACAGCCCGACCTGCGCCAGCATGGCGCGGGCGCGCTCGGCGGCCTCGGCTGCGGGGCCGTGGATGACCAGCGGCTCGGCCACCTGGTCCAGCACCGGCAGGCGGCGGTCCAGCGCGCCAAGGGGATCCTGATAGATCATCTGCGCGCGCCGGCGCAGCGCCCGCCATGCGGGGGTGCGGGGGGCGGGCATGGGCGCGCCCGCGAACTGCACCCTGCCCCGGTCGGGCGGTTCGAACCCCAGCGCGACGCGGCCCAGCGTGGACTTGCCCGACCCGCTTTCCCCGACGATGCCCAGCGTCTCGCCCGGCGCCAGCGACAGCGACACCCCGGCCACGGCCCGAACCATGTCGGGCCTGCGCCACATCCCGCCGCGGCTGGCATAGACGCGGTGGATATCCTCAAGCGTCAGCAGCGGGGTCATGCCGGCTCTCTTTCGGGCAGGGAAGCGGCCGCAGGGATGCGTGCGGCGGCGGGGCCGAATTCGGCCGCGCGGATGCAGGCGGCGTGATGGTTTGCGCCCTGCCGGCGCAGCGGCGGGGGCGCGTCGTCGCAGGCGGCCAGCCGCCAGGCGCAACGCGGCGCAAAGCTGCATCCGGGCGGCAGGTGGCGCGGGTCGGGCACGCGGCCCGGAATGCTGACCAGCCGCCCCCGCCCCTCAAGCGTAGGCAGCGCGGCCAGCAGCCCGCGCGTATAAGGGTGGCGCGGGCCGTCGAACAGCGGCTCGGCCGGGGCGGTTTCGACCAGGCGGCCGGCATACATCACCGCCACCCGGTCGCAGGTCTGCGCAATCACGCCCAGATCGTGCGAAATCAGCACGATCGCCATGCCCAGTTCGCGCCGCAGATCGACCAGAAGGTCAAGGATCTGCGCCTGGATCGTCACGTCCAGCGCGGTGGTCGGCTCGTCCGCGACCAGCAGGTCGGGCTGGCCGGCCAGCGCCATGGCGATCATCACCCGCTGGTTCTGCCCGCCCGACAGCTCATGCGGATAGCTGGCCAGCCGGGCGCGCGGGGCGGGAATACCCACGAGATCCAGCAGGCGCAGCGATTCCGCCTCGATCGCCCGGCCCGACAGGCCGCGATGCAGAACCAGCGCCTCGGCGATCTGGCGGCGGATCGTCAGCACCGGGTTGAGGGCGCTGGTCGGATCCTGCGAGATCAGCCCGATGCGGCCGCCGCGCAGCCGCTCGATGGCGGGCAGCGGCAGGGCCAGCAGGTCGCGCCCCTCCATCAGGGCGCGCCCGCCGATCCGCGCATGGGCCGGCAACAGGCGCAGCACCGCCAGCCATGTCACCGACTTGCCCGAGCCGCTTTCACCGACCAGGCCCAGGATCTCGCCGGGCATCACCTCAAGGTCGATGCCCGACAGCGCCGGCGCCCCGTCGAAATCGACGCTGAGCCCTTCAAGACGGATCAGCGGCCCGGTCACAGCGCAAAGTTGCCCGGCCCGAAATCAAGGGCAAAGGCCGGCACGGCCTTCCACTTGATCGAGGCGGGCTTGGCGGTGAAGGTCGCGTTCTGGTGCAGCACCGTATAGGCGGGATCCTCGCGCTCGCAGATCTCAAGCATGCGGGCAAAGGCCTTCTTGCGCTTGTCGTGATCGACCGAGGTTTCCAGCACCTCGCACAGCTGGTTCATCTCGGCATTGGTCCATTCGCCGATCTGCTGCTGCTGGCCGTTGGGGCCATGCTGGGCGACGATCGAGGACACCGGATCGTTGAAGGGGGCCGAGTTCGACCAGTCGCGGACGGCGCGGGTCGGGCCGGCCTCCATGATCTGCGCCCAGTTTTCCTTGCTTTCGATCTGCACGTTCAGGCCGACGGCCTTCCACATCTCGACCAGCACCTGCGCGGTCGCGTTCTGGTTGGTGTAGTAGTTGTTCAGCAGCCGATAGGGGATGGGATCGCCCTTGTAGCCCGCCTCCTTCAGCAGCGAGGCGGCCAGTTCGGGATTGAACTCGGGGACGGTCCAGCCCTCGACGAACATGTCGCCATAGAAGGGCCACTGCAGCCCGGCCGGGATGGTGGTGCGCCCCGCCCACAGGCTGTCCACGATCGCCTGGCGATCGATGGAATGGGTCATGGCCCGGCGCACGCGCGGATCGGCCAGCTGGGCATGGTTCTTGTCGAAGACGGTCAGGCGGTGGTTGGCGACAGTGCCGCCCTGAACCTCGAAGCCGGCGTTCTTTTCCACCTCGCCGATCAGGTCCGGGGGGATGTCGCAGGCGAACTGGTATTCGCCCGACAGCAGGCCGTTGATGCGGCTTGCGACCTCGGGCACCTCGACGAAGCGGATCTGTTTGAGCGGCGGCAGGCCGCCCCAGTAATCGTCATGAGAGAGCAGCGTCAGGCTGCTGTCGGGGACGAATTCGCCCACCATGTAGGGGCCGGTCGTGACCGGCTTGCGCGCCCAGTCCAGATAGCTGGCCGATTCCTCCCAGCCGCGGCGGGACATGATGTCGCTGCCATAGCGCAGCAGGCGGCCTTCCATCGTCACGTCCGGCATGGCGTTGAAGAAGCGGACCGTATATTTGTCCACCGCCTCGACGCGGGCAAGATCGGGCCAGGCGCGGCGCGACACGGCGACCACCTCGGGCGGCAGCTCCTTGCCGGCCTTGGGGGTCGGGATCTGTTCGAACGCCTTGATGGTCGTCCGGTTCTTGGGCTGGGTGTCGCCGAACATCCGCTCGCGCGAGAAGGTGAAGACCACGTCCTCGGCCGTCAGTTCGTCGCCGTTGTGGAACCTGACGCCCTCGCGCAGCTTCAGCTCGACCGTGGAATCGTCGATCCGCTTCCATTCGGTGGCAAGCAGCGGCCGCATGCCCAGCTGGTTGTGCCAGTCGCGGCCGATCAGGCTTTCCCACAGCGAGGTGAAGAAGATCCGCTCGCCCACGTTGGACTGCTCGCGCAGCACGTCCAGCGTGTTCGAGTTGGAAATCTTCTGCACGGCGACGGTGATCGACGGGCGGTCGGCCTGCGCGATGGCAAAGCGGGGCAGGATCAGGCTGCCGGTGGCGGCGGCACCGGCCAGCAATGCGCTGCGGCGGGTCATCAGCATGGTGAAATCTCCGGTCAGGAAGGGGTCAGCGGGCCAGCCCGCGTTCGGTGATGAAGCGCATGGATGCGGGGATCAGGGCCTTGTCGCGCAGCTCCAGCACGGCGCGGACCTGGGGGCCGCAGGCGGCGATGGCGCGGAACACCGCGTCCCAGCAGATCGTGCCCTGCCCCACGGACCAGTGGCGATCGGCATAGCCATCGACATCCTGCAGATGGACATGGTGCAGCTGCGCCCCGGCATCGGCGATGAAGTAATCGACCGCCGGCGCGCCATGGGTGACATGGGCGAAATGCGCATGGCCCGTATCGACCGACAGCCTGATCGCGTCCGAGCCGAAGCTGTCCACCAGAGCACGGCGGTCGGCGGGGATCATGTCCTCGATGTTTTCCATCACCAGCGTCACGCCCTCGGCCTCGGCGCGGCGGACGGCGGCGCCCAGGGTGTCATGGGCGAAGTGGGTGATCATGCCGCGATAAGGCTGGGGCGGCATGTCCATGTTGCGATGATCCCAGGTGGTATAGGGCGAATGGATGACCATCTGCGTGGCGCCCAGGGCGGCGCAGACATCCAGCCCCTGTTCCATCCGCCGCGCGACCAGCGCGCGGATGTCGGGATCCCGCGAGGCGGTGGAAAAGCCCCAGAACGGCCCGTGGATGCCCAGCCGGCCGCCATGCCCGTCCAGCGCCGCGCGGATCTCGGCGGCATGGGGGCGCCAGTCGCCGTTCAGAACCTCGGCGGTGAAGAAATCCTGCAGCTCGATGTCGCGCTGGGCCTCGAACAGCCAGTCGCGGTGCTGGCGAATACCGTCAAGCGCCAGTGCGGCGCCGACAACGATCTGATGCATAAGGATATTCCGGCTGAGGTTGATCAAGCGCCGCCCTAGTGACACCGGTATGTGGCCCAAGGGTTTCAACGCTGTGTCAGTGCAATGAAGTTGTGGTTGGTCCGGGCGGAAGACGCCTTGGGGGATGGGCCGATCCCGCCGATATCATCCTTCGCCGAAGGCCAGCCAGGCTAGGGGCGGCCCTGCCGGCGATCGGCAACGGCGTATGGCAAAGGCCCGCTTTGCGCTGCTGCCGCCATGTTCAGGGATGGGATGAGCAGGGCTTTTGCAGGGGCGCGATCCTGCCGCCGATATCCGCAAGCGATGGGGTGATCGGCATGCGCCGCAGCCGCACTCGCCATGCAGCCCTGCGGCGGGCATCAGGATATTGGTCGGGGCGAGAGGATTCGAACCTCCGGCCTACGGTACCCAAAACCGTCGCGCTACCAGACTGCGCCACGCCCCGGACCGGGGGTCTTCTAACCTGCCGCGCGGCGGGGCGAAAGATGAAAGCGTCGCCTCGGCTCAGCGGCAGGGCAGCGCGGCACCGTCCTGCGGCACGGCCGGATGGGCAAGCCTTGCGCCCGGCCCGATTCCCAGCCGCGCCGCCTCGCCCCCGGCGATTTCCAGAACCAGCAGCCGCTCGGGATGGGGATCGCCCGGTTCGGCCCCGGCGATCGGGGTCAGATCCAGCGGTCGTGCCTGCGGGTGGACGCTGCGCAGCACCCCGGCCGCATCAAAGAACAGCATGTCGAGCGAAATCAGCGTGTTCTTCATCCAGAAGCTTGCCGGACGCGGCGTCTCATAGACGAACAGCATCCCCGACATCGGAGCCAGCGATTTGCGCCCCATCAGCCCATGGGCGCGCTCATCGAAATCGTCGGCGATCTCGACCGCAAGGTTGATGACCTTGCCCTCAGGGGTGACGATCTGCGCGGTGGCCGGGTCGCAGGCCATGTCCAGCGCCCGCGCCCCGGGCGGCACCAGCGCCGCCAGCACGGCCCATGCCCCCAGGATGATGCGCCCCCTCATCGGATCACGACTGACCTGGGCGCCACGGATCTGAGCGTCCTGTCGCAATCCTCTGCCCTGCCGCGGTCCGGCCCTGCGCAGCCGGGCTTGTCGCACTGGCCGGGGCCGCGCTGGGCAGGCCCTGCCGCCTCGGGGCCCTTGCGGCCAGGATCGGATGGCGCAGAGCCGGCTGCCTCCCCCTCGGGGGCCGCACCGGCGGCGCGTTCCCAGGCAAGCACCTGCGCCGCGATCGCCCCGCGCGGGCCGTCCACGACGCGCAGCGCGACCCCTTCACCGGGGATCAGGTCGGCAAAGCCGCAATAGCGCAGCACCTGCACATGCAGGAACACGTCGCCCTTCTGGCCGAAGATGGTGGCAAAGCCGAAACCCTTGCCCTTGTCGAACCACTTCACCCGCGCCGGAAGCAGCGGCAGAAGCGCCAGCCTGTCACCCGCGACCTGCGACAGATCCGGGATCGGCGCCGCATTTTCCTGATCGGGGGGCAGGATCGAGAGGATCTCGACCGCCTGCCGGCCGCGCGGGGTGTGAATGGCCCGCAGCTCGACCCGCGCGCCCTCGACAACAGAACCTTGACCGAAGTTCCGCAACACGTTGGCATGCAGCAGAACATCCGCACTACCGGCGGAATCGGCCAGAAAGCCGAAGCCCTTGACCGAATCGAACCACTTGATCACGCCCTTTACGGTCACCGTGACCTCGGGGATGCTGCCGCTCATGTCATTCCTTTTGGTAGCCGGCGCACGAACGGGGTCGCGCACGCCAAGCAGCCAGACGAGCAAACAATTATACCAAGGTCAACGGTTACAAGCGGGGACAGGCTTCACGCGCCCCGCATCTGCCCCAAGAGGCAACCGTCCCTAACTGCTCCGAAAGCCGCGCAGAGTTCAAGTCCTTGTCAGGGATAAAGCCGGGATACCGACCACGATTCGTGAGGCTGCGCCCGCGTCCAGGCGAATCTGTCATGCAGCCGGAAGGCGCCGTCGGCCCAGAATTCGATGTGCAGGGGCGTGATGGCAAAGCCCCCCCAGAATGGCGGGCGCGCCGGATCGTCCCCGTGGAGGCGTTCCTGCTGCTGCACCGCCTCGACAAGGGCGGCGCGGCTTTCCAGCGGGCGGCTCTGCCGGCTCGCCCAGGCGCCGATGCGTGATTGCAGGGCACGGCTGGCATAATAGGCATCCGCCCTGCCGTCATCCTCGCGCCGGACCAGCCCGCGGACGCGGATCTGCCGGCGCAGCGATTTCCAGTGCAGCACGAGCGCGGCGACGCCCGTTTCGGCAATCTGCCGGCCCTTGTCGCTGTCATAGTTGGTGTAGAACACGAAGGCGCCCTGCGGCCCCGGCTCGATGTCCTTGAGCAGCACCATCCGCACGTCGGGCATGCCGGCCGCGTCCACCGTCGCCAGCGCCATGGCGTTGGGATCGTTCGGCTCGGTCGCGCCAGCCTCGTCCAGCCAGGCCCGCGCCAGCGCGAAAGGGTCATCCCCGGCAAATATTCCGTCGCGGTCGCTCATCTTGATGCCCTCACGGCTTTGGCATAATCCTCGCGGAAGTTGAACTCTCTGGGGATGACTCATGTCAAGCGAGCGCGATGCTGCCGGTCTGATGACGGGGAAACGCGGCCTGATCATGGGGCTGGCGAACGACAAGTCGATTGCCTGGGGAATCGCCCGGACGCTGGCCGATCATGGCGCCTCGCTGGCGTTTTCCTATCAGGGCGAGGCGCTGAGAAAGCGGGTCGAGCCGCTGGCCGCGCAGCTTGGGTCGGACATCGTGCTGCCATGCGACGTGACCGATGCCGCTTCGGTCGATGCGCTGTTCGCCGCGTTGAAGGACCGCTGGGGCGGGCTTGACTTTCTTGTCCACGCGATCGGCTTTTCCAACAAGGATGAGCTGCGCGGCCGCTATGTCGATACCAGCCGCGAGAATTTCCTGATGACGATGGACATTTCGGTGTTCTCGTTCACAGCCGTGGCCCGGCAGGCGGCGGCGATGATGACGAATGGCGGCAGCATGCTGACGCTGACCTATTACGGGGCCGAGCGGGTGATGCCGCATTACAACGTCATGGGCATCGCCAAGGCCGCGCTCGAGGCGTCGGTGCGCTATCTGGCCGAGGATCTGGGCAAGGACGGCATCCGCGTGAACGCCATCTCGGCCGGGCCGATCAAGACGCTTGCCGCCTCGGGCATCGGCGATTTCCGCTATATCATGAAGTGGAACGAGCTGAACTCTCCGCTGCGCCGAAACGTCACGACCGAGGATGTGGGCCGTTCGGCGCTGTATCTGCTGTCCGATCTGGGCTCGGGCGTCACCGGCGAGACGCACCACGTCGACGCAGGCTATCACGTTGTCGGCATGAAGGCGGTGGATGCGCCCGACATCGACGCCGTGACCAACCGCAAGGCGGCCGAGTAAGCGGGCTTGACCGGCATCACCCTGCCCCAGCTTGCCCTGTTCGTCGGCACGCTGGCAGGGGCGATCATCTCGCCCGGCCCGGCGATCATCGCCGCCGCCAAGTCGGCGGCGGCGCGGGGGCCGCGGGCGTCGATGCCTTATGCGATGGGGCTGGCCTTCGGCGCCTCGCTGTGGTGCCTTTTCGCGGTGCTGGGGCTGACGGTGCTGTTCCGCATGGTCCCGCAGCTTTACACCGCCCTCAAGGTGATCGGCGGCGCCTATCTGGTCTGGATCGCCGTCCAGATGATCCGCCACGCCGCCGAGCCGCCGGGCATGGACGAGAGGACCACCGCCGGCCCCGGCTTTGTGCAGGGCATGGCGTTGAACCTGTCCAATCCCAAGCCGGCGCTGTTCTATGGCAGCGTGATCCTGTCGGTCTTTCCTGCCCTGCAGGGCGGCGCCAGCCTGGTGATCTATCTGGTCGCGCTGTCGGTCGAGCTGTCGTTCTATGCGGCCATTACGGCATTGATGGCGACCGCGCCGGTGCGCCGCCGGTACGGCGCGGCAAAGACCTGGATCGACCGCATTGCCGGGGCGCTGATCGGTGCGCTAGGGCTGGCGCTGATGATCCGCCACTGACAGTCAAAGGTTTGCCCATGGCCCGCCCCCTATCCGACCGCCTGCCCCATGAACGCGGCTTTCACGTAAGCTGGGACCAGCTGCACCGGGACGCCCGCGCCCTGGCCTGGCGGTTGCAGGACACCGCGCCCGCGGGGGGCGGCGAATGGCGGGCGGTGGTGGCGATCACCCGCGGCGGCATGGTCCCCGCGATGATCGTGGCGCGCGAGCTGGACATCCGCGTCATCGACACGATCTCGGTCAAGTCCTATCGCGGCGACGGCGACAAGGGCATCCAGGGCGAGCTTCAGGTTCTCAAATCCCCCGATGCCGGGATGATGGGGGATGGCGAGGGTGTGCTGGTCGTGGATGATCTGGTGGACAGCGGGCGCACGCTCGAACTGGTGCGCCAGCTTTTCCCCAAGGCGCATTTCGCCACCGTCTATGCCAAGCCCAAGGGCCAGCCGATCGTCCAGACCTATATCACCGAGGTCAGCCAGGACACCTGGATCTTTTTCCCCTGGGATATGGCGCTGCAATATGTCGAGCCGTATCGCGGCAGCGATTGATGCCGCTGCTCCCCCAAGGCCGCTGGGCGCTGCGGGGCCGTTCGGGCATGGGCTTGCCGCAATAGCGGCTTTGCCCCCCTTCAGCCGGTGCGGGGCGCCAGTCTGTTCACGATCCTGGCGCGGGCCGACGTGCCAGGTGCAGATGTGGCTGCGCCCGAGCTTGATGGGAATGGCCCGGCCGCCCGTGCCCGGCCGCTCATCGGCCTTCTGCCCCTGTTGATCACGGGGCGGGGCAGGTCTCTGCGCTTTATCGCCTGGCATGCAGGGCGGCGATGGCCTGCCCGGCAGCGCGTTTTTTCGCGGGCCTCATCCGGTTTCGAGCGCCCCGCCCGCATCTGAACGGATCGTCGACGATGCTGGCCCTGCCCGCGTTTGACGCGCTGATGCCATACCTGCTGGGCCAGAACCGGCCGGCCCACGAAAAACGACGCCGGCATGACCGGCGGCGCTGAAAATGCCTGGGGCGTCAGGCCGACGCCTTGTCCGGGTCGGGGATGTCCGCTTCCTTTTCGGCAGCGGGCGGGGCGCCGGTCGGTTGGTCGTGCTGATGCGCCCTGTTCTGGCCCATCAGGCGCTTGTTGCGTTCCGCCTCGTCCGGGGTGACGTCCTGCACGGGGTTATAGCGCGTGCGGTCAATGGGAAGGCCATTGCTCATTTCCGGTGCTCCTTCTCAGCAGGTCAGGCGCCGACATCATCGGGGCCGCGTGCCGCGGTCGGGGCCGTCCCGTTTGCCGGGATGCCATCGCGGGATGCCTCGCCTCGATATTCATTCTGCAACGAGGATTGGTTGCCCTGCGGCGCCGCGTCATGCTTTTCGCCCGACTGAGCGTTGTGCGGCTGGGCCGGTTGCGAGGGGCTGGCGGGGGCTTTCTCGGTCATCATCGCTGTCTCCCTTGTCATGCAGGGGAAACAGCGGCGGGGCGGGGCTGGTTCCCCGCCGCCAGCGGGCCGGCCCACGCGCGGCGCTAGCCGTTGCCCCGCACGAAGCGGCCGGCCCCCTCGGCCGCGCGGATCATTGCCCTGGACTTGTGCACGCATTCCATGAACTCGGCCTCGGGATCGCTGTCATAGACGACGCCCCCTCCGGCCTGGACATACAGCGTGCCGTCCTTGACGACCCCCGTGCGCAGCGCGATGCACATGTCCATCTCGCCATTGGCGGCGAAATAGCCGATGGCGCCGCCATAGATGCCGCGCTTTTCAGGCTCCAGCTCGTCGATGATTTCCATCGCGCGCACCTTGGGCGCGCCCGATACCGTTCCCGCCGGCATCCCCGCCAGCAGCGCCGACAGCGCATCCTGATCCTCGGACAGCGTGCCCACGACGTTCGACACGATATGCATGACGTGGGAATAACGCTCGATGATGAATTCTTCGGTCGGGCGCACGGTGCCGACACGGGCGACGCGCCCCACATCATTGCGGCCCAGATCGAGCAGCATCAGATGCTCGGCCAGTTCCTTTTCATCGGCCAGAAGGCTTGCTTCGTTGGCCCGGTCCTCGTCGGGGGTGGCGCCGCGCGGGCGGGTGCCGGCAATGGGGCGGATCGTCACCTCGCCGCCCCTGACCCGGACGAGGATCTCGGGGCTGGCGCCAACGATCTGAAACCCGCCCATGTTCAGGAAGAACATGAAGGGCGAGGGGTTGGTGCGCCGCAACGAGCGATACAACGCAAAGGGCGGCAGCGGAAAATCCAGCGCCCAGCGCTGTGACGGGACGACCTGAAAGATGTCGCCGGCGCGGATATAGTCCTTGGCCCTTTCCACCGCCGCGACATAACCCTCGCGCGTGAAGTTGGATCGCGGCTCGCCGATGGCGCCGCCCTGGCCCAGCGCCCTCGGCTCGGCCGGCTGGCGGTCCAGCGATCGCAGCGCCTCCATCACCCGCTCGGCAGCCTGGGCATAGGCGGCACGGGCCGGGATGGCCGCATCGTGCCAGGCCGGGGCGCACAGCGTCACCTCGCCCTTGACGCCGTCCAGCACCGCCACCACCGAGGGGCGTATCAGCATCGCATCGGGCACCCCGATCGGGTCAGGGTTGCCGCCCGGCAGCCGTTCGACCAGCCGGATCATGTCATAGCCCAGATAGCCGAACAGGCCTGCCGCCGCGGGGGGAACGCCCTCGGGCATCTCGATCCGGCTTTCGGCGATCAGCGCGCGCAGGGATACCAGCGCGGGGCGCGCATCATCGGCAAAGCCGTCCGAATAGCGGGCCTGCCGGTTGATCCGCGCCTTGCCTTCGCGGCATTCCCAGATCAGGTCGGGCTTCATCCCGATGATGGAATAGCGGCCCCTGATCTCGCCGCCCGTCACGCTTTCCAGCATGAAGGACATGGGCTGCGCCTCGGCCAGCTTGAGCATCAGGCTGACGGGCGTGTCGAGATCGGCGGCCAGGCGCATCGTGACCAGCTGGTTGCGGCCCTCGGCCCAGCCGCGCTCGAAGGCGGCGAAATCAGGCGACAGCTCCATCACTGGATCCGCTTGTTCGAGGCGTCGATGGCGGCCGTGTCGATCCGGATCCCATGGTCTGCCTGCACCGCGCGGACATAGGATTCCATCAGATCACCCTGCACCGAATCGGTCAGGCGCTTGCCCACCCCCTCGAGCACCGGCTGGGCATCGGCGGAGGCCAGATCAGCCCGCGTCACCCCATCGAGCCGGATCAGGAAAACGCGCCCCTCGGCCTCGACCGCGATTGTCTCGCCCGGCTTTTTCAGGCGGAAGGCTGCGGCGGTGACGGCGGCCGGCACCCCCTCGATGCCGGTATCGCGCTCCACCGCTTTGACGGCGGTCAGCGAAACGGCCGGTGCGGGCGCCGCGGGGGCCGCTTCTGCGCCCGGCCCCTGCCCCGCAGCGGCGCCAGCCTGGGGCGCAGGGTTCTGCGCCGCGGCAGGCTGCGCCATGTCGGCGGCCGGGCCGAGCCGCAGGGCTTCCTCCTCGGCGGCGGCCTTCAGCTGGCGGCGGGTTTCCTCGGCCATCCAGTCCTTGGCGACACGCTCGCGCACCTGGTCAAAGGGGATCAGCGCGGGCGGCACCACCTGATCGAGCCGCAGCACGAAGATGCCCCCGTCATCGAGCGGATGGACCTGCGGGAAATCCTTGTCGGTGACCGACTGCGCCTGTTCGCGGAAGGCCGGATAGGCGGCGATGCCCTGTTCGGGCGTGTCGGCGGAATAATCGATGCTGCCCAGCTTCATGGGCGTATCCTTTGGCAGATCCTCAAGCGTCGCGCCGCCCGCGATCAGGTCGGTGAATTGCGGCGCCTGCTCCTCGATCTGGCGCCGGGCGCGGTCGGCCGCGGCTTCGGCGCGCAGCTCGGTCCGCGCCTGCTCGAAGGGGATGTTCACCGGCTCGAGGATCGCGTTCATCGACATCAGGGCCGGCCCGAATTCGGTCGGCAGCGGGCCGACGACGCCCGGCTGGCCGAGGGCGAAGACCGCCGCTCCGGCCGTGCCCAGCTGCGCCTGCGTCACCTCGCCCAGGTCGATGTCGGAAAGCTGCAGGCCGCGTTCGGCGGCAAGCTGTTCAAAGCTGGCCTGCCCGGCATCCAGCCGCGCCTTGGCCGCCTCGGCGGCGGCCTGGCTTTCAAAGACCAGCCGCTCGACCATGCGCCGTTCGGGCTGCTGGTACTCGGCGATGCGCTGCTGGTAGAGATCGCGCAGCGCCTGTTCGTCCAGCGTCACGCCGGGCGCCAGCATCTCGGGCGTCAGCCAGGCATAGGTGATCTTGCGGATCTCGGGCGTGGTGAAGCGTTGCGCATTGGCCTTGTGCCAGGCGACCAGGGTGCCTTCGTCGGGCATGGCGACCGGGCTTTTCAGCTGCGCCGCCGTCAGTTCGGTCCAGGACAGATCGCGCTTTTCCAGCAGCCAGCCGGCGGTGCGCTCGCGCAGCGTGGCCGGGGCAGCCGCCCCGCCGATCACCGCGCGCTGCAGGATGTCGCGCGCCTCGTCCATGCGCAGTTCCTGTTCAAAGGCGGGCGCGCTCAGCCCTTCGCGCCGCAGCGCGTCGTCATAGCGCGCCTTGTCGAAGCTGCCGTTCTGGCCCTGAAAGGCGCGTATGCCCGTCAGCTGGCGCAGCACCGCCGCATCGCCGACCGACAGGCCGATCTGGCGCGCCTCGTCCTCAAGCGCGGCGGCCGCGAACAGGCGGGCCTGCGCGGCCTGGGGGGCGCCTATCGCCTTGGCCTGCTCGATGCTGATGTTCTGGCCGGTCTGGGCGCGGAAGTTCTGGATTTCGGCCCGCACCGCGCGCAGATAGTCCGACGTGCCGATCGTGGTGTCCCCGACCGAACCGATGGTGCCGACCACCCCGCCCGAAAAGTTGCGCACGCCAAAGCCCCCCAGCCCCAGCAGCACCATGCCCATCAGTATCCAGGCGATGGCGGACTGGCCCTTGCTGCGCATGCTGGTCATGGGGAACCTTTCGTCTGTTCTGCCACTGCCCTCGATCAGGCCCGGCGTGTTTAGGCCCCGCCCGCCCGGCCGGCAAGGTCGCCCGCGGCGGCGCGGCCAAAGGCCGACAGGCGCGCGCCCAGCGCCTCGATCCCGCCCGTGTCCGCATTGGCAAAGGCGATGCGCACATGACGCGCGCCGGCCGGATCATCCTCGGGCATGAACATGGTGCCGGGCAGCAGCAGCACGCCTGCCTCGCGCACCAGGCGCGGCGCAAGGCTGGCCGAACTTTCGGCGAAGGGGTGTTCGGCCCAGGCGAAATAGGCCCCGCAGCCTTTCAGCCGCCAGCCCTCCATCTGTGCCATCACGCGGGCCATCGCCGCGCGGCGGCGCAGGATCTCGGCCCGCTCGGCCGCCAGCCATTCGCCAAGGTTGCGCATGCCCCATAGCGCCCCGACCTGCCCCAGCTGGCCGGTGCAGATCGCCACGGTGTCGAGGAATTTTTCAACCTCGACCAGCCGGGCCGGGCTGGCGACCAGCGCCCCGACGCGGTGGCCGGTCAGCCGGAACGCCTTGGAAAAGGAATAGAGCTGGATCAGCGTGTCGCCCCAGTCGGGGTCGGCAAACAGCTGATGGGGCGCGTCGGGGCGCGAATCAAAGTCGCGGTAGGTCTCGTCCACGATCAGCGACAGGCCCCGCGCGCGGCACAGATCCAGAAAGCCCCGCAGGACCTCGGCCGGATATTCGGCGCCCGAGGGGTTGTTGGGGCTGACCAGCACGATGGCGCGCGTGCGCGGCGTGATCAGCGCGGCAGCCGCCTGCGGCTCGGGCACCATCCCCTGCCCGCAGGACAGGGGCACGGCGCGGATGCCATGCATGTCCAGCCACATCTTGTGGTTGAAATACCATGGCACGGGGATCACGATCTCGTCCCCGGCGCCCGCCACCGTGGCCACGGCGGCGCAGAACGCCTGGTTGCACCCCTGGGTGATCGCGACATTGCCCGGCGCGACGGGTCCGCCATAAGCGCGCGTCCATTCAGCGGCGACTGCTTCGCGCAGATCGGCATTGCCCAGCACGGGGCCGTAAAGATGCGCCTCGGGCCGGTTGAGCGCCGCCTCGGCAATGGCCTGGCGCAGCCCTTCGGGCGGGGGATCGACCGGCGCGGCTTGGCTGACATTGATCAGAGGGCGATCCTGGGAAAAGGCCAACCCCTCGAGCCAGCGGCGCGCCTCCATGACCGGGGGGCGGAAGGTGGCGGCAAGCGCCGGATTGAGCGGGTGCATCAGTCGGCTCCGTTCCTGAGATCGCTAAGGTCGGGCTGCGCGGGGGATCGCGCGGGCGGCTGGGCCAGCAGTGGCGGCTGGCGCAATGCGCGGCCGGGCACCAGCAGCGGCATCGGCAATGACAGATCGGGCGCGGGACGGCCGCGATCGGGGCCGCGATCAGGGCGGGGGGCAGCGTCGGGCTGGGCCTGGGGCGCCCCGGCGGCGCCAGGAACGGCCCGGCCAAGGGGCACTTGCGGGGCCGCCCCTGCAAGACGGCCCGCCGCCGGCAGGCGATCGGGCGCCGGCACGACGACCCGTTCGGGCGGCTCAGGGGAAGGCATTACCGGGGCATCGGACAGCGCAACCGGATCGGGCAAGGCGGTGGACACGGGCGCCAGCGGCGGCGGAGCGGGGGGCGCGGCGGTTTCCGCCGGCGCCCCGTCGGGCATGGGGGTGCGGGTCGGCGCGGCCTCGGCCTGCGCCTGGGCGGGAAGTGGCGCGACCTTGGGCGCGGGCGCGGGCGCGGGCTGCGGCGCTGGCCGGACGGGGACATCGTTACCGGCCCTGCGGAACTCGGACCCAACGGGGGGCGGCAGCGAATCGGGCGCGGCAGCGCGGGGACCGGGCTGCGCCTGCGGGGCCGCCTGCCTGCCCTGCGGGGCAGGCAGCGCGGCTGCCGTCCCGTCCGAAAGGGCATCGTTGGGGGCCGAGGCGCCGGGGGCCGGGGCGGCAGCATCGCCGCCACCCTTCGCGGCGCGGGCATCCAGCACCGCACGCGGCGCAAAGGCCGGGCCATGCGCGGCGTGATCGCCCGGCAGGGCCAGCGACAATGCAGCCAGCGTTGCCGCGCTCATCAGCGTGCCGTGGGCGAGTCCGCTCCAGAACCCCATGTCTCGCCGCCGTCCTCCTGCCTGTGCGGTGCCGCGCCTGCCCTGCGGGCAACAGGGTTGACCCCGTGGGCAGCCTCTGACCATCTATAGCCCGCCGCCAGCGCGGGCCACCCCCCATGCGCCGACCGCTGCCCTTCGTGTCACGCGAGCCTTGCCGATGAACGCCATCCCCCTGCCCCCCGGGGCCGACCGCCCCGCCATCCGCACCCTTCCGGGCGATGGTCCGGCGATCCTGATGATCGACAACTATGACAGCTTCACCTGGAACCTCGTCCACTATCTGGGCGCGGCGGGCGCGGCGGTCGAGGTCGTGCGCAACGATGCGCTCAGCGTCGAGGCGGCGCTTGCCCGCCGGCCGGCCGGCATCCTGATCTCTCCCGGTCCCTGCGCCCCCGCGCAGGCCGGCATCATCGTCCCGCTGATCCGGGCCGCGGCGGGGGCGGGCGTGCCGGTCATGGGGGTCTGCCTTGGCCACCAGGCCATCGGCGAGGCCTTCGGCGGGCACATCGTGCGCGCCGCCCGCATCGTCCATGGCAAGGTGGACATGATCGAGCATGACGGCACCGGGCTGTTCGCGGGCCTGCCCTCGCCGATCCGGGCGACGCGCTATCATTCGCTGACGGTCGCGCCGGAAAGCCTGCCGGGCTGCCTGCGCGTGACCGCCACCGCCGCGGACGGGACGATCATGGGCCTTGCCCACCGCACCCTGCCGGTCGAGGGGGTGCAGTTCCACCCCGAAAGCATCCGTTCGGAACACGGGCATGCGATGATCGCGAACTTTCTGCGCCGCTGCACCGGCCCCGGAAGGGCTGCGGCATGAGCGGGCCTGCAACCGACATCCGCCCGCTGATCGGGCTGGCCGCCGTCCGCCCGCTGACCGGGGCCGAGGCCGAGGCCGCCTTTGCCGCGCTGTTCGACGGCAAGGCGACGCCGGCGCAGATCGGCGGGCTGCTGATGGCCATGCGCGTGCGCGGCGAGACGGTGGACGAAACCGTCGCCGCCGCACGGGTCATGCGCGCCCGCATGACGCGCATCAACGCCCCCGATGGCGCCATCGACATCGTGGGGACGGGGGGGGACGGCAAGGGCACGCTGAACATCTCGACCGCCGCGGCCTTTGTCGTCGCGGGAGCGGGGGTGCCCGTCGCCAAGCACGGCAACCGCAACCTGTCATCGAAATCGGGCAGCGCGGATGCGCTGACCCATCTTGGCATCGACGTGATGGGCGGCCCGGCAACGGCGCAGCAGGCGCTGGATGCGGCGGGCATCTGTTTCATGATGGGGCCGATGCATCATCCGGCGATGCGCCATGTCGGCCCGGCGCGGGCCGAACTGGGCACGCGCACCATCTTCAACATCCTGGGGCCGCTGACCAATCCGGCGGGCGTCACGCGCCAGCTGACCGGCGCCTTTGCGCCCGAATGGCTGCGCCCGATGGCCGAGACGCTGCGCGACCTCGGCTCGGTCGCGGCCTGGCTGGTCCATGGGGGGGACGGCACGGACGAGCTGTCCATATCCGCCCCCAGCCGCGTCGCCCAGCTGCGCGCCGGCGAAGTGACCGAATTCGAGGTTTCTCCCGAGGATGCCGGCCTGCCGGTCCACCCGTTCGAACAGATCGTGGGCGGCGATCCCGCCTATAACGCCGCCGCGCTGCGGGCGCTGCTGGACGGCGCGCCGGGGGCCTATCGCGATGCGGTGGTGCTGAACGCGGCGGGGGCGCTGGTGGTGGCGGGGGCGGTCCCCGACCTGCGCGAGGGGGCGGCGCTTGCCCGCGAATCGATCGATTCGGGCGCTGCGCGGGATCGTCTTGCCCGCCTGTCGGCGATCACCGGCGCCCCGGCCCCTTGACCATGGCCCCCGCCCCTGCCGGGCCTGCCGCTGCCCAGACCGCCGCGCCCGCCCCGACCGTGCCGCCGGCCTGGGCGCACCTGCCCTTCTTTGCCGCCCAATGGCCCCGCCTGCGCGAGCGGCTTGCGGGCGCCCTCTGGCTGCCCGGCCCGGCCCGCGTCTTTGCCGCGCTGGAGGCTTTGCCCCCCGGCGGGGTCCGGGTGGTGATCCTGGGGCAGGATCCCTATCCCACGCCCGGCCACGCCAACGGGCTGGCATTTTCCGTAAGCGCCGGCGTTCCCCTGCCGCGATCGCTGGCCAACATCTTTGCCGAACTTGCCGCCGACACCGGCGCGCGGCCACCCGACGGGGATCTGACCGGCTGGGCGCGCCAGGGGGTGCTGCTGCTGAACACCGCGCTCAGCACCCTGCCGGGCCAGGCCGGCGCCCATGCCCGGATCGGCTGGGACGCACTGGCCCGCCAGGCCATCGCCGAGGCGCAGCGGCATCGGCCGCTGGCCTTTGTGCTGTGGGGCGCCCATGCGCAAAAGGCCGTGGCCGGGCTGCCGCGCCCCGAGGATCTGGTGATCGCCAGCGCCCATCCCTCGCCCCTGTCGGCCCGGCGCGGGTTTTTCGGCTCGCGCCCGTTCTCGCGCGTGAACGCATGGCTGGCCGCGCGGGGCGAGCGGCCCGTCGACTGGGCGGCCCCGCCCGGCTGATCCGGTTGCGCTGATCCCCTTCAGGGGGCTAAGTCGGCGCATGGATATCCTGACCCGCATCAAGCATTACAAGCTGGACGAGATCGCCGCCGCCAGGGCCGCCCGTCCCCCGGCCGAGATCGAGGCGGCAGCCCGGCAGGCCCCGCCCCCGCGCGGCTTTGCCGCGGCCCTGGACCGCGCCGCCGCGCAGGGCCCCGCGCTGATCGCCGAGATCAAGAAGGCCAGCCCGTCAAAGGGACTGATCCGCCCCGATTTCGATCCGCCGGCGCTGGCCCGCGCCTATCAGGCAGGGGGCGCGGCCTGCCTGTCGGTGCTGACCGACGGCCCGTCTTTTCAGGGATCGCCCGCCTTTCTGGCGGCGGCGCGCGCGGCATGCGAGCTGCCGGTGCTGCGCAAGGATTTCCTTTACGATCCCTATCAGGTGGCCGAGGCACGGGCATGGGGGGCGGATTGCATCCTCATCATCATGGCCGCGGTCGACGACATGCTTGCCGCCGAGCTTGAGGATGCGGCAGCCCATTGGGGCATGGACGCGCTGATCGAGGTTCATGACGCGGCCGAGATGGAACGGGCGCTGCGCCTGAAATCCCCGCTGGTCGGGGTGAACAATCGCAATCTCAGAACCTTCCATGTCGATCTTGAAACGACGCTGCAACTTGCGCCCATGCTGCCGGCGGGCCGGCAACTGGTCTGCGAAAGCGGGCTGTTCGCGCATGACGACCTGGCGCGGATGATGGATGCCGGGGTGAGGCGCTTTCTGATCGGGGAAAGCCTGATGCGCCAAAAGGACGTCACCGCAGCCACCCGTACGATCCTGGGGGCGTCATGAGCCTGACCCATTTCGACGCCGCAGGGCAGGCGCATATGGTGGACGTGTCGGCCAAGCAGCCGACCGCGCGCGAGGCGGTGGCCGCGGCCGCCGTGGTGATGTCGCCCGAGACGCTGGCGCTGGCGCAGGGCGGTGCGGCCAAGGGCGACGTTCTGGGGGTGGCCCGTCTGGCCGGGATCATGGCCGCCAAGCGCACGGCCGATCTGATCCCCCTGTGCCATCCCCTGCCGCTTGACCGGGTGGCGGTGGAGCTGTCCGCCGATCCCGCCCTGCCCGGCCTGCGCATCACCGCGACCGCCCGGACCACCGGCCGCACCGGGGTCGAGATGGAGGCGCTGACCGCCGCCACGGTCGCGGCGCTCACGGTCTATGACATGCTCAAGGCCGCGCAGAAGGACATGCGGATCGAGGGCATCCGCCTGCTGCGCAAGACCGGGGGCAAATCCGGCGATTTCGAGGCCGCGCCATGAGCCTGCTGAGCGTCGAGGACGCGCTGGCGCTGGTGCTGTCGCTCGCCCCGCCGCCGCAAGCCGAGACGGTGGCGCTTGCCGATGCGCTTGGCCGGGTGCTGGCGGATGATGCGGTCTCGCGCATGACGCAGCCGCCCTTCGACGCGGCGGCGATGGACGGCTATGCGCTGCGCGCTGCCGACCTGCCCGGACCGCTGGACATCGTGGGCGAGGCTGCGGCCGGCCGCCCCTGGGGCGGAACGCTGGCGGCGGGCCAGGCGGTGCGCATCTTCACCGGCGCGCCGGTGCCGGCGGGGGCCGATCTGGTCGTGATGCAGGAAGATGCGCTGCGCGAGGGCGGCCGGCTGCGGATCACGGGCGCGCGCGGCAATGCCCATATCCGCAAGCGCGGCAACGACTTTGCCGAAGGCGACCGGGTGCCGGCGGGCAGGCGGCTCGGCGCGGCCGATCTGGCACTGCTGGCGGCGATGAACGTGCCGCGCCTCAGCGTTGCGCGCCGCCCGGTCGTGGCGGTCCTGGCAGGCGGGGACGAGCTGGTGCCGCCCGGCGCGCAGCCCGCAGCCGGGCAGATCATCAGCTCGAACGACATCGCCGTTGCGGCCCTTGCCCGCGCCGCCGGGGCCGAGGCCCGCATCCTGCCGCTGGCCCGCGACACCGAGGATTCTCTGCGCGCGCGCTTTGCCCAGGCGCAGGGCGCCGACCTGATCGTGACGATCGGCGGCGCCTCGGTGGGCGATCATGACCTGATCGGCAAGGTCGCCCAGGATCTGGGGATGGAACCCGCCTTTCACCGCATCGCGATGCGTCCGGGCAAGCCGCTGATGGCGGGGCGGCTGGGGCGGGGCGCGGTGCTGGGCCTGCCGGGCAATCCCGTTTCGGCCATCGTGACGGCGGTGCTGTTCATGCAGCCGCTGCTGCGCCGGATGCAGGGCGACGCTGCTGCTGTTCCGCCGGTCTGCCGGGGCGTGCTGGGCATCGACCTGCCGCCCGAGGGCAGCAGGCAGCATTACCTGCGCGCATCGCTGGCCCAGACAGCCCAAGGCCCCGAAATCACGCCCTTTGCCGACCAGGACTCGGCCCGGCTGACGGTGATGGCAGCCGCCGATGCCCTGCTGATCCGGCCGCCGGGCGATCCGGCACGGCAAAGGGGCGACAGCGTCAGCTATCTTCCCCTGCCCCGTTAACCCCCTGTTCATGCGAATCGGCTTAGTCATTGACCCCAAAGGGGAACGGCTCTAGAACAATGGATGAACGCATCGGGGGCCGCGGGAACGATCATGCTGACCAAGAAACAGATTCAGCTGCTGGAGTTCATCCAGACCCGGCTGGCCCGCGACGGGGTTCCGCCGTCCTTTGATGAAATGAAGCTTGCGCTCGATCTGCGGTCCAAGTCGGGGATCCACCGCCTGGTGACAGCGCTGGAGGAGCGGGGCTTCATCCGCCGGTTGCCTCACCGGGCCCGCGCGCTGGAAATCATCCGCCTGCCCGATGCCCTGATCCGCGACGAAGGCGGCGCGCCGCAAGCCGGCGCGCCATTCGTCCCCCGTGTGATCGAGGGCAGCAAGCCCGGCGCAGCGGCGCGGCCGCGCGGCGCCATTGCCATCGTGGACAGCCCCGCGGTCGAGCTGCCGGTGATGGGGCGCATCGCGGCCGGCGTGCCGATCGAGGCGATTTCCGAGGTGTCCCACCATATCGCGGTGCCCGGCTCGATGCTGTCGGGGCGAGAGCATCACTATGCGCTCGAGGTGCGAGGCGATTCGATGATCGAGGCCGGCATCAACGATGGCGATGTGGTGGTCATCCGCGAACAGGACAGCGCCGAGAACGGCGATATCATCGTGGCCCTGGTCGAAGGCGCCGAGGCGACGCTCAAGCGCTATCGCCGCCGGGGCGGGATGATCGCGCTCGAGGCTGCGAACCCCGCCTATGAAACCCGCGTCCTGCCCGAGGACAAGGTTCACATCCAGGGCCGTCTTGTGGGGCTGATCCGCAGCTATTGACGACCTATCGCGCTGCCAAGGATTGCAGGCCCTGCCACCGGGCCGAGAAAAACGCGCTTAGGGCCGCAGCGCCAACGCTGCTGCGATGCATCCGCCTTCACGGCCGCAAGGCGCGTCTGCAAGGGGTGCGGCGTCAATGCTGTGCCGATGTTCCTGCTTTCCCGGACACAAGGCGTTCTTTGCGCCGAGGGTGCACGCCGCGCTGGGGTTGGCTGGCCGCCAAGGTTGACAGCCGATAGGCCGACAGGCCGACAGGCCGACAGGCCGACAATAGCGCGCGGATTCGGCAGTCAACAAGGGTGCGCCGAACAGCCGGCTGCGCTGGGCGTGGGGGGCCGGCCTCGATGACCGCCCTTGCGGCCTCAGCGCACCGGGGGCGAGCCTCGGTCTGCCGAAATCCCGCTGAGCGCGAAGAAGGCGGGCGGCGCGCGGCCGAGCAGTTCCTCGGCAAGATCGCGGCCCATGGCCGGCCCGTCCTTGGCCAGACCCGACCGTTCCGCGCCGATGCATAGCGAGCCGTCGGGCAGCAGCAGCTCGCCCCGCAGGCGCATCCGCTCGCCCTCCAGCTCGGCCAGACCGGCGATGGGTGTCTCGCACGAGCCGTCGAGCTGGCGCAGAAAGGCCCGCTCTGCCTCGATCCGCAGCGTCGTCGGCCCGTCCGAAATGGCCGCCAGCAGCATCGCCGCAACGGTGTCGTCAGCCCGCCGTTCGACCCCGATGGCCCCTTGCGCCACGGCGGGCAGCATCTCGTCGGGGCTGATGGCATCTTGCACGATTTCGGCCATCCCCAGGCGCGACAGCCCGGCCATGGCCAGAAAGGTCGCCTCGGCCACCCCGTCGTCCAGCTTGCGCAGACGCGTCTGCACGTTGCCGCGAAACTCGACCAGGGTCAGGTCAGGGCGGTGATACGCCAGCTGCGCCCGACGCCGCAGGCTTGACGAGCCAACCCTGGCGCCGGCGGGCAGTTCGGCGATGGAACGCCAGCGGCGGCTGATGAAGGCATCGCGGACATCCTGGCGCGGCAGGTAGCAATCGATCACCAGCCCGTCCGGCTGCAGCACGGGCATGTCCTTCATGGAATGAACCGCGATGTCGATGCGCCGGTCCAGCAGCGCATCCTCGATCTCGCGCGTGAACAGGCCCTTGCCGCCGATCTCGCGCAGCGGCCGATCCAGAACCCGGTCGCCGGTCGTCTTGATCGGCACGATGTCGAACGCAGCCGCAGGCAGCCCATGGGCCGCCGCCAGCCGGTTACGCGTTTCATGCGCCTGTGCCAGCGCCAGAGCCGAGCCGCGCGTGCCGATCCGCAGGGGTCGTTCGATCGAGGGAAAGTCGTCCATGGCGCGGGGTTACCTTCGCCCCTTGCGCTTGACAACAGGCTGCGGCACCGCGGCGGCGCAGCCCTGCTTGCGCCCGTGCGCGCCCGCTGCGACAAGGACGCCATGACCCAGCCCCCCTGCCCCGCCCCGACCAAAACGATCCTGCGCGCCCTGGCGGGCGAGCGTCTTGCGGTGCCGCCCATATGGATGATGCGCCAGGCCGGGCGCTATCTGCCCGAATACCGCGCGACCCGCGCGCAGGCGGGCGATTTCCTGTCGCTTTGCTACAATCCCGAACTGGCGGCCGAGGTCACGCTGCAGCCGATCCGCCGCTATGGCTTTGACGCGGCGATCCTGTTTGCCGACATCCTTCTGGTGCCGCAGGCCCTGGGGGCCGAATTGTGGTTTGCGCCCGGCGAAGGGCCGCGCCTTTCCACCGTCACGACGCCGGCGCAATGCGACGCGCTGCGGCCCGTCACGGATATCCACGACACCCTGTCGCCGATCTATGAAACCGTCCGGCTGCTGCGCCGCGCCCTGCCGGCGCAGACGACCCTGATCGGCTTTGCCGGCGCCCCCTGGACGGTGGCGACCTACATGATCGCCGGCCGGGGCACCCCCGACCAGGGGCCGGCCCATGCGCTCAAGGCGGCGGACCGCGCGACGTTCCAGCGGCTCATCGAGCGCATCACCGAAGCGACGGTCGAATATCTGTCGGCCCAGATCGAGGCGGGGGCCGAGGTCGTCAAGCTGTTCGACAGCTGGGCCGGCAGCCTCAAGGGGCAGGATTTCGACGATTTCGCCCTGGCCCCCGCGCGGCGGATCATCGCCGCGCTCAAGGAACGCCATCCCGGCGTGCCCGTCATCGCCTTCCCGCGAGAGGCCGGCCCCCGCTATCAGGGCTTTGCCCGCGCGACCGGCGCCGACTGCGTGGCGCTGGACAATGGCATCAGCGCCGAATGGGCGGCCGCCCATGTGCAGACGGATGGCTGCGTGCAGGGCAATCTTGCGCCCGGCCATATGGTCACGGGTGGGGAGGCGCTGGTCAGCGAGACGCGGCGCATCGTCCGGGCCTTTTCGGGGGGTCCGCATATCTTCAACCTGGGGCACGGGATCACGCCGGATGCCGATCCCGACAATGTCGCCCTGATGATCGAGACCGTCCGCTCCTGCGGGTGAAAACCGCCAATGATGTGGATCGCCGCCTCGCTGATCGCCGCGCTGGCGCAGACGGGCCGCAACGCGGCGCAGGCGGGGCTGACGGGGCGGCTGGGCACGGTGGGTGCAACGGGTGTGCGCTTTCTGTTCGGCCTGCCCTTTGCGCTGATCTTCCTGGCCGTGCTGTCGCGGCGGGACGGCCTGCCGCCGCTTGCCGCCAGCGCCATTGTCTGGACGGCGGCGGGCGCCCTGGCGCAGGTCGGCGCAACCGCGCTCATGCTGCGGGCGATGCAGCTGCGCGGCTTTGCCGTGGCCACCGCCCTCATCAAGACCGAGCCGGTCACGCTTGCCTTGCTGGGCGCGCTGGTGCTGGGCGAGCCGCTCGGCCCGGCGCGGATGGGGGCGATCAGCCTTGCCACCGCAGGGGTGCTGCTGATGGCGGGCACGGACTGGCGGGGCGCGGGGTGGAGGGCGCTGCTGACGGCGGTGGCCGCCGGCGCATTGTTCGGGGCGTCCGCAATCGGGTTCCGCGGCGCGATCCTGTCGCTGCAAGGCGGCGGCCATGTCGGCCGCGCGACCATGGTCCTGGCGCTGTCGCTGGCGATGCAGACGGCCCTGGTGGGCGGCTGGCTGGCGCTGACGGACCGCCCGGTGCTGCGCGCCATGGCGGGGGCCTGGCGCGAATCGCTGGGGGCGGGCTTTCTGGGCGCGCTTGCCTCGCAGTTCTGGTTCATCGGCTTTGCGCTGGCCCCGGCGGCGGATGTGCGCACGCTGGCCCTGGCCGAGGTGGCGTTCGCCGCGCTCGTCAGCCGGCGGCGGCGCGAACGCATCGGGCCGCGCATGCTGGCCGGCATCGTCCTGGTGATGGCCGGGGTCGCCTGGCTGCTGCGCGCGGGCTAGGGCGTCAGATCCACTTGGCAAGAGGCGGCAGGCTCATCAGCACGGCATCAGGATCATGTCCCGTTTCCAGCCCGAACCGGGTGCCACGGTCATAAACCAGGTTGTATTCGGCATAAAGGCCCCGGTGAACCAGCTGCGTATCGCGGTCGGCATCCGACCAGGGCGTTATCATGCGCCGTTCGGCCAGCGGCAGGAAGGCGGGCAGGAACGCCCCGCCCACGGCGCGGGTAAAGGCGAAATCGGCATGCCAGTCGCCGCTGTTCAGGTCGTCATAGAATATCCCCCCGACGCCCCGTGCCCTGCCGCGATGGGGGATGAAGAAATACTCATCCGCCCAGGCCCGGAAGCGGTCATAGTAATCGACCCCATGCGGCGCGCAGGCACTGCGCAGCGTGTCGTGGAAGTGAGCCGTATCCTCGGGATACTCAATGCACGGGTTGAGATCGGCGCCCCCGCCGAACCACCAGGCGCCCGGTGTCCAGAACATCCGCGTGTTCATGTGGACCGCGGGGGCATGGGGGTTTTGCATATGGGCCACAAGGCTGATCCCCGATGCCCAGAAACGGGGATCATCGGCCATACCCGGCACCCCCCGCGCCGCCATTGCCGCCTGGGCCCGAGGGGCCAGCACGCCGTGAACCTCGGACCAGTTCACGCCCACCTTCTCGAACACGCGCCCGCCGCGCATGACCGACATGATCCCGCCGCCGCCATCATTGGCCCGCGTGGTCGGCGTCACCACAAAGCGCCCCGCTGGCGCCGCGCCCGAAGCGCGATCCTCAAGCGCCTCGAAGGCTGCGGTGATGCGGTCCCGCAGGGCGCGGAACCATGCGGCAGCCTCGGCACGCTCGGGCGTCATCTCCATCCCTTGGGGGACCTTTCGTGAATTGCGGGGCGGCAGGCAGCCGCGCTAGTCTGTTCCCCAGGCTGATTAAAGGCAGGACCCATGACCCGCAACCTGACGCTCGCCCTGCTTGGCTGCCTGGCCATGGCCGCCTGCGGCACCCCCCAGGAACAGTGCATCGCGCGCAACACGCATGAATACCGCGTCGTGCAGGGCCTGCTGGCCGAGGTCGAGGGGAACCTGGCCCGCGGCTATGCCTGGCACGAGCGCGAGATCACCCGCACCGAATGGCGCGATTGTCCCGTGCCGGTCCGCATGCGCGACGGGCGGACACGATGGGCGGGGCGCCCCTGCCTGCGCGACGTGACCGACACGGAACGTTACCGCGTGGCGATCGACCCGGCGACAGAGGGGCGCAAGGCCGATAACCTGCGCGCCCGGCTGAAGGCGTTGGGCGGGCCTGCGGATGCGGCGGTGCGCGCCTGCCGCGCCGCCTATCCTGAAACCGGGGCGCGGCGCTGATCAGCGGGCCGGCTTCACGGCAGGGCGGCCGGGCAAGCCCCGCCGGGGCCTGCCCGCCCCCGCCTTGCCAGCCCCCGCCTTGCCTGCCCCGCTCGCGGTCAGCACCTTGAAACGGCTGTCGCCCGCGATCTCGGCCACCTCGGCGAAGGTTTCGGTCAGCACGGATTCATAAGGCAGGTGGCGATTGGCGACCATCCACAGCCGCCCTGCCCCGGTCAGCAGCCGCGCCGCGGCGTGGATGAACCCCGCGCCAATCTGGGGACGCGCCTCGCGCCCGGTATGGAAGGGCGGGTTCATGACCACGCCGTTCACCGGCTCGGGCAGGCGAAAGGCGGTGGCATCGGCCCAGTGAAAGCGCGCGCGCGGATCGGTGACATTGCGGCGCGCGCAATCGAGCGCGGCATGGTCGGCCTCGACCAGATGCAGCATTTCGACACCCGGACGGGTGAGCACCTGTGCGGCAAGCCAGCCCCAGCCGGCACCCAGATCGACAACGCGGGTCGGCATCCTGTCGGGCAGGCTCGCGGCCAGCATGACCGAGGCGGGATCGGGCCCGTCGGCCGAGAACACGCCCGGCATCGTCACGAAACCCTCCGCCTCAGCCTCCCGCCCGGCCCAGTCGGGCGGCAGCCAGTCGCCTTCAGGGACAGCAAGGCGAAAGATCTTGCCATGGGCGCGGGATTGAACATTCTCGACCGGGACGAAGGCGCGCATCTCGCGCAGGACGGCGTCGATCCCGTCGGTCTTCTGCCCGTCGATCCACAAGGGCGCGCCGGGGGGCAGCACAGCCGCAGCCGCCGCGATGCGCGCCCGCGTCTCGGCCCGCGCACGCGCGGCGATGACCACGGCCCCCTCGGCCCCTCCCGAAACGCCCGGAGCGACCTGGAACCCCAGCGCGGCAACGGCATCGTGATCGGGCCGGAAGCGTTGGGCCACGACGGTTCGGGCGGGATCGAAGGGCGCCACATCGGCCGCCCCCGCCCCCACCATCAGCAACCGCCCCTCGGGCGGGTCGATCGACTCAAGCCGCGCAGACGCCACGCTATTCCTTTTCCATCGTGCATTGCAGCGGATGCTGCTGGCGGCGCGCAAGCTCCATCACCTGGGCGACCTTGGTTTCGGCGATCTCGTGCGAAAAGACGCCGACAACCGCCACACCCTTGCGGTGGACGGTCAGCATGATCTCGATCGCCTGGGCATGGGTCATGCCGAAGATGCGTTCCAGCACCTGGACCACGAATTCCATCGGCGTGAAATCATCGTTCAGCAGCAGCACCTTGTAGAGCGGCGGGCGCTGTGTCCTGGGACGGGTCTTGACCGCAAGATCCGCATCCTCGTCGTTGCGCGAGGGCGGATCGCCAAGCTGAAAGGGATGGGCGAAGGGCGGGCGCAATGAGACGGTTCCTGTAAGGCGGCCTTGCCCGCAATATAGGGGCTGGCACAACGGATGTAAGCGGGGCGAAATACCGCGGCAAGGGACCAATATCGGCCGCAGCCGGGTTCCCGCGCGGCAAATAGGGTGCTATTGTCGATCCATTAACGAAGGACGTGCAACAAGAACGCGTCCGCGAGGCAGAAGAGACCGGGGCAGTGAAAGCACTTTACAGAACCCTCATCGGGGGGTGGATCCTGATGATCGGCGCGTTGCTGCCGATGATCGCATCCGCGGCGCCCTTCGCCGCCTTCGTGATGGATGGGCGGACGGGCAAGGAAATCTACGCCCAGAACGCCGATGCGCGGCTGCATCCGGCCTCGCTGACCAAGATGATGACCCTCTACATGGCCTTCACGGCCATCGAACGGGGTCAGGTCCGGCTGGATTCGCGCTTTACGGTATCGCCGCATGCAGCCTCGATGCCGCCCTCGCGGCTGGGGCTGAGGCCGGGACAGCAGATCGAGCTGCGCTATCTGATCCGCGCCGCCGCCGTCAAATCGGCCAATGATGCCGCCACGGTGATCGGCGAGGGGCTTGGCGGGTCCGAGGCGCAGTTTGCCGCGCAGATGACGGCAATGGGCCGGGCATTGGGGATGCGGAATACCAATTTCCGCAATGCCAACGGCCTGACCGCCGAGGGCCATTATTCCAGCGCCCGCGACCTGACCATCCTCGGGCGGCGGCTGTTCTATGACTTTCCGCAGTATTATTCGATCTTTTCACGGCGCAGCGCGGATGCGGGCGTCGCGATGGTATCGAGCACGAACAAGCGGTTCCTGGACAGCTATCCTGGCGCGGACGGCATCAAGACCGGCTATACCGTGGCGGCAGGGTTCAACCTGACCGCCTCGGCGCAGCGCGGGTCAAAGCGCATCATCGCCACGGTTCTGGGCGGGCAATCGACCGCACAGCGCAACGCCATGATGGCGCAGCTTCTGGATGCGGGCTTTGGCCGCGCGCCCGACCAGGTGCGCGAGATCCGCCCCGACGCCCCGGCCTATATGGTCGAGCGCAAGCGGATGGTGAAGGTGGCAAGCGTTCAGCCGCAGCCGGTCGTGACTGCCGCGCGCCCGGTCCGCGACACCCCGGCAATCGTGGTTGCGGCTGCGGCCCCCGCTGCCCCTGCTCGGATCGTCGCCATACCCCGGCAGGCTGCGCCCGCAGAGCCTGCGCCCGAGGCCGATGCCGCGGATGTCGCGCCCGCGCCGCAGCAGGCGGCGGCGCCCCGGATCGCCGGCGAACGCCCGTCGCGCCGGCCGGCGAACCGGGATGACAAGCCGGCCCAAAAGGCGGACCCGGCCGATCCCGACATGGCCGCGGATTCCTCCTCGGATGCAGAAGACAGCCGCCCCGCGCGCGCGCCGCGCAGCCTGGCTGCGGCAAAGGCCGATACCGGCAAGGCCGGTGCGGCCACATCCCCGGCGGCGAAAGGGGACGGGGCAAGAGCCGAGGCCCCGCGCACGCCCGGATCGACCTTCGCAGGCAGCGACAGGCCGGCCGGCGCCGCCACGCGGCAGCTTGCCGGTTCGGCCAAGCCGGTGCGCAAGTCCGACACGGTGATCCTGGCCGCGATGGAGGAGGAAGGCGACCGTTCGGAACCAGAGGCGACGGAAATCGTCGCGCGCCCCTCGATCAAGGGACGCGGCCGCTATGCCATCAACATCGGCCGCTTCAAGACCAAGGCCGAGGCCGAGCAACTGCTGGTGCGGACCGCGCTTCAGGAAAGTGCGGTCCTGGACAGCGCCAGCCGCCGCGTCGGCGATACCTCCCGCGGGTGGGAGGCGAACTTCACCGGCCTGACGCGCGACGGGGCCCGCCTGGCTTGCGAAAAGCTGGCGGCCCGCGCGCAGAAATGCCGGGTCATCGGCGACTAGCGCCCATTGCCTGCCTGACAGAGGATGCCCGGCAACTGGTCGGGCATCTTTCATTTGCGGCGAGCGGCCCTGCCCCTCAGAACGATCCCGCTGCGGGCAATGCAGCCCGTCCATGACGCCCGCTGCCGCCCCAGCAGGTTAAGTTCCGACCTGCATCAATGGTACGGTGCCCCCGCGCTGTTGCACAGCTGCTGAAGGCAGTAGCCTGGTTGCCGCCCGGAGCCCGCCGCATCGGACCCATTTGACACGCCGCAGGGCCCGGTTTGCCCCAAACCTGCCCTGCAACGCGGCTGCGCCCGTAAAACGCGATCGCCATGGGGCGCGGGCCAAAAGGCGCGCCGCCTTCCCCGTCATCCAAGCCCCTTTTGCCCCGCTGTCCCTGCGGGAACAGGCGCCGGCCAAGGGCGGCTGCTGGTCACTGCTTCGGCCGGTCGTCCCATTCCTTGCTCAGAATGCGCTCGGCGTCACCCTTGGGATCCTCGTATTGCCGGTGGCGCAGCGACCACAGGAACCCCCCAGCCCCAATGCCCCCAGGGCCAGCGATGCGGGGATCAGAAAGATCAGGACGTTCATGCCTCTGCGCCCTTCCCCCTGCCCGGCAGATCGGCGCCAAGTCCGCCCCTGCCGTCATCCACCCCCGGCACCCTCAGGCGCAGGGCGTTCAGCGTCACGCTGACCGAGCTTGCCGACATGGCCAGCGCAGCCATCAGCGGCGTTGCCAGCCCGGCAATGGCGAAGGGCACGGCGACAAGGTTGTAGAGGATCGCCAGAACGAAGTTCTCGCGGATGCGGCGGGCGGACAGGCGGGCAATCATCACCGCCTCGGCCACGGGGCCAAGCGAGCTGCCCATCAGCACCATGTCCGAGGCCACGCGCGCCGCATCCAGCGCGCTGGCAGGCGAGATCGAGGCATGCGCCGCGGCCAGCGCGGCCGTATCGTTCAGCCCGTCCCCCACCATCAGCACACGGTGCCCTGCCGCGGACAGCGCCGCAACCGCATCGGCCTTGTCCTGCGGGGTGACGCCCGCGCGCCAGTCGGCGATCCCCAGCGCCCCGGCGACCTCGGCAGCGGCGCCCTGCCCGTCGCCCGACAGCATCATCACCCGCAGCCCGGCCGCACGCAGCGCCGTAATCGCCCCGGCCGCGCCGGGCCGCAGGCTGTCGGCAAAGCCGATGCGCCACACCGTCTCGCCGATCCGCAGCCAGCTTGCCGCGCCGCCCTCGTCATCCGCCGCGCCTGCCCAGTCGGCCCGGCCCAGCCGCACGGGAATGCCGCGCCAGAGCGCCTCGACCCCATAGCCCGGCACCTCGCGCTGCTCGCTCAGCGCGGCGGGGGCGGCCGACAGCGCCGCGGCCAGCGCCCGCGACAACGGATGGGCCGACCCGGCGGCCAGCGCCGCGGCGACGCCCTGCGCCTCGGGCGGCAGCCCGGCCGCCTGCACCTGCGGCGCACCAGTCGTCAATGTGCCGGTCTTGTCAAAGACGACCGTATCCACCTCGGCCAGCCGCTCCAGCGCGGTGCCGTCCTTGATGAGCAGCCCGCGCCGGAACAGCCGCCCCGAGGCGGCCGTGACGACCGCCGGGACGGCAAGGCCCAGCGCGCAGGGACAGGTGATGATCAGCACCGCCGCCGCCACGTTCAGCGCCAGCCGCGCATCGCGCGTGGCCCACAGCCAGCCCAGAAAGCTGCCCAGCGCCAGCAGGTGGACCACCGGCGCATAGGCGCGGCTCGCCCGGTCGGCGACCGAGGTATAGCGCCCTCGCGCCGTTTCGGCGGCTGCGACCAGCGCAGTCAGACGCGACAGGCTGCTGTCGCGACCCGCGGCCGTGACGCGCAGCGTCAGCGGCCCGGTCAGGTTGACCTCGCCCGCGGAAAGCGCGTCGCCGATCCGCGCAGCGGCAGGCGCCGATTCCCCCGTCAGCAGCGAACGGTCGATTTCCGATGCGCCTGCCGTGACGATGCCGTCGGCCGGCACCCGGCCGCCCGGCCGGACCAGCACCAGATCGCCGGGCGACAGGTCGGCGACCCGCACCTCCTGCCGGGCCTCGCCGACCAGGCGGATCGCCCGCGGCACCTCGAGCGCGGTCAGCTCCTGCGCGGCCGAGCGTGCGACTGCCCGGGTGCGATAGTCCAGATACCGGCCGACCAGCAGGAAAAAGCACAGCATCACCGCCGCGTCGAAATAGGCGTGAGGGCCCGAATGCAGCGTCTCGAACACCGAAATGGCGCTGGCAAGCACCAGCGCCAGCGAGATCGGCACGTCCATGCCCAGCCGGCCGGCCCTGAGCGCCGTCCAGGCGCGCACAAAGAAGGGCTGCCCGGCAAAGGCGACGGTGGGCAGGGCGATCGCCCCCGAGATCCAGTGGAACATGTCGCGCGTGGCCGCATCCGCGCCCGACCAGACCGCGACAGACAGGATCATGATGTTCATCATGGCAAAGCCCGCCACCCCGATCCGCATCAGGATGTCGCGCCCCTGCCGGTCCGACGCCGTCGCCGTCAGCGCGGCGGGGTCAAGCTCATGCGCCTCATAGCCGATGGCGGCAAGGCGAGGGATCAGGTCGGCCGCCGCAAGCCCCTTGTCCGCATCCACCACGACCCGCCGTAGCGACAGGTTGACGCGCGCCGCGTGAACGCCGGGCACGGCGGCAAGCGTGCGTTCGATATCGCTGATGCAGGTGGCGCAATGGGCGGCAGGCACCGACAGCATGATATCGCCGCGCACCGGCGCGGCCCCCGCCACTGCGGCCGCCAGGGGCGCCGCATCGCAGGCCGCGCAGGCGCTGAAGCGCGGCTGCAGGGCTGCACCCGGCATCGTCGCCGCATCGCTCATCCGCTCACCTCGCTGCCGGCATAATGGTCGATGCGCTGGCGGAATACGGTGCCGTCGGCCGCCTCGACCGTCAGGTGGATGTTCCACATCCCAAGCCCCAGCCTGAGGGGGGCGCGAAACAGGCCGCCTTCGTAGGTGAAGGCTGGCGTCTGATCCTCGCGCACATGGGTCGGCCGGCCGATGGTGGCGCTCAGGTGCCGGATACGCGCCGGATTGCCGGCGCTGTCGCGGACCG
Organism: Paracoccus contaminans; assembly: GCF_002105555.1. Classification (NCBI taxonomy): domain Bacteria; kingdom Pseudomonadati; phylum Pseudomonadota; class Alphaproteobacteria; order Rhodobacterales; family Paracoccaceae; genus Paracoccus; species Paracoccus contaminans. The sequence goes on from NZ_CP020612.1 coordinate 254,844, forward strand.
ACAGGGTCAGTTCCCGCCCGTCATAAGCGGGCGTGACCGTCCAGCCCAGCCTTTCCTGTGCCGCCCGGTCGTGGTCGAAGGATTGCGAGGCGACATAGGCATTGGCCGTCTCAAGACCGGGAAAGGTGCCGGCGGCGCGTGTCGCCAGCCAGATGTTCACCCCGATGATGACGCCGAACATGGCCAGCGCAAAGGCCAGCATGTGCCGCCCCGTGAACCGCCCTGCCAGCGAGAACAGCAGGAAGGGCAGCGTGAACACCGCCGCCACCCCCAGGACCAGCGCATAAGGCCCGAACAGTGCCATTGCCGGCATCACCGTTCGGCCCCATGGAATACGGTGCCGACAGTGGCGCGGCGGCCCGATCCGGTATCCTCGATCCACATGGTCACCTCGGTCTGGGGCGTTTTGGACAGCGCCGATCCAGGCGCGGCGGTCAGGTAGACACGCTGCTGGAACGTGGCATCCTGCGTCACTGCCACGCTGCCGGCGCCGCCTTCCAGGGCGATGTCCAGCCCCGGTATCGGTGCGCCCTGTCCATCGCCTGCCCCAACGGTGAAGGTTTTGGCCTCCCCCTGCTTGTTGCGTAGCCGCAGTTCATAGCTGTTGCGGATCGAGCCGTCCGACAGGGTGACGAACAGCGGGCTGCGGATGGGCGAGACGTTCAGGTCATAGGGGCTGCGCAGGAACAGCGCGACGATCAGCCCGACCCCGATCGCCCCCCACAAGGTGAAATACATCAAGGTGCGCGGCCGCAGGACATGGCGCAGCAGCGACTGGCGTTCGTTGCCGACCTTTTCGGCAGCCTCGTCCTTGAGCGCCATGTAGTCGATCAGCCCGCGCGGCTTGCCGATCCTGGCCATCACGTCATCGCAGGCGTCGATGCACAGCGCGCAGGTGATGCATTCCAGCTGCTGGCCGTCGCGGATGTCGATGCCCATCGGGCAGGCATTCACGCAGGCAAAGCAGTCGATGCAGTCGCCCTTGGGGCCGGGGGGCGTATCGGACTTGGTGCGCTCGCCCTTGTGGATCTTGCCGCGCTCCTCGCCGCGCCATTCGCGGTAGGCGACGGTCAGCGTGTCCTCGTCCATCATCGCGCCCTGGATGCGCGGCCAGGGACAGGCATAGATGCAGATCTGCTCGCGCGCGAAGCCGCCGAAAAAGAAGGTCGTCGCCGTCATGATCGCGATGGTCGTATAGGCGACCGGATGCGCGTTCAGCGTGACAAGATCGCGCAGCAGGGTCGGCGCATCGGCGAAATAGAACACCCATGCCCCCCCGGTCAGCAGCCCGATCAGCAGCCACAGCGCCCATTTGGTCAGGCGCAGCCGCAGCTTGCGCCCGTTCCAGGGCTGTTCGTAAAGGCGGATACGGGCATTGCGGTCGCCCTCGACCCAGCGTTCGACCTGGATGAACAGGTCCGTCCAGACCGTCTGGGGGCAGGCATAGCCGCACCAGACGCGCCCCAGAGCCGAGGTGAACAGGAACAGTCCCAGTCCCGCCATGATCAGGAGGCCCGCGACGAAATAGAATTCGTGCGGCCAGATCTCGATCCAGAAGAAGAAGAAGCGCCGGTTGGCCAGATCGACCAGCACCGCCTGGTCGGGAAGGCCGGGTCCGCGGTTCCAGCGGATCCATGGGGTGATGTAGTAGATGCCCAGCGTCAGGACCATCAGCACCCATTTGAGCTTGCGGAACCAGCCATGGACGCGGCGCGGAAAGATCGGCTCGCGGGCGGCATACAGCCGGGGCGGTTCGTGTTCGGCTATCGACATGGGTGGCTCCTGTCCGGCGCTTGCCGGAATGGATGGGCGCGAAGCGACGCAGCCCCGGCGCACCGGGCTGCGGCATGCCGATCATATAGGGAAGGCTGCGAGCATGCCCACCGTGGTGGGATGTCGCAGCCTGTGCGGGGCACGGGCAGGCGGATGGTCAGCGCGGCGGCACGCGGCGCAGGCCGGCCGGCCGGCCGATCCCCCGCCGGGAAGGCCGGGCGCCGATCCTGCGGCCCAGCCGCAAGGCCATGGCGCCCGGCACCGCTGTCACTCGCCTCCGCCAAGGCCGTGGACATAGGCGGCAACGGACCGGATGTCGGCCTCGCTCAGCCGGCCCGACCAGGCGGGCATCACGCCGTAAGGCCCGTCATGGACGATCCGCCGGATCGTCGCGGGGTCGGGCGCGCCGTCGCGGGTATAAAGCCATACCGCATCGGTCAGGTTGGGCGCGCCCTGCGCCCGATCGCCTGTGCCGTTCTCTCCGTGGCAGGCGGTGCAGTTTTCGGCAAAGATTGCCTGACCGGCCTGCGCCTTGGCAGCGTCATGGGGCAGCTTGCCCAGCAACATGACATAGTTCACGACCTGGTCGATCTGGCCCTCGTCCAGCAGCCCGTCGGCGCCGAACTTGGGCATTTCGGAAAAGCGCGTCTCGGGATCATCCGGGCTGCGGATGCCGTGTAGCAGGGTGGTATGGATATCCTCGATGGTGCCGCCCCACAGCCAGTCGTCATCGACCAGCGTGGGATAGCCGCTGGCGCCCGCGCCCCCGGCCTGGTGGCACTGAACGCACCATGTGTTGAAGATGGCCCTGCCGGCATTTTCGGTATAGCTGGCCAGCTGGGGATCATCCTTGATGCTGTCCAGACCGACCGAGACCAGCTTTTCCCGGATCGGCCCGTTCGCTTCGTCAAAGCGCCGGATATCGGCGGCCACCTGATCGCGCGGGGTCCAGCCTAGGAAACCCTGGGTGGAATCGCGGATCAGCGGGATCGCGGGATAGGCCAGCACATAGCCCAGCGCCCAGACGATGGTGGCATAAAAGGTCCACAGCCACCAGCGCGGCAGGGGATTGTCATATTCCTCGATCCCGTCCCAGTTGTGCCCGGTCGAGCGCGCCTCGGTCACCATGCGGCTGCCGCCGCGCCGCTGGCCGCCGCGCCCGCGGCCCGCCCCGCCCGTCCCCCGCTTGGGGCCGGTGATCTCGTCCGAGGCGTTGCGCAGGATCTGCTCGGCGTTCTCGGCATCGGCGGCCCGGCGGCCGACCTCGACCCGGTTTTCGGGATTGGCGGGGCTTTCATGCGGATCGTCGGGATCGACGCCCATGTTCTGGGCGACCTGCCGTTCGCGCGGGGTGGGGGTCGGCATCTCGTCAGTAGGATCGGCCATCACTCGACCTCCTTGGTATCGGGCGCCGCAGGCGGGGCGGGCGCCGGTCGCGTCTCGTTGCGGAAAATGCTTTCAGCGGCGTCCTGCTGGAACCGGCGCGATCCGGGGCGGAAGGCGAACAGGACCACCCCCACGAAGATCAGCGTCAGCAGCAGCAGAACCCAGCTGTCGGCGAGGTGGCGCAGCAGGGAATAGCGGTCCATGGCCGCGCCGTCAGCGATGCTGGTCCGGCTGGAAGGTCGAAAAATCGACCATCGTCCCCAGCACCTGCAGATAGGCGATCAGGGCGTCCATCTCGGACACGCCGGCCTGCCGGTCGAAGTTGCGCTGCTGCGCGCCCGGATAGCGTTCCTGCAGGCCCGAGGCGTCGGCATCCGGGTCGGCCTGGGCCAGCCAGTCGGCCCGCGCCTGCGCCAGGTCTTCATCGGTATAGGGCGTGCCGACACCCCGCTCGGCGCGCAGGCGCTGGTCGATATGGGTCGGCTCGATCAGGCGCTGGCGCAAGAAGCCATAGGCCGGCATGATCGATTCCGGCACGACCGCCTGGGGCCGCGTCAGGTGGTCGATATGCCATTCATCCGAATAGCGCCCGCCCACGCGCGCCAGATCAGGCCCGGTGCGCTTGGACCCCCACTGGAAGGGATGGTCATACATCGATTCCGCGGCAAGGCTGTAATGGCCATAGCGCTCGACCTCGTCGCGCATCGGACGGATCATCTGGCTGTGGCAGACATAGCAGCCCTCGCGGACATAGATGTCGCGGCCCGTCAGCTCCAGCGGGGTATAGGGGCGCACCCCTTCCACCTTCTCGATGGTGTTCTGCAGGTAGAACAGCGGGGCGATCTCAATGATGCCGCCGATGGTCACGACGAGGAATGAAAAGACCAGCAGAAGCGTGGCGTTCTTTTCAAGGATCTTGTGGTGTTCAAGAATGGCCATGACCTGTCCTCACTCGGCCGGAACGGCGATGCGGGTCTGCGCAACGCGGGGCTGGCGGGCGACTGTCGCCCACAGGTTATAGCACATGACCATCCCGCCCAGCAGGTAGAACACCCCGCCCAGCGTGCGCACCACCAGCATCGGATATTTGGCGGCCACGGTGTCGGCAAAGGCGTTGACCAGAAAGCCCTGGGCGTCCACCTCGCGCCACATCAGCCCTTCCATGATGCCCGAGACCCACATCGACGAGGCGTAGAGCACCAGCCCGATCGTGGCGAGCCAGAAGTGCCAGCTGACGAGGCCGAGCGAATAGAGCCGCTCGCGCCCCCAAAGCCGCGGGGTCAGGTAATAGAGCGCGCCGAAGGTGATCATCCCGTTCCAGCCCAGCGCCCCGGAATGGACGTGGCCGATGGTCCAGTCGGTATAGTGCGACAGCGAGTTGACCGTCTTGATCGACATCATCGGCCCCTCGAAGGTGGCCATGCCGTAAAAACCGACCGCAACGACCATCATGCGGATGACCGGATCGGTGCGCAGCTTGTCCCAGGCGCCCGACAGCGTCATCAGCCCGTTGATCATCCCGCCCCAGGACGGCATCCACAGCATGATCGAGAACACCATGCCCAGCGTCGAGGCCCATTGCGGCAGGGCCGTGTAATGCAGGTGGTGCGGACCGGCCCAGATATACATGAAGATCAGCGCCCAGAAGTGGATGATCGACAGCTTGTAGCTGTAGACCGGCCGCTCGGCCTGCTTGGGGATGAAGTAGTACATCATCCCCAGGAACCCCGAGGTCAGGAAGAAGCCGACGGCGTTGTGGCCGTACCACCACTGCACCATCGCGTCCTGCACGCCCGAGAACAGCTGCACCGATTTAGACCCGAAGATGCTGACCGGCAGGGCGAGGTTGTTGAGGATGTGCAGCATCGCGATGGTCACGATGAAGGACAGATAGAACCAGTTGGCGACATAGATGTGCGGCTCGCGCCGCTTCATCACGGTGCCCAGATAGACCAGCAGATAGGCGACCCAGACGATGGTCAGCCAGATGTCCACATACCATTCCGGCTCGGCATATTCCTTGGAATTGGTGGCGCCGAGGATATAGCCGCTGGCCGCCAGGACGATGAACAGGTTGTATCCCCAGAACACGAACCACGACAGGTTCCCGCCCCACAGCCGCGTCGCGCAGGACCGCTGCACGACATAGAAGGATGTGCAGATCAGCGCGTTGCCGCCGAATGCGAAGATCACCGCCGAGGTGTGCAGCGGGCGCAGCTTGCCGAAATTCGTGAAGCCCTGCATCGCGTCGGAAAAGTTCAGCATGGGCCAGGCCAGCTGCGCCGCGATGACGACCCCGACCAGAAAGCCGACCACGCCCCAGAAGCAGGTGGCGATCACCCCGGCGCGGATCACGCCGTCCTGATATTCGCCCGCCTCGCCCGCGCGCAGGGCGGCGCGTTCGGGATCGTCCATGCGGCGCAGTTGCCACATGAAGGTCAGCCCCGCGGCCAGCATGACCGTCAGGGCATTCACCATGTAGGCCAGATCATGCGCATAGTTGGCGGCAATCGCGGATAGCACCGCGATGACGCCAAGCACGATCAGCGTGATGACATCCAGCATCGTCGTCTTGTCCTTGTCCTTGCGCCGCACCCTTGCGCCACGCCCCGGTCCCGGCACAGGCGTTGCGCGCCCGACCCCGGCTTGCCATGTCTCCTATGGATGCAGCGTTGCCCGAACATTGATCTGGGTCAACAATTCCCGCGGCATCTGCGCTAATATGTCCCAGGCAAAGGCATGGGGGGCACGCATATGGCCTACAAGACAATCCTGACTATCCTCACGCAGGCCGGGCAGACCGCCCAGCTTGACGCCGCCGCGGCCCTCGCGCGGTCCGAGGACGCCCATCTCGAGGCGTTCTGCATCGGGGTCGATCATACCCAGACGGGCTATTACTATGCGGGCGCCTCGGCCTATGTGTTCCAGGACGCCATCGACCGCGCGCTCGAGGCGGCCGAGGCGCTGCAGGGCGAAACCCGCGCCCGGCTTGAACAGCAGGGCGCGCGCTGGTCGGTCGAGGGCGCCGTCGCCCAGATCGGCGGCCTGGCGGCGCTGGTCGCGCGCGAGGCGCGCTTTGCCGACCTGGTGGTGCTGGGGCAGCCCCATGGCGACAAGGCCGCGGCAAGCGCCGATACCGTGCTGGAAGCGGCGCTGTTCGACGGCAACGCCCCGGTGCTTGTCCTCCCGCACCCGGCGGGCGCGGCGGGCGGCGGAGACGCTGCGCCGGACTGGACGCCCCGGCGGCGGGTGATGATCGCCTGGAACCAGTCGGACGAGGCGCTGGCCGCCGTGCGCCGGGCCATGCCGATCCTGAAGGCGGCCGAACAGGTCGAGGTGGTGGTCGTCGATCCATCGCCCCGCTCGGTCGAGGGGTCCAGTCCGGGGGCCGCGCTCTGCCGGATGCTGACCCGCCATGGCGTGCGGGCCGAGGTCGTGGTGCTGGCCCGCACCCTGCCCGCCATATCCGAGGTCCTGAACCAGCGCGCGGCCGATACGGGGGCCGACCTGATCGTGATGGGCGCCTACAGCCATTCGCGCCTGCGCGAGGCGATCATGGGCGGGGCGACGCGCCACATGCTCGAACGCGCCGCGGTGCCGCTGTTCATGGCGCGCTGAGCCGGCGCTCAGCCCGGCAGGCCGCCATCGGCGTCATCGCCGCTTTCGGTCACGAGCCGCCGGAAATCGGGCACGATCACCCGGCGCGTGCCCTCAAGCACGATCACGCCCTCGCGCCGCAGGGCCGATATCTGGCGGCTGACCGTTTCCAGCGTCAGCCCCAGGTAATCGGCGATCGCCTCGCGCGTCAAAGGCAGGTCGATCACGATCGGCCCTGCCCCCGTTGCCTGCCCCAGCATCGCCGCACGGCGGACCAGAACCGCCAGGAACGAGGCGATCCGTTCGCGCGCCGACTTGCGGCCCAGCAGCAGCAGCCAGTCGCGCGCCGCATCCAGATCGTCCAGTGTCATTTCCAGCAGCCGCGCCGAAACCCGCGGACGTGAGCGCAGCAGCTCCTCGAACGGGCGGCGGCGGAAACAGCACAGCAGCAGGTCCGACAGCGCGGTGACATCATAGGGCGACGAATCCCGCCCCGGCCGACCCAGGAAATCCGAAGGCAGCAGCATGCCGACCATCTGCGTGCGACCATCCTCGAGCGTCTGTGTCAGGCCCGCCACGCCCGACACGACCGAGCCCACGAAATCCATCCGCTCGCCCGCATGGGCAACCATCTGGCCCGGCTCGAAGCGGCGGTAGTATTTGGCAAGCTCAAGCTCGTGCAGATCGTCGGCCTCGCAGGCTGCGCAGACGGCGCGATGCCGGATCAGGCAGGCACCGCACGGAACCTGCTGAATAAGGGCGGCCTCGGCCGCTGAAATCTTGACCTGTGTCAATGCATGCCCGTACGCTGATCCTGTCTGATTAGAGGCATGGAACCGGAATCGCAACTGACCCGGCTGGGGCTGTTTGACGCGCGCGTGCCGCGCTATACGTCCTATCCGACCGCGCCGCATTTCACCCCGTCGGTTGGGGCGGCGGATTTTGCCGGCTGGGTGGGGGCGACCGCTGCGGGCAGCACCCTGTCGCTTTACATCCATGTCCCCTTCTGCCGGCGGCTGTGCTGGTTCTGCGCCTGCCGCACGCAGGGCACGCAATCGGATGCCCCCGTGCGCGCCTATGCCGAGGTGCTGGAACAGGAGCTGGCCCTTCTCAAGGCGGCGCTGCCCGAAGGGATGACCTTGTCGCGCCTGCACTGGGGGGGCGGCACGCCCACGCTGATGCCGCCCGATGTGATGACGCGCCTGGCGGGGGCGGTGTTCTCGGCCTTTCCGCTTGCCCCGGACGCCGAGTTTTCCGTCGAGATCGACCCGGGCGAGATCGACGAGGCGCGTCTTGACGCCCTGGCTGCGGCGGGTATGACCCGCGCCTCGATCGGGGTGCAGGATTTCGACCCTGAAATCCAGGCCGCCATCGGGCGCGAGCAGGGCTGGGATCTGACGGCGCGGGCTGTGCGGATGATCCGGGCGCGCGGGATCGCCAGTCTCAACGCCGACATCCTCTATGGCCTGCCCCACCAGACTTCGCACCGGATCGCCGATTCCATCCACAAGCTGCTGGCCCTGTCGCCAGACCGCATCGCCCTCTACGGCTATGCCCATGTGCCCTGGATGGCCAAGCGCCAGGTGATGATCCCCGAAGGGGCGCTGCCCGGCCCGCAGGAACGGCTGCGCCTGTTCGAGACGGCGCGCAGGCTGCTGGTCGCCGACGGCTATGACGAGATCGGCATCGACCATTTCGCCCGGCCCGGCGACGGGCTGGCGGCGGCGCAGAAGGCAGGCCGCCTGCGCCGCAATTTCCAGGGCTACACCGATGATCAGGCCCGCACGCTGATCGGCCTCGGCGCCTCGTCGATCTCGCGCTTTCCGCAAGGATATGCGCAGAACGCCCCGGCCACGGGCGCCTATGTCAAGGCGATCCGCGAGGGCCGTTTCGCCACCGAGCGCGGGCATGCCTTCTGTGCCGAGGACATCTGGCGCGCCCGCATGATCGAGGCGCTGATGTGCGATTTCCGCATCGACGCGGCCGAGTTCGCGCGCGACCACGGCCTGACGGCCGAGCGGCTGTCGGCCCTGCTTGCCCCGGTCGGGGCGCAGTTCGGCAGCATGGTCACGATCGACGAATCGGGCCTGACCATCCCCGAACGGGGGCGGCCGCTGACCCGGATGATCGCCCGCGCCCTTGACGCCTATGCCGTCCGGGCGAGCGGACACAGCCCCGCCATCTGAGGGCGCCCGCGCCCCGTGGGGGCGGGCCGGCGCCCCTCAGGGCGAGCGGACGATGGGGCCGGCCGCGGCCCCTGCCCGCCTATCGGCCCAGCTTGGCATGCACCTCGTCCAGATCCACCTCGCCCTTGGGCATCTTGTTGTCGGGGTTATGGAAGTCATAGCGGAACAGCTGGAAATCCTTCTTGTAGATTTCCCAGACGAGATGCCGCGACAGGTCGTCGAAATACTCGCTGACCTTGTGCAGGCGCTTTGGCCCATGGCCTTCCGATTCGTTGAACCGCGGGACTGACTTGAGATCGACCTTCACGGGGGTGTCGGCGGCGTCCAGCACCTTCTGCATCCCCTCGTCGAACTTTTCGGTGAAGAAGATCTGGTCATAGCGCCCGCCATTCACGATGAAGGTGGCGATGTGGCCCGACATGGCCGACCAGTGGATGTCCGGCTCCATCGGGCGGCGCCAGCGGATGGTGTCGCGCGCGAACAGAAGAAAGCGGCGGAAGCTGGTGATCTGGTCGAAGTCGAAATTGTTCTCGGGGCTGCCGACCTCGACCCCGTAACGCTGGGCGATCTGGGGAATCATGTTGCCGCGATAGCGCTTGCCGTTGCGCTGGATGCCGGCGATCTTGTCAAAGAAGGACGACAGGATGCGCGCATAGGGGTTGCGCACGCAGGTGAAGCTGACCGGCTTGCGCGCCTTGACCGCGCGTTCGATCGCGGCCTGGCTCTCGTCCTGGTTCCACTTGTGCATGCCGCTGGTGGAATCATGGATGTCCCCGTCGAAATAGCGCCCGTGATCGGAATGGAACATGATCTGCCCGATGGTCGAGCAGGCGCATTTGGGAACGACGCGATAGGCGAGGCTTTCGCTTTCGGTCATCCAGGTACCGGGAAAGGCCATGATCTAAGTCCTGTGCAAGGATGCTGGCGGCTTGCCCATGCCCTTAAAATCGTTAAGGACAGAGCGCAACTCGCCCGGCGCCCTTTCCTTCGTCCCGGGGCCGATCGTGAAGGCTCGCGCCGGTTTTCGTCTAGATGGGATCATGGCCCGGATCGCATTCATCCTGCTGTGCCACAAGGATCCCAAGGGCATCATCGCCCAGGCCCGCCGGCTGACCGGATCGGGCGACTATGTCTCGATCCATTTCGACGCGCGGGCCAAGGCCGCCGATTTCGACGCCATCCGCACCGCCCTGGCCGATAACCCCGGCGTGACCTTTGCGGCGCGGCGGATCAAATGCGGCTGGGGCGAATGGTCGCTGGTGGCCGCCACGCTCGAGGCAGTGCGCGCCGCGGTCGCGGCCTTCCCGGCCGCCACGCATTTCTACATGCTGTCGGGCGACTGCATGCCGATCAAGTCGGCCCGCTATGCCCATGACTTCCTGGATGCCGAGGATCTGGACTATATCGAGAGCTTCGATTTCTTCGAGAGCGACTGGATCAAGACCGGCTTCAAGGAAGAGCGGCTGATCTATCGCTTCTGGTTCAACGAACGAACCCAGAAAAGCCTGTTCTATGGCAGCTACGAGATCCAGAAGCGGCTTGGGCTGACCCGCAAGATCCCGGCCGACATCCAGGTGATGATCGGGTCGCAATGGTGGTGCCTGCGCCGTCAGACGGTGGAAAACGTGCTGGCCTTCTGCGATTCGCGCCGCGATGTCATGCGGTTCTTTGCTACCTCGTGGATCCCCGACGAGACGTTCTTTCAGACGATCGTGCCCCATGTGGTGCCGCGCCGGGAAATCCGCACCCGGACGCTGACCTTCCTGATGTTCACCGATTACGGGATGCCGGTGACATTCCACAACGATCACTATGACCTGCTGCTGGGCCAGGACTATCTGTTCGCCCGCAAGATCAGCGCCGAGGCGATCACCTTGCGCGAGCGCCTGGGCGCCCTGTGGAAGGCCGACGAGGCCGAGTTCCCCATCTCGAACGAGGCCGCGGGGCTTTACCGCTTTCTCACCCAGCGCGGCCGCATCGGCCGCCGCTTCGGCCAGCGCTTCTGGGAAGCCGAGGGCAGCCTGGGGCGCGATCGCACCTTGCTGATGATCGTCTGCAAGAAATGGCATGTCGCCAAGCGCCTGACCGCGGCGATCCGCTGGCACACCGACATTCCGGCCGTGAACTATCTGTTCAACGAGATCGAGGCCGAACTGCCCGACATGGGCGGGATCGAGACCACTGTCGAAAAACGCGAACGGCATCGCCGCGCGCTGGTGCGCATGCTGTTCGACCAGTTCGAATCGCGCCGGGTGGCCATTTGCCTTGATCCATCGGCGCTGGGGCTGGTGCAGGATTTCATCGAGGACAAGGCCGTCACCCGCGTGCTGCTGATCGAATCCGATTTTGACGACGATTATGTGCGCGGCCATATCGCGCGGGTGGGCCTGGCGGGGCAGCACAGCGTCCCCGAACGGGTGAACCGGCTGATCCCCGCCGTCCGCAGCGACCTGGAACATGAGATCGAGCGCATCCGCGATCTTGGCGTGGGCGAGTTCCAGACCATCTCGCACAGGAACGGCACGGAACGGAACGCGGATGCCCTGCAACGCTTTCTCGATGTGCCGCCCGACCTGGCGATGACCCTTGCCCAGACCGACTATCTGTTCGACGACTGAATCGGAGCGCCTGATGACCTATGACAGCAACAACGTCTTTGCCCGCATCCTGCGCGGCGAAATCCCCGCCACTATAGTGGCGCAGAACGAACACGCGCTTGCCTTCCGCGACATCAACCCGCAGGCCCCCGTGCATGTGCTGGTGATCCCGCGCGGCGCCTATGTCAGCTATGACGATTTCGCGGCGAATGCGGCGGATGCGGAAATCATCGGCTTCAACCGCCTGGCGGCCGAGGTCGCCCGGTCCGAAGGGCTGAGCCTTGCCCATGGCGGCAGCGGCTTCCGCGCCATCGCCAATGCCGGCCCCCATGGCATGCAGGAGGTGCCGCATTTCCATCTGCACCTGCTGGCCGGGCGGCCGATGGGGCGCATGGTGTCCCTGGACTGATGACCGAACGCCGATGCTGAACGCCTATGTCCCGCGGGCCGGCGGCCTTGCCCTGCTCCCGCCGGGCGAGGATCTGGAGCATGCGCGCTGGATCGATCTCTATCGGCCGCTCGACAGCCAGGCGCGGCTGATGCGCGGCTTCGGCGTGGACGTGCCCACGCTTGAGGACATGGAGGAGATCGAGATCTCCAACCGCCTCTACCGCGAGGGGGACACCGCCTACATGACCGCCGTCCTGCCGGGCGAGCTGCCGGACGGCAAGCCGGTGGCCATGCCGGTCGCCTTCATCCTCACGGCCGAACGCCTGGTGACCGTGCGCCATCACGCGCCGCGCCCCTTCACGACCTATCCGGCGCGGGCCGAGCGGTCAGCCGCGGGGGTGGCCAGCGCGGACCACATCTTCCTGGGCCTCATCGACGAGATCGTCGCCCGGCTGGCCGATATCCTGGAAGGCGTGGGCAAGGTGCTGGATCATACCGGCACCATGGTTCTTGAAAAGGGCGACGCCAATGCCGGGACCGAGCTGCGCGAGACGCTCATCAAGATCGGGCGGCAGGCCGAGGTGATGGCCCGCGTGCGTGTGGCCCTGCTGACCATCGAACGGGTGCTGGGCTTTTACACCACCGATGCGCAGGACCATGCCGATTCCAGCCGGCTGCGGGCGCTGACCAAGTCGGTCAACCGTGATGTCCAGGCGCTCGAGGTGCATGCAGATTTCCTCGGCTCGCGCCTGTCGATGAATGTCGATGCGACGCTGGGCCTGATCAACCTGCAACAGAACAACACGGTGCGGGTGCTCTCGGTGGTTGCCGCGCTGTTCCTGCCGCCGACGATGATCGCCTCGATCTACGGGATGAACTTCGACCGGATGCCCGAGCTGCACTGGGCTTGGGGATACCCGGCGGCGCTATGCGCGATGGTCTGTTCGGCGCTGCTGATCTATCTGCTGGCGCGCTGGAAACGCTGGCTTTAGCCGCGGGTCAGCGACAGGAACACGTCCTGAAGGTCGGGCTGTTCGCTGGCGATGTCCAGCATCGGCACCCCGCCCGCGCGCAGGCTGTCGATGATGCGGTCTGCCGTCACCCGCGCGGGCGCATAGCTGAAGGCAAGCCGCCCCTCGGGCCGCCGTTCTGCCGCGACGCCCTGCGGGATGGGCGGGATGCTGCCCGCCCAGGACGGCCCCGGATCCACCACCAGCGTCTTGGACCCCGCACGCGCCAGCAGGCTGATCGTGCGTTCCTGTACCACCTTTTCGCCGTGGTTGATGATGGCGATCTCGTCGCACATCTCCTCGGCCTCCTGCAGATAATGGGTGGTCAGGATCACGGTCATGCCCTGGGCGTTCAACTGCCGCACATTGTCCCACAGCATCTCGCGCAGGGCGATGTCCACGCCCGCCGTCGGCTCGTCCAGCACGAGGATGCGGGGGCGGTGGACCAGCGCCTTGGCCAGCAGCAGCCGCCGCTTCATCCCGCCCGAAAGCTGGCGCGAATAGCTTTCGGCCTGCGCCGTCAGCCCGACCAGCGCCAGGATCTCGTCCGTCCAGCGGTCGGACCTGGGCACGCCATACAGCCCCGCCTGCACCTCGAGGCTGGCGCGCGGGGTGAAGAAGGGGTCGATGTTCAGCTCCTGCGGCATGACCCCGATGGCGGCGCGCGACTGGCGCGGGTTCACGTCCTGGTCAAAGCCCCAGATCTCAACCTGCCCGGCCGTCTTGTTGACCAGCCCGGCCAGGATGTTGATCAGCGTGGATTTCCCCGCCCCGTTGGGGCCGAGCAGGCCGAAGATCGAGCCGCGCGGGATGGTCAGGTCCAGCCCCCGCAGCGCCTGCTTGGCAGGCGCCTTGCCCGAGGCGGCATAGGTCTTGCGCAGGCCTGTCAGGCGGATTGCGGCTTGGGTCGGGGCTGGTGTCATCTGATGTCCGGGCGGGCCTGGGCGGCCATGCCGGCTTGCGGCAGGCGGCAGTCTGGATAGAATGGCACCCTTAAACCGGCCTTCGCCCGCCAGCACAAGAGATCCTCATGCGCGTGCCCCCGACCGAAACCCCCCTTTCCACCAATCAGGACGGCGTCTCGGCCGAATACCCCGCCCCCGCGACGGAGGTGGTCACGTCATGGAAGGTCGCCTGTAGCGGGGATGAGGCGCTCGGGCTGGGCCATCCGCGGGTCTGGCTGTCGATCTCGCCCGAGATGGGGTGGGTCGATTGCGGCTATTGCGACAAGCGCTTCGTCATTGACCGCGAGCATGCGCATGGCGATCACTGACGCCCAGGGCTAGGGGCGCGCGCGCCTCGCCTTGGCGAACACCAGCGCCAGCACCGGCAGATACATCGCGATGCCAAAGGCACCCGCCGCCAGCGGCGCCGCAGGCATGCCGGCGGCGAAGCCGGCCAGCATCGGGATCGCGACATTCCGCATCGGCAGAACAACCGCCCCGCTCGCTCCTGCGGCAGTGCCGCCGATCGCCTGCCCCGCTGCGTGGCCAAGCACGGACAAGGCCCCCGCCATGACCAGCGCCGCCCCGGCGAGCGGCCATGGCCCTGCCCCGGCAGTGCCCAGGACCAGCGCGGCCACGATCATCGCGCCGAGGGCCAGACCGGCGGCAAGGCTCACGGCGCGGATGATCCCGTGCGGCAGCCGATGGCGCAGGCCCATCCCCAGCCAGGTCGGCAGGGTTGCGGCAAGGACAAGCCACCACAGCGCCCCGCCCCCTGCGGCGAAAGTGATCAGGACGCTCGCGCCCAGCCCCGCAAAGCTGCCGACCGCCCCGGCAAAGCTGCCTGCCGCCACGGTTCCCTGCGCCAGCGTCGCATCCCCGCCCGCCAGTGCCGCCATCGGGATGGCGCCGGCTGCGCCCGGCGCGGCGCCCACCAGCACCAGCGCAGCCGTTTCGGCCGCTGTCAGCCCCATCACCCAGCTGACCAGCCAGCCCAGCAGCATCCCCCCGCCAAGCTGGAGCAGCGCCAGGATCAGCGCGCGCCTGTCCCGGGGGGCGTCGTCCGGCATGGCCATTCCGCCGGAAAGGCAGATCAGCGCACAGCCGAGCGCCGCCAGGCCCAGCATCAGTCGGCGGCCAGCCGCGAGATGATGATCCTGACTTCGGGCCTTTTGCCGATTTCCTCCATCGTGGCCTGCCTGACGATGCGGCGCAGGCCCTCGTCCAGCTTGCGATCGTCAAGAACGGTCTGGGAATCGACCCGCTCAAGATAATCGGCCAGCTCGCTTTCCACATGCCGGGCCAGCGGAACACCGGCCCGCCCCTGTGCGGCAAGGCCCATGGTTTCCACCCAGGCATCGGGCAGAGGTTCGTCATTCTCGTCGATGATGACCGACACGGTGGCATGACCGTTCAGGGCCATGCGGATTCGGTCGCGCACGACGCCGTCCATCGCGCCGATCAGAACCGTGCCGTCCAGATAGACCCGGCCCGTCGGCACCTCGTCCACCTGCCGCGGCACGTCGCCCGTCAGGTCCATCATCATGCCGTTGGTGACGATCCCCGCCGCCATTCCCTTGGCGCGCCCGATCATCGCGTGCTCGCGCAGATGCATGTGCTCGCCATGCATCGGGATCAGCACCCTGGGCTTGAGCAGGTCGTGCAGCGCCTCAAGATCGGGGCGGTTGGCATGGCCCGACACATGATACATCCCGTCATCGGGATCGAACACATCCACGCCAAGACGGCTGAGGTTGTTCATGATCCGCCCGACCGGCCGTTCATTGCCCGGGATCGTCCGGCTGGAGAACAGGAAGCTGTCCCCCTCCTTCAGCTCGATCCCCAGATATTTGCCCATCGACAGCTGCATGGACGCCGCCCGGCGTTCACCCTGGCTGCCGGTGACGATCAGCATGACCTTGTCACGGGGCAGGTTTGCCGCCTCCTCGGGGCCGATCACGGCCGGAAAATCGCGCAGAATCCCGGTTTCGACCGCAGCGGTCACCATCTTGCGCATCGCCCGGCCCAAGAGGCAGACCCGCCGCCCCGCCGCCACCCCCGCATCGGCCAGCGTCTTGAGCCGCGCGACATTCGAGGCGAAGGTCGTCGCCACGATCATCTGCTTCTGCGCCAGGACGAAATCGAGCAGCGGGTTTGCCAGCAGCGCCTCGGACCGGCCGGGATGGGGCGAGAACACATTGGTCGAATCGCAGGCCAGCACCTTGATCGACGCTTCCTGCGCGATATCGTGCCAGGCGACCGCATCGAATGCCTCGCCCACGACGGGGGTGCCGTCGAGCTTGAAATCGCCCGTGTGGACGATCCGCCCGGCCGGAGTGTCGATCAGCAGCGCCGCGCTTTCCGGAATCGAATGGCTGACCGGCACGAACTGGACGCGGAACGGCCCTGCCTCGACCACCTCGGGGCGCGGGGCGACGATGCGCAGCTGGTCGGTGGGGACGCCGGCTTCCTCCATCTTCATGCGGGCCAGGGCTCCGGTGAAACGGCGGGCATAGACGGGCACCCGCAGCCGGTTCCACAAAAGGCCCAGGGCGCCGACATGATCCTCGTGCCCGTGGGTGATGAAGATCGCCTCAAGCCGGTCGCGGTTATCCTCAAGCCAGCGCAGATCGGGCATGATGAGGTCGATGCCCGGCGCGCTGTCCATGTCCCCGAAGGTCACGCCCAGATCGACCAGGATCAGCCTTTCGCGCCCCGGCTGCCCATGGCCATAGACATAGGCGTTCATGCCGATTTCGCCCGCGCCGCCCAGCGGCAGATAGATCAGGCGCTCAGACATTGCCCGCCTCCCTGTTGTGATCAAAGATGAGCCGCAGCCCGTGAATGGTCAGATCGTCGTCCCAGTTGTCGAACAGATCGGCGCTCTGGTCGAACAGGGCGGCAAGGCCCCCGGTGGCGATGATCTTCATCGCTCGCCCCCGTTCGGCCGCGATCCGCGAACAGATCTCGCGCACCAGCCCGACATATCCCCAGAACACGCCCGACTGGATGCATGCAACCGTATTCGTGCCGATCACCTGCGCGGGGCGGGTGATATCGACATGGGGCAGCGAGGCCGCGCCCATGTGCAGCGCCTCAAGCGACAGGTTCACCCCTGGCGCGATCACCCCGCCCACATAGGCGCCGTCCACGTCCACCACGTCAAAGGTCGTGGCGGTGCCGAAATCCACCACCGTCAGATGCGGCCCATAGCGGTCGAACGCGGCCCAGGTGTTCACGATCCGGTCCGGCCCCACCACCGCCCCCGCATCGACCCGCGGGGGCGCGGGCAACAGGCAATCGGGCCTGCCGACGACAAGGGGCCTTGTGTCGAAATAGCGGCTGCACAGCACCCTCAGGTTGAACACCACGCGCGGCACGGTCGAGCTGATGATGCAGGCATCAATGCTGACATCAAGTTCGTGCAACCGCATCAGCGAACGCAGCCAGACGAAATATTCGTCGGCCGTGCGGCGGTGGTCGGTGGCGATCCGCCAGGTGCACAGGAACCGCGCCCCGTCCCAGATCGAGAACACCGTGTTGGTGTTGCCGGTATCGATGCACAGCAGCATCAGCACGCCCCGTCAAAATGGATGTCGGCCGCCGGGATGATCTCGCACCCCGCCGCCATGCGCAGCATCAATGCGCCCTGCTGGTCGATCCCCTCGAAGATGCCGCGGCGGCTGACTGATCCGGTGCGCGCCGTGACGGGCTGGCCCATGCCTGCGGCCCGCGCCAGCCAGGCCGCCCGGATCGGGGCAAAGCCGCGGCTTTCCAGCTGCGCCTGCCAATGCGCAAAGGCGGGGGCGAGAATGTCCAGAAAATCGCCCGGCGCGACGGCATGGCCGGTTTCGCCCAGGACGGAAACTGCGGGAACCGCCCCCTCCTCCAGCTGATCGGCTGAGGGGGAAGCAGCGAGGTTGACACCGATGCCCACCGCAAGGGCGGCAAGTTCCTGTCCGGTGCCGGCGCTTTCCAGCAGGATGCCAGCGACCTTGCCCCCGTTCAGCAGCACGTCATTGGGCCATTTTATCGCCAGCCGGGCGGACGGGCCGCAGGCCAGCGCCAGCGCGTCATGAAGGGCCAGCGCCGCGACAAAGCTGTAGAGCGAAGCCCCCGCCGGTCCGCCTTGCGGCTTCAGCGCCAATGAGGCGGCAAAGTTGCCGGCCGGCATGTGCCAAATACGCCCGCGCCGTCCTCGGCCGGCGAACTGCTCCAGCGCCAGGATCCACGCCGGCCCGGCCAGCATCGGCACCAGGCGAAGCGCCTCGGCATTGGTGCTGGCGCAGCGCGGCAGGACGTGCCGGCCGACCCGCTCGGGCCAGCGGGCACGGGGCGGGATGCCGGGCAGGTCAGTCAACGCGCCGCGTGGCGACGGCGACGGGTGCGGCAACCGCTGCATTGGGGCCGACTAGCGAAGCAGCGGCGTGTTCGGCCGCCCGGTCGGTGCCCAGCATGGTGACGGTGCCCAGCACCATGACGAGGGCGGAGCCCACCAGCGCCAGCCACTGCATCGGCCCGGTGTTCATCCGAACGTCGTCGTCCTGCCGCGAACCGAAATAAAGGTAATAGGCCATGCGCAGGTAATAGAACGCCCCGATGACCGAGGCGATGACGCCCAGCACCGCCAGCCAGCCAAGGCCTGCATCCACCGCTGCCTTGAGGACGCCGAACTTGGCGAAGAAACCCAGCATCGGGGGAACGCCGGCAAGGCTGAACAGCAAGATCAGCATGGCCAGCGCCTTGAGCGGCTCGTCGCGGGCCAGCAGGTTCAGATCTGCCAACGCAGTGACTGGCCGCCCGCCGCGTTCCAGCGACAGGATGAAGGCGAAGCTGCCGACATTCATGACCACATAGATCGCCATGTAGATCAGCATCGCCTGCACGCCATAGGCGGTGCCCGCGGCCAGCCCGATCAGGGCAAAGCCCATATGCGCGATCGAGGAATAGGCCATCAGGCGCTTGATGTCGCGCTGGCCGATCCCCGCGATCGAGCCGAGGAACATCGACAGCAGCGCCATCACTGCAACGATCTGCGCCCAGTCGCCCGGCACATGGCCGAAGGCGCCCCACAGCAGCCGCGCGATCAGCGCCATCGCCGCGACCTTGGGGGCTGTCGCAAAAAAGGCCGTCACCGGGGTGGGCGAGCCTTCATAGACATCCGGCGTCCACATGTGGAACGGCACGGCGGACACCTTGAAGGCCAGGCCGACCAGCAGGAACACCATGCCGAACAGCAGGCCCACGGGCATGGCGCCGGCGTGAACCACCTGCGCCACCCCGGCCAGATTGGTGGTGCCCGCAAAACCATAGACCAGCGAGGCCCCGTAAAGCAGCATCCCCGAGCTGAGCGAGCCGAGCACGAAATACTTCAGCCCCGCCTCGGACGAGCGCGCGCTGTCGCGCCGCATCGCGGCCACGACGTAAAGCGCCAGCGATTGCAGCTCCAGCCCCATATAGACCGTCAGCAGGTCGCCGGCGGAACACATGACCATCATGCCGATCACGGCCAGGACGACCAGGATCGGAAGCTCGAACCGCAGCATCCCCTGGCGCTTGAGATATCCCGCGCTCATCGCCAGGACCATCGCGGCAGAGACGAGCGCCGTGACCTTGGCAAAGCGTGCGAAGGCGTCGTCGATGAACATGC
This sequence comes from Paracoccus contaminans, assembly GCF_002105555.1. Classification (NCBI taxonomy): domain Bacteria; kingdom Pseudomonadati; phylum Pseudomonadota; class Alphaproteobacteria; order Rhodobacterales; family Paracoccaceae; genus Paracoccus; species Paracoccus contaminans. The sequence goes on from NZ_CP020612.1 coordinate 274,377, forward strand.
CCCAGAAGGCCTGCGTGTCGAGCCGGTCCGTCCAGCCCACGGCAAAGGCCGCAATCAGCAGCGCCGCCACGGAAAGCCCCAGCACCGTTCCGGCGATCCGGTCCTTGCCAAGAAAAGCGCCCAGCAGCAGAGCGGCGAGCGCATAAAGGGCCAGCGCCACCTCGGGCAGGGTCGTGGTGAGGTCAAGCGAGGTCATGCGGCGGACTTTCTCAGTGGCTGGCAACCGGGGCGGCGGCGATCTGCGTCGCCCCCGCCGCAGGCGGCAAGCTGGAATGATAATCGTTCAGCAGGGCGGCAACCGCCGGGCCGGTCAGATCGGTCACGGCGCGCGGATACACGCCCAGCAGGATCGTCATGGCGATCAGCGGGACAAAGATCCAGCGCTCCCGCGGCGTCATCTCGGTGATCGAGGCAAGGCTTTCGCGGACCAGCGGCCCAAGTGCCACGCGGCGATAAAGCCACAGCCCGTATGAGGCCGACAGGATCACCCCCGCAGTCGCCACGACCGCGACCCAGGTGTTCACCCGGAAGGCGCCGAGGATCGTCAGGAATTCGCCCACGAAACCTGAGGTGCCGGGCAGGCCGACATTGGCCATCGTGAAGAACAGGAAGACGAGCGCGTAAAGCGGCATCCGGTTCACCAGCCCGCCATAGGCCGCAATCTCGCGCGTGTGCATGCGGTCATAGATCACCCCGACCAGCAGGAACAGCGCACCCGACACGAAGCCGTGCGACAGCATCTGGAAGATCGCACCCTCGACCCCTGGCTGGTTGGCCGCAAAGATCCCGAGCGTCACATAGCCCATATGCGCCACCGAGGAATAGGCGATCAGCTTTTTCATGTCGCTCTGCGCCAGGGCGACAAGGCTGGTATAGACGATGGCAATGGCCGACAGCCAGAAAACCACCGGCTGGGCGATGGCCGCCGCCTGCGGGAACATCGGCAGGCTGAAGCGCAGGAACCCGTATCCCCCCATCTTCAGCAGCACCGCCGCCAGCAGCACCGAGGCCGCAGTCGGGGCCTGCACATGCGCATCGGGCAGCCAGGTATGAACCGGCCACATCGGCATCTTGACCGCGAAGCTGGCAAAGAAGGCCAGGAACAGCAGCATTTGCATCCCGCCCAGCAGATAGGTGCCGAAGACGGGGATCGGCTCGCTGGGAAAGTCAAAGGCCATCAGCGCCGGAATGTCGGTGGTGCCCGCCATCCGATACATCGCCACCATCGCCACCAGCATCAGGACCGAGCCGAGGAAGGTGTAGAGGAAGAACTTGAAGGCCGCATAGATGCGGTCCTTGCCGCCCCAGATCCCGATGATCAGGAACATGGGGATCAGCCCGGCTTCGAAGAACAGGTAGAACAGGATCAGATCCAGCGCGACGAAGACACCGATCATCAACCCTTCCAGCACGAGGAAGGCGATCATGTAGTCCTTGGCGCGGTCGTTCATCTGCCAGGTGGACAGGATCACCAGCGGCATCAGGGCCGTGGTCAGCATCACGAACAGGATCGAGATACCGTCGACGCCCAGCTTGTAGCGCAGGCCCATGATCCAAGGCTTGTCCTCGACCAGCTGAAAGCCGGTGTCCTGCGGGTTGAACCCGGCCAGCACCAGACAGCTGATCGCGAAGGTCGCCACCGTGGCCACCAGCGCCAGCCAGCGCGCATTGCGGGCCGCGGCCTCGTCATTGCCGCGCAGGAACAGCGCCAGCACCAACGCCGCCACGATCGGCAGGAAGGTGATGATGGACAATAGCGGGTAAGTGGTCGTCATCTCAGTTCATGCCCCGCGCCATCACCCAGATCAGCAGGCCCACGAGGCCCAGCACCATGCCGAACGCATAGTGGAACAGATAGCCCGACTGAACCCGCCCGGCAAAGCGCGTCATCCGCGGCACCAGCCCCATCGCCACGCCGTTGATCGCGCCATCGATCGTCCGCCCGTCGCCTCCGGTCCACAAGGCCCGGCCAAGCCAGCGCGCGGTGCGCACGAAAACGGCGTCATAGACTTCGTCGAAATACCACTTGTTCAGCAGGAAGCGATACAGCGGGCGCTGGATCGCGGCCAGCGCCGCGGCGCTGCCGGGATTGCGGATATACATGACCCAGGCCACGGCCAGCCCCGCCAGCATGGCAAAGAAAGGCGCAACCTTGACCCAGACCGGGGCATGATGCGCCGCGTCCAGAACGTGGTTGTCAGGGTGCATGTAGATTGCCCCGCCCACCGGCGCGGGCAGATCATGCCCTGCGGCGCCGCTGTCATGGCCCGCCTCAGCGCCCTCGCCCGCCGGCTGCACGGCATCGGCATGGACCGGGCCGGCCGCCGCCGTCCCCTCGGGGGCTGCGGCATGATCGGCCGCGGGGGCACCTTCCGCGGCAGCATGGACATCATGGCCCATGTGGAAGAACTGCGCCATGCGTTCGTGATCGCCAAAGAACTGGTTATACCAGACCATCCCCGAAAAGACCGCGCCCACGGCCAGCGCCGCCAGCGGGACGAGCATCACCGCCGGGCTTTCATGCGCATGCTCATGAGCGTGCAGACCGCCGTGGTGGTGGTCGTCATGGCCATGCGCCGCATGCCCGTGTTCCTGGGGTTGCACCTCCTCCTCGGCCTTGACCTCGGCATCCCATACCTGCTGCGGACGCGGCGCGCCCCAGAAGGTAAGGAACATCAGGCGCCAGGAATAGAAGCTGGTGAACATCGCCGCGATGACCAGCAGCCAGAAGGCATAGGCATGGCCCGAGCCATAGGCGCTTTCGATCACGGCATCCTTGGACAGGAAGCCGGCAAAGCCGATGGTGGTTAGCGGAATGCCGACGCCCGTGATCGCCAGCGTGCCGATCAGCATCGCCCAGAAGGTCAGCGGGATCTTCTTGCGCAGGCCGCCATAGTTCCGCAGGTCCTGTTCGTGGTGCATCGCATGGATGACCGAACCGGCGCCCAGGAACAGCATCGCCTTGAAGAAGGCATGCGTCAGCAGGTGGAACATGGCAACGGAATAGACGCCAACTCCGGCGGCGACGAACATGTAGCCCAGCTGCGAACAGGTCGAATAGGCGATCACGCGCTTGATGTCGTTCTGGACCAGCCCCACGGTGGCGGCAAAGAAGGCCGTGCAGGCGCCGACCAGCACGATGAAGTTCTTGGCGTCGGGCGCGAATTCATACAGCGGCGACATGCGGCAGACGAGGAACACCCCCGCCGTCACCATGGTCGCGGCATGGATCAGGGCCGATACCGGGGTCGGGCCTTCCATTGCGTCGGGCAGCCAAGTGTGCAGGCCAAGCTGCGCCGACTTGCCCATCGCGCCGATGAACAGCAGCACGCCCAGCAGGTTGGCGGCATTCCACGTCGTCCACAGGAACGGCAGCTCGGTCTGGGCGATCTGCGGAACCTGGGCGAAGATCTCGTCAAAGCGGATCGTGCCGGTCAGCCAGAAGATGCCGAAAATCCCCAGCAGAAAGCCAAAATCCCCCACCCGGTTGACGATGAAGGCCTTCATCGCCGCCGCATTGGCACTGGGCTTTCTGTAGTAGAAGCCGATCAGCAGATAGGAGGCGACGCCCACCCCTTCCCAGCCGAAGAACATCTGGAGCAGGTTGTCGGCCGTCACCAGCATCAGCATCGCGAAGGTGAAGAACGACAGATAAGCGAAGAAGCGCGCCCGGTAAGGCTCGTCCTCGGCCCAGTTGTCGTCATGGGCCATGTAGCCCATCGAATAAAGATGAACGAGCGCCGACACCGAGGTGACCACGATCAGCATGATCGCCGTCAGCCGGTCCAGCCGGATCGCCCATTCGGCGCGGAAATCGCCCGTGACCACCCAATCCATGACGGGGATGTGCCGCGTGGTGCCGTCAAAGCCCAGGAACAGGATCCAGGACATCACGCAGGCTGCGAACAGAATGGCGGTCGTCAGAACCTGCGCGCCTTTTTCCGAGATTACCCGCCAGCCGAAACCAGCGATGATCGAGGCCGCGAACGGGGCGAGGACGATGAACTTTTCCATGCTCTCAACCCTTCATCACGTTGACGTCTTCGACTTCGATCGTGCCGCGGTTGCGGAAGAACACGACCAGAATCGCCAGTCCGATCGCCGCCTCAGCCGCGGCGACGGTCAGGACGAACATCGTGAAGACCTGCCCCGCCAGATCGCCCAGATGCGAGGAAAAGGCGACAAAGTTGATATTGACCGACAGCAGGATCAGTTCGATCGACATCAGGATGACGATGACGTTCTTGCGGTTGACGAAGATGCCGAACACGCCGGTGACGAACAGAATCGCCCCGACGATGAGGTAATGGGTCAGTCCGATCATTCGCTTCGTCCCTCTTCCGGTCCGTGTCCCCGGTTGTCGTCTTGGCGCGACTCTCTCGCGCAGGTCTTAGATCACGCCGCCTGAATAGAACAGCGGGCAACAGAATTCGGCCGGATGACGATCTTGCATCAGGCTACCGCGCAGTCACGTACGGTGCCTTGCCGCCCCGCAGATCGGGGTAAAAGGCCGCGCATCCACAGCTTTCCGTCCCCGGCCTGTCGGCGGCCATCGTCGAGATGGGATTGCGTCGAGCGAGCTGGTCAAGCGCGGCCAGATCCTTGACCCGGCCCGCCAGCAAAATCTTGCGGACCGTCTCGACCTCCTTGGCTCGATCTGGCCCCTTGACTTCGCCGGCATCGGTGTAGCCGATGCGCGACTTGGTCAGATCAAGGGTTGCCCCCGTCCGGCAGTCCTCGACCTGGTAGTACGATCCAAAGCCTTGCGGTACGCCATAACCGCCGGCACGGCCGACCATTCCATTCGACAATTTTTCGTCAGGCCCAGCACCTGACTCAATGTCTTGAAACCCGCAGTGCGGCAGGTCGGGGGACAGCGATGGCGCGGCGTCCTCTTGAGAGCCAACGCACGCCGCCAAGCCCGAAATTGCGCCCAGTGCCATGGCCACCGCCAGCTTCACAGCCCCTGCCCCGGCTTCGGGTTGGTCATCCGCATCGCCTTCTTCGGATCGCGCCACATCTGCTGCAGCACGTCCTGCCGCTTGATGTCGCGGCGGTGGCGCAGGGTCAGTAGGATCGCCCCGATCATCGCGACCAGCAGGATCAGCCCTGACAGCTGGAAGGGCAGCAGGTAGCGGTCATACAGCACGGCGCCGATCGCATGGGTGTTGATCGTGTTGGCGATGATGGGCGCCACGCGCGCATCCGCCGCCGTGTCGGCCGACTGCCAGGCCCCGAAGGCGATCCCCAGCATCGCCAGAACCACCAGCCCCATCAGCAGACCCAGCGGCAGATAGCGCGCCAGCTCGCCCTTGAGCTCGGCAAAGTCGATGTCCAGCATCATGACGACGAACAGGAACAGCACCGCCACCGCCCCGACATAGACGATGATCAGCAGCATGGCCACGAACTCGGCCCCCTGCAGGACGAAAAGACCCGCTGCGGACAGGAAGGCAAGGATCAGCCACAGCACCGAATGGACCGGGTTGCGCGAGATGACCACCATGAAGCCGGACACCACCACGCACAGCGCGAACAGATAGAATGAAAAGGTGATCATCCCTGGTCTTCCTCTTCGGCGAATACCGACTGCGCCAGATCAAGCGCCTTCTGCATGGCGGGCACGCCCCCGAACATGCTCATCTGCCAGATCGTCTCGGCGATCTCGCGCTGGGTCGCGCCGGCCTGGCGCGCGTGGCGCACGGCAAGGCGCAGCTGCGGCTCGGCCGCCCCGCCCTGAACGGTCAGCGCGCCGATCGTCAGCAGCAGGCGCGTCTTGGCGTCCAGCCCCTCGCGGTTGAAGGTGCGGCCGAACCACATCTCCATCATGTCGGCGGACATGGTGGGGATCAGCTTTTCAAAGGCGCGGGGATCGAAATTCTCGAGCCCCGGATTGAAGGCGCGCGCCATCTCCTGCCCCGAGGCGAGCATCTGGGAAAAGAGCCTGGCGAAACCGTCGCTCATCGATAGGGCGCGTCCACCTGAAGGTTGCGGGCGATCACGGATTCCCACTGCTCGCCATTGGCCAGCAGCTTTTCCTTGTCGTAGAACAGCTCCTCGCGCGTCTCGGTCGCAAATTCGAGATTGGGGCTTTCGACGATCGCATCGACCGGGCATGCCTCCTGGCAAAAACCGCAATAGATGCATTTGGTCATGTCGATGTCATAGCGCGTGGTGCGGCGGCTGCCGTCCTCCCGCGGCTCGGCGTCGATGGTGATCGCCTGGGCCGGGCAGATCGCCTCGCACAGCTTGCAGGCGATGCAGCGTTCCTCGCCCGACGGGTAGCGGCGCAGGGCATGTTCACCCCGGAAACGGGGCGACAGGGGGCCGCGTTCATGCGGATAGTTGATCGTCGCCTTGGGGGCGAAGAAATACTTCATCCCCAGGCCGAAGCCCTTGATGAAATCCCACAGCAGGAAATACTTGGTCGCGCGGACCAGATCGACGGCCATATCAGGCGGTTCCCTCTTCGTCCGCATAGCGGTCCATCGCGGCGACGATCAGCCGCTTGGCGGCGCTGTCCTGCGGCAGGCCGGCCTGCGCCAGCGCCTCGACGATGAACTGTGCCAGCGTCGCCTTGTCGGTTTCCGAGGCTGCGCCCAGTGCGGCGGCGAATTCCTTGACGGCCATCATCAGCCTCCTGTCATGGTGGCGCCGATCGGCACCAGGTGATCCCAACGCGCCCATGCGCCGCCCAGCACCTGAAAGCGGGCAAGGAACGCGACCAGCACGACCCAGGCCAGCGACAGCGGCAGGAAGACTTTCCAGCCGACTCGCATGAGCTGGTCATAGCGATAGCGCGGCACGATCGCCTTCACCATCGCGAACATGAAGAACCAGACCCACATCTTCAGCACCATCCACAGCGCCCCATCGGGCAGGCCGGGAATCGGCGAGAGCCAGCCGCCGAAGAACAGGATCGAGATCAGCGCGCACATCAGGAAGATGGCGATGTATTCACCCGCCATGTAGAGCAGGTAGGGCGTCGAGGAATATTCGACCATATGCCCGGCGACCAGTTCGGATTCCGCCTCGGACAGATCGAAGGGCGGGCGGTTCGTCTCGGCCAGCGCGCTGACGAAGAACAGCACCAGCATCGGCAGATGCGGCAGCCAGTACCAATTGAACAGCCCGTATCCGCCGCGCTGGCTTTCCACGATGCCCGACAGGTTCATCGTCCCCGCCGAAATGATGACGCCGATGATGATGAGGCCCAGCGAAACCTCGTATGAGATCATCTGCGCGGCCGAACGCAGCGAGGCGAGGAAGGGGTATTTCGAGTTCGACGCCCAGCCACCCATGATGACGCCATAAACCTCGAGCGAGGAGACGGCGAAGATGAACAGCACGCCCACGTTGATGTTGGCCATGACCCAGCCGGGTGCGAAGGGCACCACCACCCAGGCCAGCATCGCCAGCATCATCGACAGGAACGGCGCAAGGAAGAAGACGAACTTGTCGGCCCCCGCCGGGACGACGATTTCCTTGACGACGTATTTCAGCGCGTCGGCCACCGATTGCAGCAGGCCCCACGGCCCGACGACGTTCGGGCCGCGCCGCATCTGGACCGCCGCCCAGACCTTGCGGTCGCCATAGACCAGGAACAGCAGCGAGATCATCACGAAGGCGATGATCGCGAGCCCTTGCGCCAGCAGGATGACCGCGGTTCCCAGAGGGGATGCGAAGAATTCAGCCATGCTTGTCCAGTCCCCTCGTCACGCGGCGGGAATGCCGCGATCCTTGCAGCTCTGCAAGGTCTGATTGGTTTCCATCACCCGCAAGCCCATCGGCTTCTTGTCGGACAGGGTGAAGACCGATCCGACCTGCAAGGTGCCGCCGCCCTTGTTCTGCAGGGTGCGGATGTGGCGACCATAATGCCTGCCCTGCGCCTTGGCCCAGCCGGCAAGCGCGCAGGTGGCATAGGCAAAGGCGAGGTCCGCGTCCACCCCCGGCTTGAGCCTGGCCGACACCTCGACCAGCTCGCCCGACTTGTCCCCGCTGAGCGGCCGGACCAGCGCACCGCCGAAATTCTCCGGCTTGGCCTTGAAGCCGGCCGGAAAGTCCGGCAGCGCCGGCCGGGTGCGGGCCGCGAATGCCTCGAGCGCCTTTTCCTGCTCGGTCGGCACGCGCGGCTTTTCGGGGGCCACGATGTCGAAGTTCGCCACATCCGCCGGCGACAGCTTGAGGCCCAGATTGGCCGAAAGGGCGTTCAGCTCCTGCTCGGTGACCTCAAAGGCATCGCGCCCCGAGGGGCTGTCCAGCGCCACCGTGCTGACCGAGCCGTCCGGCTCGAGGATCAGGATATCGCCGGACTTGGTGGAAACGCTGGCCCGCGACAGGCGCGGCCCGGCCGGGGCGCGGTTCACGACCTTGACATTGACCTGCTCGGGCTTGGGCCGGGGCGGCGTTGCCAGTCCCTTGCCGCCGGGCGCGCAAGCGCCGAGCGCGGCCAGCGCCGCCGCCCCGATCAGCAGGCTCAGACGGCCCCGCATCGCCTACTGCGCCGCCATCAGCCCGGCGCGCCGGTCCGCGGCCATGGCCGACAATTCGGCCATCAGCGGCGAGGATCGCGCGATCGGGTTGGTCATGTAGAAATCCGCCACCGCGTTGCGGAAGCTGGCTTGCCCCAGGGGACCGGCATCCAGCGGCGACCACTGGTTTTCGGGCACCGTGTCGATCTGCGCCAGATGCGGCACGGCCTCGATCAGCGCGCGCCGCAGCTGGGCGAGGCTGTCCCAGGGCTGGGTGCGGCCCACCCGCGCGGAAAGCGCGCGCAGGATGGCCCAGTTCTCCTTGGCTTCGCCGGGGGCGAAATTGGCGCGCATCGCCAGTTGCGGCCGCCCTTCCGTGTTCACGAAAAGGCCGTTTTCCTCGGTATAGCAGGCACCCGGCAGGATCACATCGGCGCGGTGCGCGCCGCGGTCGCCATGGCTGCCCTGATAGATCACGAAGGCGCCGGGCGCGATGTCAACCTCGTCGGCGCCAAGGCTGTAGATCACCTCGGCCCCGTTCACGGCGGCCTCCAGGCCGCCTTCGGTCACCGCGCCCACATCCATCGCGCCGACCCGCGCGGCGGCACTGTGCAGGATCAGCAGCGTGCTGTTGGAATTCTGCGCCAGCCGCATGGCATGGCCCAGAACCGCAGCCCCATCCGCCTCGCGGATGGCGCCCTGCCCGACGATCACCACCGACGGCTTGTCGCGGGTTTCCTGGGAAATCTCGCGCGAGGACAGGCTTTCCAGCGCCGCCCGGTCGGCCCCGACATGGGCATAGTCATAGGTCAGATCGACGGACTCGCCCACCAGCCCGATCCGCGCGCCCCGCATCCAGGCCTTGCGGATGCGGGCGTTCAGGACCGGCGCCTCGACCCGCGGGTTGGTGCCGATCAACTGGATCATCGCCGCATTGTCGATGTCCTCGATCCGCGCGGTGCCGACATAGCCGGACCGGTTCCCGGCCGGCAGCCGCGCACCGTCCGTGCGGCATTCGACCGTGCCGCCCAGCCCCTCGACCAGATGCTTCAGCGCGAACACCGCCTCGACCGGGGCCAGATCGCCGATCAGCCCCGCGACCTTGCGGCCCTGCATCGCCCGGGCCGCGACCGACAGCGCCTCGTCCCACGACGCCGGGCGCAACCGGCCGTTTTCGCGCACATAGGGCCGGTCCAGCCGCTGGCGGCGCAGCCCGTCCCAGACAAAGCGCGTCTTGTCGGAAATCCACTCCTCGTTCACGCCGTCATGGTTGCGCGGCAGGATGCGCATCACTTCGCGCCCCTTGGTGTCGATGCGGATGTTCGATCCCAGCGCATCCATGACGTCGATGGATTCGGTCTTGGTCAGTTCCCAGGGGCGGGCGGTGAAGGCATAGGGCTTGCTGACCAGCGCGCCGACCGGGCACAGGTCGATGATGTTGCCCTGAAGGTTGGAATCGAGCGTCAGGCCCAGATAGGTGGTGATCTCGCTGTCCTCGCCCCGGCCGGTCTGGCCCATCTGGGCAATGCCCGCGACCTCGGTGGTGAAGCGAACGCAGCGCGTGCAGCTGATGCAGCGCGTCATATGCGTCTCGACCAGCGGGCCGAGATTGAGGTCGTCCGCCGCCCGCTTGGGCTCGCGGTAGCGGCTGAAATCGACGCCGTAAGCCATCGCCTGGTCCTGCAGGTCGCATTCGCCGCCCTGATCGCAGATCGGGCAGTCGAGCGGATGGTTGATCAGCAGGAACTCCATCACCCCTTCGCGGGCGTTGCGCACCATCGGGCTGTTGGTGCGGATCTCGCTGGGCGCGCCATCGGGACCGGGGCGCAGATCCTTGACCTGCATGGCGCAGCTTGCCGCGGGCTTGGGCGGGCCGCCGACCACCTCGACCAGGCACATCCGGCAATTGCCCGCGATCGACAGCCGTTCGTGATAGCAAAAACGCGGCACCTCGATCCCCGCCTGCTCGCAGGCTTGGATGAGCGTCAGGTTGGGATCGACCTCGATCAGTCGGTCGTCGATCTTGATGGTGCGCATATCGCTCATCTTGCGTCCTGTCTGTTCACCTGACCGCCGGGGCCAGCGAAGTGGCGTTGCCGCGGATCGGCAACGGATCGTCCTGCGAATCGGCCTGCACCATCACCATCGGCACCGCCTTGCCCGCGCGGTCAACAATGATCACATCGACCCGCCCGGCCAGCGGATCGCGCGGATCGCGCAGGGTGTTCAAGCCAAAGCCGCGGCCATCCGCGGCGGTGCAGATGACCGCCCTGTCCACGGGCAAACCGCGCAGATAGGGGCGGCCCAGCAGATCGCCCCCGCTCGCCGGCGCGGTTCCCGGCACCTGGCAGCGCGTCCCGGCCGGGGACAGCAGATCGAACCGCACCGTCACATAAGGCGGCGTGGCGGCCAGCGCCGGGGCGGCGGCACCCGCGCAGATCGCAGCGGCCATCAGCGCCCCCAGGCGGCTCATCTCGACACCAGCAGCGATCCGGTGACGGTCCGGGCCGCGATCTCGGCCCGGCCCAGCCGGCAATAGGATTGAGGATCGCCCTTGGCCGCGCCCTTGCGGGTCATGTAATCCTCGGCGATCGCATAGATGCGCTTCTTGTCGGGCTTGCTGTCAAGGAAGGCCTTGATTTCGGCATCAGAATAGCCCTTGTCGCGCGCATAGCGCTGCAGCGCGCGGGCCTGCTGATAGGCAAGCACCAGCCGGCCGTCGATGGTGGGGCATTCACGGCGGATACGGTCGGCGATGCGGGCCGCAATCAAGCGGTCGTTGATGTAACGCTCCTTGGCCAACGGCTCGCGCGCGGCAGCAGGGCCGGCCAGGGCCAGCGTCAGGGCTGCGCCCAGCACGGCCGCAGCCCGCATCATGCCGGCAGCACCGGCCCTGCCCGCAGCTTCGGCACGGATTGGCGCCTGAACCGCCATAGCCCTGCGCTGATGCCCGATCCGCTTCATTCCGCCGCCATCGCCCCCATCCGGCCGGTCCGCTTGGCCTTGATGCGGTCCTCGATTTCCTCGCGGTAATGGCGGATCAGGCCCTGGATCGGCCAGGCGGCCGCGTCGCCCAGGGCGCAGATGGTGTGGCCCTCGACCTGCTTGGTCACGTCCAGCAGCATGTCGATCTCCTCGACCTCGGCCTCGCCGCGAACCAGGCGGTCCATGACGCGCATCATCCAGCCGGTGCCCTCGCGGCAGGGCGTGCACTGGCCGCAGCTTTCATGCTTGAAAAAGGCCGACAGCCGCCAGATCGCCTTCACGATGTCCACCGACTGGTCCATCACGATCATGCAGGCCGTGCCGAAGGACGATTTCAGCTCGCGCATGCCGTCGAAATCCATGATCGCATCCTCGCACAGATGCGCGGGCAGGACCGGGCAGGATGCGCCGCCGGGGATGATCGCCTTGAGGTTCGACCAGCCGCCGCGGATGCCGCCGCCGTGCTTTTCGATCAGCTCGCGCATCGGGATCGACATGGATTCCTCGACCACGCAGGGCGTGTTGACGTGGCCGGTCAGGCCGAACAGCTTGACGCCGGCGTTGTTGGGGCGCCCGAAAGAGGCGAACCACTCCGCCCCGCGGCGCAGGATGGTGGGGACGACGGCGATGGATTCGACGTTGTTCACCGTGGTCGGGCAGCCGTAAAGCCCCGCCCCGGCCGGAAACGGCGGCTTCATCCGGGGCATGCCCTTCTTGCCTTCCAGGCTTTCCAGCAGGGCGGTTTCCTCGCCGCAGATATAGGCGCCGGCGCCGTGATGCAGGAACAGGTCGAAATCCCAACCCGATTTCGCCGCGTTCCGGCCCAGCAGCCCGGCGTCATAGCATTCGTCGATCGCCGCCTGCAGCGCCTCGCGTTCGCGGATATATTCGCCGCGGATATAAATATAAGCCGCATGCGCGCCCATGGCAAAGCTGGCGATCAGCGCGCCCTCGATCAGCGTGTGCGGATCGTGGCGCATGATCTCGCGGTCCTTGCAGGTCGCGGGTTCGGATTCGTCGGCGTTGATCACCAGATAGGCGGGCCGGCCATCGCTTTCCTTGGGCATGAAGGACCACTTCATCCCCGTGGGAAAGCCTGCCCCGCCGCGGCCGCGCAGGCCCGACTTCTTCATCTCGTCGATGATGCCGTCACGGCCGCGGGCGATGATGTCGGCGGTGCCGTCCCAGTGGCCGCGCGCGCGCGCGCCCTTCAGGCTGCGGTCGCCCATGCCGTAGAGGTTGGTGAAGATCCGGTCCTGATCGCTCAGCATCGCGTCGTCGTCCTATCGTTCGCGCGGCGCGCCGTCGCGCCGCCGCCAGATGCGCCAAGTCACCAGCAGCGACCAGACCAGCGCCCCGATCGCCGCAAGATCGGCGAGAAAGGCATATTGCACGGGCCAGCCATAACGCTGCCCCGCCCAGTTCGCCGCCAGCCACAGCAGCATCGCCGCTGCGATCACGCCGCCTGCCAGCCGCATCTGGCCGCCATCGTCGGGGCGGGGGCTGCCGCTCATGCCGGGCCGCCCTGCACGCTATCGGCATGCGCCCTTTCCTGACCGTCCGCAAGCGACCGCTTGCGTTCCGCGCGCAGCCGGCCCGCATCGGTCGTGACAGGGGCGGATAGGGCAGCACCGCCTGCAAGGCTGCCGGCATCAGAGGCGGCAGCATGCGCCACCGCACCAGCCCCGCCGGCATCATGCGGCGGTTCTTTCCCGGCCGGCCATGCGGCTTCGGCGACTTCGGTCGCGGCGCCGGGCCCTGGCTGAGCCTGCTGCGCCCTGCCGGCCCCCGATGCGCTGACCTGCGCACCCGAAACATCAGGCTCGAACGTCACGGCGCGGCGCGGATCGGCCGAGGCACCCTCCGGGGTCTGCCCCATGCCTGCGGGCCTCTGCGGCCGGGCAATGGCAACGCTTGCGGCATCGGGCGTTCCGATCGCCTGCTCGGCTGGGGCGGTCGCCGCGGCTGGTCCAGGCAGGCTTTCCAAGCCTTCCCATGCGGAGCCAGCGCAGAACAACAGCGTCAGCAGCCCGCCTGCCAGCCCGGCAGTCACCAAGCCCAGGAACAGCCCGCCGATCGGCCCTGCCCCGCCATGGCTCAACGCCATCAGCCAGACCAGCAGACCCGCGGCAAGGGCAGCCATCCTGGTATTGCGCGTGCAGTTGCTCATCCCACGGCCCCGCCCTGCAGCCCGCTATTCCGTTGTCCTGGCATCGGCCGGCTGGCCGGCAGGCTCTCGCATCGACGGGGGCCGACCGGCCGAGGTGCCCGCCGCTTCCTGCACGGTGATCCCCGTGGCATCGACCAGGCGTCCGGCGCTCGGCTCCGGCTCGTTCTCGGGGGCGCCGGGCTCGGCTTGCTCGGGCCTCTGCGCCCAGGGGGTCAGGATCGGCACCTCGCCGCCGTCAATGCGCTTGACCGTGTCGCGCAGCCGCACCGCGCGCGCGGCCGAGGCGTTGTAATCCTCGCTGCGCTCGGTCGCCGTCAGGGCCGTCGCACCGCCGAGCGCCTCGGATGAAAAGCGCCCGTTCTGCGGGCCCGGCACCGGCAGTTGCCCCGCCACGAGCGCATCAATCAGCGCCGCCAGCTTCTGCGCCGTCAGATCCTCATAGTAATCCTTGCCGATCTGGACCATGGGCGCGTTGGTGCAGGCGCCCAGGCACTCGACCTCTTCCCAGCTGAAATTGCCGTCGGCCGACAGCGTGTGGGGCGTCGGCGCGATCCGTTCCCGGCAGACAGCGATCAGATCGCCCGCGCCGCAGATCATGCAGGTGGTGGTGCCGCAGATCTGGACATGTGCGATGCGGCCGACCGGATGCAGCTGGAACATGAAATAGAAGGTCGCAACCTCAAGCGCGCGGATGAAGGACATCCCCAGCAGCTCGGCGCAGTATTCGATGGCCGGACGGCTCAGCCAGCCTTCCTGTTCCTGCGCGCGCCACAGCACCGGAATGATGGCGGACTGCTGGCGGCCCTCGGGATATTTGGTCATCTGCGCGCGCGCCCATTCGAGATTGCGGGGCGTGAACGCGAAATCGTCCGGCTGGACGGGGGACAGGCGGCGCAGCATCAGACCAGCACTCCGACAAGGATCATCATGGCGCGGGCACCCGCCTGCGGCCCAGGGACAGCCCCGCTCATCGGTCCACCTCGCCGAACACGATGTCCATCGTGGCGATGATGGCGGACACGTCCGCCAGCATGTGGCCCTTGGCCATCCAGTCCATCGACTGAAGATGCAGGAAGCCCGGCGCGCGCAGCTTGGCGCGCCACGGCTTGTTGGTGCCGTCGCTGACCAGATAGACGCCGAATTCGCCCTTGGGGGCCTCGACAGCGGCATAGACCTCGCCGGCAGGAACCTTGAAGCCTTCGGTGTAAAGCTTGAAGTGGTGGATCAGGCTTTCCATGTCGCGCTTCATGTCGGCGCGGCGCGGCGGGGTCAGCTTGCCGCGCGCCAGAACGTCGCCCGCAGGCTCCGCCTTCAGCTTGGCGACGGCCTGGCGGATGATGCGGGTGGACTGGCGCATCTCCTCCATCCGGCACAGATAGCGGTCATAGCAATCGCCATTGGTGCCGACCGGCACCTCGAAATCGAATTCGTCATAGCATTCGTAAGGCTGGCTGCGCCGCAGATCCCAGGCCAGGCCCGATCCGCGCACCATCACCCCCGAATAGCCCCAGTCAAGGCAGTCCTGTTCCTTGGCGACCCCGATATCCACCGTCCGCTGCTTGAAGATGCGGTTCTCGGTGATCAGCGTGTCCAGATCGTTGATGACGCGCGGGAAATGAACCGCCCAGTCGTCGATGTCGTCCAGCAGCGCGGGGGGCAGATCCTGATGGACGCCGCCGGGGCGGAAATAGGCCGCGTGCAGGCGCGCCCCCGATGCGCGTTCATAGAACACCATCAGCTTTTCGCGTTCCTCGAACCCCCACAAAGGCGGGGTCAGCGCGCCCACATCCATCGCGCCCGTGGTCACGTTCAGCAGGTGGTTCAGAATCCGGCTGATTTCGGAATACAGCACGCGGATCAGGCTGGCCCGGCGCGGAATCTCGGTGCCGGTCATCCGTTCGATCGCCAGGCACCAGGCATGTTCCTGGTTCATCGGCGCCACATAGTCCAGCCGGTCCAGATAGGGCAGGTTCTGCAGATAGGTCCGCGATTCCATCAGCTTTTCGGTGCCGCGATGCAGCAGGCCGATATGGGGGTCGGCGCGCTCGACGATCTCGCCGTCAAGCTCCAGCACCATGCGCAGCACGCCATGCGCGGCAGGGTGCTGGGGGCCGAAGTTGATGTTGAAGTTGCGGATCCTCTGCTCGCCCGTCAGCGCATCGACCGAGCCGTCGTCATAGAGGTTGTCGCGGATGTCGCCGTCCATCATTTCTTGCCCTCTGCCGTCACGCCGGTCGTGGCCGGGGCCTTTTCATCGCCTGGCAGGATGTATTTCGCCCCCTCCCACGGGGAAAGGAAATCGAACTGCCGGTATTCCTGAACAAGGCGCACGGGTTCATAGACGACGCGCTTTTCGGAATCGTCCCAGCGGACCTCGACATAGCCGGTGGTTGGAAAATCCTTGCGCAGCGGGTATCCGCGAAAGCCATAGTCGGTCAGGATGCGCCGCAGGTCGGGATGGCCCGAGAACATGATCCCGAACATGTCGAAGACCTCGCGCTCGAACCAGTTGGCCGAGGGCATGACCCCGGTCAGCGAAGGAACCAGCTCGCCCTCGCGCACCGCGGCCTTCAGCCGGATGCGCTGGTTGGTGTACATCGACAGGAACTGCCAGACCATGTCAAAGCGCGCGGGCCGTTCGGGATTGTCCACCGCCGTGATGTCCACCAGCGTGGAAAAGCGGCATGCCGGATCGGCGGCCAGCGCCCTCACCAGCGGCACGACGGCCGCCGCGTGAATGGCAAGCGTCAGCTCGCCGAACTGCACGTCAGCGGACAGGACGGCATTGGCATGCTGCGCGGCCAGCAGATCGCCCAGCTCGGTCAGCGCGGCGGTGTCGGGATAGACGGCCATTGCGATCACCTCACCAGCGTGCCGGTGCGGCGGATGCGCCGCTGCAATTGCAGGATGCCATACAGCAGCGCCTCTGCCGTGGGCGGGCAGCCGGGCACATAGATATCCACCGGCACGATGCGGTCGCAGCCGCGCACCACCGAATAGCTGTAATGGTAATACCCCCCGCCATTGGCGCAGGAGCCCATCGAGATGACATAGCGCGGCTCGGGCATCTGGTCATAGACCTTGCGCAGCGCCGGGGCCATCTTGTTGGTCAGCGTGCCCGCCACGATCATCAGGTCGGACTGGCGCGGCGAGGCGCGGGGCGCCGTGCCGAAGCGTTCCAGATCATAGCGGGGCATCGAGGTGTGCATCATCTCGACCGCGCAGCAGGCCAGGCCGAAGGTCATCCAGTGCAGCGAGCCATTGCGCGCCCAGTTGATGATGTCCTCGGTCGTGGTCAGCAGGAAACCCTTGTCCTGCAATTCGCGGTTGAGCGCCTGGGTGGCGACATCGCGATCGGCGCCGGCCGCATTCGGCCCCGTGGAAACCCCCGAGGCTTCGGGAAAGATCAGCCCCGACTGCACGCCGGTGGGATGCCCGCCATGATGGGCCGGCCCCGCGCCGCCCACCCGTCCGGTCTTGTCCATCACGCCCATTCCAGCGCACCTTTCCGCCATTCATAGGCAAAGCCGACCGTCAGCACGCCGAGGAAGACCATCATCGACCAGAAGGCCACATCCGTCAGGGTCGGAAAGCTGACCGCCCAGGGAAACAGGAACGCCACCTCGAGGTCGAAGATGATGAACAGGATCGACACCAGATAGAAGCGCACGTCGAACTTCATCCGCGCATCGTCAAAGGCGTTGAAGCCGCATTCATAGGCGCTGACCTTTTCGGGATCGGGATTGCGCACCGCGATGATCCATGCCGCAAGCACCAGGATGATCGCCAGCGCCGAGGCCATGCCGAGAAAGACCAGGATCGGCAGATATTCGGACAGCAGATACTCCACGAGCGGCTCCCCTGACGGCGGGGAGGGATCCCCGCGTGGCTTGGCTGTGCATCATCTAGACCTGCCGGGTCACAGGGTCAATGAGAGCACGTGACCTGCCGCCGTGGCACGGCCACGAAAGGCCCAAGGAAACCGGGCAATCGGCGCGATCACATCCGCCGTGCCCTGCCATGCCGATCCCGGCCGGGCAGCGGCGTCATGGCGATGCTGCTGCGCGCCGCAGCGCCATGCCCTGCCCCTGCCCCTGCACCTACCGCCAAAGGCTGCATTGGGCACTGCGGACCCGCCAGTGGCCCCCGAGGGACGACAGCAGGGGGGAAAACCCTCGCAAGGGTCCAAACCGCTGAAAACTGCACGATCATGGGCAATGGTCGCCGCCCCGCTGCCCTGACGCGCCCCGACATGGCCAGTTTGGCAGGTGACTGCGACACAGACGGGCCAAAGCGTCGGCAAGACCCGAGGGGGCAGGCGTCGCCTTGGCTGCTGCCGCGCAGAAGGTTCAGCCCCCCATCCGCGCGGATGGCAGCGCGGCCGCGCTGCCCTCCGCTCATGCGCCGGCTTCGTCCAGCCAGCGCGCAAGCGCAGCATCGTCCAGCGCCGCGATCGCGCGCGCCTCGGCAGGCTCCTCCAGATGGCACAGGAACAGCGACTGTCCGTCGCCGCGCCGGGCGGCGACATATTCGCCGTCCTCGCTGCCCGCACCGCCCAGAAATACCTGCCAGCCCCGCGCCTCCAGGGCGCGGACCAGCCGCTCGGCCTGCGCCTCATAGGCGGGCGAAAACCGTTCCCAGACCTGTTCCGGCCGGCTGCCGGTCAGGCCCCATGCATGAGGCTCGCCATCCGGCGCGCGGGGAAAGCTTGCGCTCATGCAGCGGATTTGCGCGCCTTGCGCGATCTTGGGGCGGCGGCCGGGGCGCCTGCCTCTGCGGCAGGGGGCCGGCGCCGGGCGGCGGCAGCAAGCATGGGCGCCAGATAGCGCCCCGTGTGACTGCCCTCGACCTGCGCCACGGCCTCGGGTGTGCCTTCGGCGACGACGCGCCCGCCGCCGTCGCCGCCTTCGGGACCGATGTCGATGATCCAGTCGGCGGTCTTGATGACATCGAGGTTGTGCTCGATCACCACCACCGTGTTGCCCTGATCGACCAGCCGGTGCAGCACCTCAAGCAGCTTGCGCGTATCGTCGAAATGCAGCCCCGTGGTAGGCTCGTCCAGAATATACAGCGTCTTGCCAGTCGATGCGCGGGCCAGTTCCTTGGCCAGCTTGACTCGCTGCGCCTCGCCCCCCGACAGGGTTGTGGCCTGCTGGCCGACCTTGACATAGCCAAGGCCCACCTCGACCAGCGCGTCCATCTTGGACCGGATCGAGGGGACGGCGCGGAAGAAATCCTGCGCATCCTCGATCGTCATGTCCAGCACGTCGGCGATGGACTTGCCCTTGAACTCGACCTCGAGCGTCTCGCGGTTATACCGTTTGCCCTTGCAGGTCTCGCAGGTGACATAGACATCGGGCAGGAAGTGCATCTCGATCTTGATGACGCCGTCGCCCTGGCAGGCCTCGCAGCGCCCGCCCTTGACGTTGAAGCTGAAGCGGCCCGGCCCATAGCCGCGGGCCTTGGATTCGGGCAGGCGGGCGAACCAGTCGCGGATATGGGTATAGGCGCCGGTATAGGTGGCCGGGTTCGACCGCGGGGTGCGGCCGATGGGGCGCTGATCGATGTCGATGACCTTGTCCAGCAGCTCAAGCCCCTTGACGGCGCGGGCGGGCGCAGGCGTCTGGCGGGCGCCGTTCAGCCGCATGGACGCGGTCTTGAACAGTGTCTCGATCGTCAGCGTGGACTTGCCGCCGCCTGACACGCCGGTCACGCAGGTAAAGGTGCCCAGCGGGAATGCCGCCGTCACGTCCTTGAGGTTGTTCCCGGTCGCCCCCTCGACCTCGAGCCGCTTGCCATTACCCTCGCGCCGTTCGGCAGGCACGGGAATTTCCCTTGCCCCGGACAGATACTGCCCGGTCAGGCTGTCAGGGTTTGCCTCGATTTCCGCCGGGGTGCCCTTGGCGACAACGGTGCCGCCGTGCACCCCTGCCCCCGGCCCCATGTCGAAGACATAATCGGCATGGCGGATCGCATCCTCGTCATGTTCCACCACGATGACCGAGTTGCCCTGGTCGCGCAGCCCCTTCAGCGCGTCCAGCAGCCGGTCATTGTCGCGCTGGTGCAGGCCGATGCTGGGCTCGTCCAGCACATAGAGCACGCCTGTCAGCCCGCTGCCGATCTGGCTGGCAAGGCGGATGCGCTGGCTTTCGCCGCCCGACAGCGTGCCCGCCGCGCGGGACAGCGTCAGGTAATCCAGCCCGACATTCACAAGGAACCCAAGCCTTTCGCGGATCTCCTTGAGGATGGCGCGCGCGATCTCGTTCTTCTGCGCGCTCAGATGGTCTGGCGCGGCCTCGGCCCAGGCCAGCGCCTGACGGATCGACAGGTCGGTGACCTGGCCGATATGGCTGCCCGCGATCTTGACGGCCAGCGCCTCGGGCTTGAGCCGCCAGCCCTTGCAGACATGGCAGGGGCGGCTGTTCTGGTAACGCTCCAGCTCCTCGCGCGACCAGTTCGACTCCGTCTCGCGATAGCGGCGCTCGATATTCGGGATCACGCCTTCAAAGCTGCGGCTGACCTCATAGACACGGCCGCCCTCGTCAAAGCGGAAGGGGATTTCCTCGCCGCCCGAGCCGTGCAGCAGGATCCGGCGCGCATCCTCGGGCAGCTCGCGCCAAGGGGCCTTGCGGTCAAAGCCGTAATGCTTGGCCAGGGCGTTCACGGTCTGCGTCAGATAGGCCGACTTGGACTTGGCCCAGGGCGCAATCGCCCCTTGCGCAAGCGACAGCCCGCTGTCGGGCACGACCAGACGTTCGTCGAAGAACAGCTCGACCCCAAGCCCGTCACAGGCCGGGCAGGCGCCCAGCGGCGCGTTGAAGGAAAACAGCCGCGGCTCGATCTCGGGGATGGTGAAGCCGCTGACCGGGCAGGCGAAGTTCTCGCTGAAGGTGATGCGCTCGCCCTCGCCCTCGGCGGGGGCGGTCTCAAGAACGGCAATGCCTTCGGCCAGGTCCAGCGCGGTGCGGAAACTGTCCGCCAGCCGCGTTGCCATGTCGGGGCGCACCACGATGCGGTCGACCACAACGTCGATGTCATGGCGGAACTTCTTGTCCAGGGCCGGGGGCTGGTCCAGCTCGTGGAAGGCCCCGTCGATCTTGACACGCTGAAAGCCGCGCTTGCGCAGGTCGAGCAGCTCCTTTTCATAGGCGCCCTTGCGATCGCGGACGATGGGCGCCAGCAGATAGGCGCGCGTGCCTTCGGGCAGGGCCAGCACCCGGTCAACCATGTCCTGCACCTGCTGCGCCTCGATCGGCAGGCCGGTCGCGGGCGAATAGGGCGTGCCGGCGCGCGCGAACAGCAGCCGCAGATAATCATAGATCTCGGTCACCGTCCCGACCGTGGACCGGGGGTTCTTCGAGGTCGTCTTCTGCTCGATGCTGATCGCGGGGGAGAGGCCGGTGATATGGTCCACATCCGGCTTGCCCATCATGTCGAGGAACTGCCGGGCATAGGCCGACAGGCTTTCGACATAGCGCCGCTGCCCTTCGGCATAGATGGTGTCAAAGGCAAGCGAGGATTTCCCCGACCCCGACAGGCCGGTGATCACCACCAGGCTGTCGCGCGGGATGTACATGTCCACACCCTTGAGGTTGTGCTCGCGCGCGCCGCGGACTTCGATGAACTTCTGTTCCATGCAGACCTCTCGGGGACAGGGGCAACAGATAGGCACAGGAGCCCCCTGCCGCCACCCGGAACATAGCGTGAACGATGGCCCGGCGAAACCCCGCCGCTGGACTGACGCGATCCTGTCATGTTCCCTGCCGATACCGGCCCCACCCACAGCGGAGCGTTTTCATGAAACGGATCTTCCTTGCCTCGGCGGGCATCATGGCCCTGAGCGTCGGCGCGGCGCAGGCGGATTATGTGCTGCACATTCTGCACACCAACGATGTCCACAGCCGGATCGAGCCGATCAACAGATATGATTCGACCTGCGATGCCGAGACGCTGGAAAAAAGGGAATGCTTCGGCGGCGTCGCCCGCCTCGCCGCGGCAATCAAGGCGCGGCGGGACGCGATCCGCGCGGCGGGCGGCAATGTCATCGTGCTGGACGCGGGCGACCAGTATCAGGGTTCGCTGTTCTATACGACCTACAAGGGGCGGGACACGGCCGAGTTCATGAACGCGGTCGGCTATGACGCCATGACCCTGGGCAACCACGAATTCGACGATGGCCCCGACGGCGCCATGGTGCTGCTGGACGGCGCGCGCTTTCCGGTGATGTCGGGCAATCTGGACGTTTCGCAGGCTGACCGGCTGCGCGGCAGGCTGAAAAAGACCGTGACCCTGGACGTGGGCGGGGAAAGGATCGGCCTGGTGTCGGCGCTGGCGATGGACACGCCGGAAACCTCGTCCCCCGGCCCGACGGTGATCTTCAAAGACGACATCGACAGCCTGAGGGGCGATGTTCAGGCGCTGACCGAGGCGGGCGTGACCAAGATCATCGGCCTGACCCATGTCGGCTATGGCCGCGACCGGCAGATCGCCGCGCAGGTGCCGGGCCTCGATGCCATCATCGGGGGCCATTCCCATACCCTTCTGGGCGGGATGGAGGGGGCCGAGGGCACCTATCCCGCCATGGTCAAGGGCGCCGACGGAACCGAGGTGCCGGTCGCCACCGCCTATGCCTATGGCAAGTATCTGGGCGATCTGACGCTGACCTTCGACGATGCGGGCAAGCTGATCCGGGCCGAAGGCGCGCCGATCCTGCTTGACCAGTCATGGCCCGAGGACGAGGCCATCGCCGCCCGCATCAGGGACATGGCCGCCCCGATCGAGGCGCTTCGCGCCAGGCAGGTGGCCGAGATCGCAGCCCCGCTGGGCGCCGACCGCAAGGATTGCCGCATGCGGGAATGCGGGATGGGCAATGCGGTCGCCGACGCCATGCTCGACCGCGTGGTTGCGCAGGGCGTGACCATCGCGATCCAGAACGGCGGCGGCCTGCGCGCCTCGATCGATGCCGGGCCGGTGACGATGGGCGAGGTCGTCTCGGTCCTGCCGTTCCAGAACACCCTGGCCACCTTCGAGGCGTCTGGCGCCACGATCCTTGCGGCGCTGGAAAACGGCGCCAGCCGGATGGAGGAGGGAGCCGGCCGCTTTGCCCAGGTCGCGGGGCTGAAATACACGGTCGATCCAGAGGCCCCGAAAGGCAGCCGGATCAGCGATGTGCAGGTCCGCGAGGGCGCAGGGTGGGCGCCGCTCGACCCCGGCAGGATCTATGGAGTCGTGACCAATGACTATCTGCGCCGTGGCGGCGACGGCTATGACGTTTTCGCAACCCAGGCGCGCGCGGCCTATGATTTCGGGCCCGACCTGGCCGATGTCCTGGCCGATTACCTCGCCAAGCAGGGGCCGGGCTACAAAGCCGAGCCGGAGGGGCGCATCACCGTCAGATAGGCCCGCCGGGGGCGCTCAGCCCCCGGTGTGGCTCATGTGCCGCGACATCTGGCCCGCCACGCCGCGCGAATAGTCGAAATCATGGCCCTTGGGCTTGCGGGCGATGGCGGCGACGATCGTCTCGCGCAAGGGCGCGTCATCGGCGCTGGCGCGCAGGGGGGCGCGCAGGTCGGCGCGGTCCTCCTGCCCCAGGCACATGAACAGCTCGCCCGTGCAGGTAACGCGAACGCGGTTGCAGCTTTCGCAGAAGTTATGCGTCAGCGGCGTGATGAAACCGATCCTCGCGCCTGTTTCCTCGACCCGGACATAGCGGGCGGGGCCGCCGGTGCGCTCGGCCAGCGGCACCAGCGTCAGCCGCTCTTCCAGCCGCGCGCGCAGGTCGCGCAGGGGCCAGTACTGGTCAAGGCGCGCCTCCTCGCCCATGTCGCCCATGGGCATGACCTCGATGAAGGTCAGATCGTGCCCTTCAGCCGCGCACCAGTCCACAAGGCGGAACAGCTCATTGTCGTTGAAGCCCTTCAGGGCCACGGCATTGATCTTGATGCGCAGCCCTGCCGCCCGTGCCGCGGCGATCCCGTCCAGCACCTGCGGCAGACGGCCCCAGCGGGTGACGGCCGCGAACTTGTCCGGGTCCAGCGTATCAAGCGAGACATTCACCCGCCGCACGCCGCAATCGGCCAGCTCGGGGGCAAGGCGCGCAAGCTGGCTGCCATTGGTGGTCAGCGTCAGCTCGTCCAGACCGCGCCCCAGCCGCGCAGACATGGCGCGGAAGAAGGACATGATGTTGCGCCGCACCAGCGGCTCGCCCCCCGTCACGCGCAGCTTGCGCACGCCAAGGTCCACGAAGGCGCCGCACAGCCGCTCCAGCTCCTCCAGCGTGAGCAGCTCGGCCTTGGGCAGGAACTGCATGTGCTCGGCCATGCAGTAGGTGCAGCGGAAATCGCAGCGGTCGGTGACCGAGACCCGCAGATAGGTGATCGGGCGCGCGAAGGGATCGATCAGCGGGGCGACATCTGGCATTGCGCCAAGATAGGCCCGCGGCGCGGGCAGCACAAGGAAGGCCGCGTCATTCTGCCATGCCCGCCCATGGGGATGGACAAAGGTGTCGGTGGACGCCACCCTTCCGGCAGCAACGCCCCTGCAGCGAGAACCCGATGATGCGCGCATTCCACCCCGGCCCCATGGCCGCCATCCTGTCCCTGCTGGCGCTGGCCGCCTGCCAGACGAGCATGGACGACTCCTCGCCCCGCCCGGCGCCCCGCACGCCCGCGGGCACCGTTTCCGCCCAGCCCAGCAGCCCGGCCGCGGCAGCCGCTGCCGAGGCGCGCACCGGCATCATACCGGATACGCTGTAACCCTGCAGCCCCAAGGGCGCGGCCGGGCAGGCTCGGCCGCGCCATGGCCGGCGGCCGGACCGCGCGCCCGCCGCGCAGATGCGGCAAGGCGCGGGGACAGGAAGCCCGCGCCGCGCCTGCGCCCGTCAGGCGGCGGGCATCCGCGCCTCGACCATGCCCGCATACCAGCTTGCGCCAAAGGGGATGGCCTCATCGTCGAAGTCATAGGCGGGGCTGTGCAGCATCGCCGTGTCGCCATTGCCGACGAAGATGTAGGCGCCCGGTTTCTGTTCCAGCATGTAGCTGAAATCCTCGCCCCCCATCATCGGGGCGACATCCGTCTGAACCTGCGGCGTAATCGCGCGCGCCACCTCGGCGGCATGGCCGGTCTGTTCGGGGTGGTTGCGCGTAACGGGATAGCCGCGGCTGTATTCGACCTCGACCCTGGCGCCATAGGCGGCAGCGATGCCCTGGGCCACGCGCCTTATGTCGGCCTCCAGCTGGTCGCGCACCGCATCGTCCAGGCTGCGGGCCGTGCCCTTCATCCGCACGACCTGCGGGATGACGTTATGCGCGGTCGAATCGGTCTGCACGACGCAGATTGACACGACCGCGTTCTTCAGCGGGTCAACGTTGCGCGACACGATGGATTGCGCGGCAACGATGATCTGCGCGGCAACCAGGGTCGTGTCGATGCATTCATGGGGCTTGGCTGCGTGACCGCCCTTGCCGGTCACCACGATGTCGAACTGGTCGGCGGCGGCCATGATCCCGCCCTCGCGGATGGCAAAGCTGCCGACCGGGATGCCCGGCATGTTGTGCATGCCGTAGAATTCCTGGATGCCCCAGCGCTCGACCAGCCCGTCCTGCACCATGGCCTGCCCCCCTGCCCCGCCCTCTTCGGCGGGCTGGAAGATGACGATGGCGGTGCCGTCGAAGTTGCGCGTCTCGGCCAGGTATTTCGCCGCCCCCAGCAGCATCGCGGTGTGGCCGTCATGGCCGCAGGCATGCATGACATTGGGGGTGCGGGACGCATGGGGCGCGCCGGTCGTCTCGCTGATGGGCAGGGCATCCATGTCGGCGCGCAGGCCGATGACCCGACCATGCGTGTCGGTGCGGCCGCGGATCACGCCCACGACGCCGGTCTTGCCGATCCCTTCGACCACCTCGTCCACGCCAAAGCCGCGCAGCAGCTCGGCCACCCGGCCAGCGGTGCGATGGACCTCGTAGAGCAGTTCGGGGTTTTCGTGAAAATCGCGCCGCCA